>NZ_JBPWGY010000009.1:0-275406 GCF_051780025.1 Bacillus cereus group sp. BceL062 | reverse complement strand
GCATCGTTGCCTTGGTGAGCCGTTACCTCACCAACTAGCTAATGCGACGCGGGTCCATCCATAAGTGACAGCCGAAGCCGCCTTTCAATTTCGAACCATGCAGTTCAAAATATTATCCGGTATTAGCCCCGGTTTCCCGGAGTTATCCCAGTCTTATGGGCAGGTTACCCACGTGTTACTCACCCGTCCGCCGCTAACTTCTTGAGAGCAAGCTCTCAATCCATTCGCTCGACTTGCATGTATTAGGCACGCCGCCAGCGTTCATCCTGAGCCAGGATCAAACTCTCCAATAAAGTTAGTTTGTCTAGCATCTAAAAATAAAAATTGACGTTTCACGTTGTTTGTTTCGTTCAGTTTTCAAAGAACTACTTGGTCGCTCATTTGCGACTTCCTTATGTTAACATCTTCATTTTTCGATGTCAACTAAGTTTTTTAATTTCTTTTTTGTCGTTTTCTGCGTTTCCGCATCAGCGACGGTTATTAATATATCATGGTGAAAATTGAAATGCAACACCTTTTATAAACTTTTTTTAAAACCACCCACATTTCTTTTTTAATATCATATACTTAAACGAAATATCTCTTTCATGTATAAGCAATTCCTACATATATTCTATATAAAGTTACTCTATCAAAAACCGTTTCTTTCTATAATAAACGTTTTATTCCTATAAAATATCATACAAGGAGGAATACATATGGACTATACCGATTTATTACTCAAACTAGGTCTCTCGGCTATTTTAGGATTCGCCATCGGTTTAGAACGTGAATTAAAACGTAAACCACTTGGTTTAAAAACTTGTTTAGTTATCTCTATTATTAGTTGCCTCCTCACTATTGTTTCTATTAAAGCAGCTTACAATTTACCACATACCGACCATATGAATATGGACCCCCTTCGACTTGCTGCTCAAATTGTATCAGGAATTGGTTTTTTAGGTGCAGGTGTTATTTTACGAAGAGGAAACGATAGTATTGCTGGGCTAACGACCGCCGCCATGATTTGGGGTGCTTCTGGTATTGGCATTGCCGTTGGAGCTGGTTTCTATATTGAAGCGATTTTCGGAATGTGCTTCCTTATGATTAGTGTAGAACTTATACCATTAACGATGAAATTTATAGGACCTAGGTCATTTCGTCAACGTGATATCGCAGTGAAACTTGTTGTACGAAATATGGACAATATCCCGATCGTAATTGAAGAAATAAAAGAAATGGATATAAAAGTTAAGAACATGAAGCTCAAAACATTGGAAAATGGTTCGCACTATTTACATTTAAAATTATCTATCGATCAAAAAAGACATACTGCTGATGTTTATTATGCTCTTCAACACCTTGAAAGTGTTCAACAAACTGAAGTTGAAAGTATGTAATAGAAAACAAACTCTCTTTTAAATTAGAGAGTTTTTCTTTTTTCTATAATGGTAACAATGAATGTAGTCCTGCAAAGTAAGGAGGAATTGGCAATTGAAATCCCGTCCAAATTTAGTAGATACATTTCGTGATTCCATTATTTTTCGTTTAATTTGCTTTATTGTTGTACTTACTGCTTTTTCCGGCTTTCTTATACATAGATTAGAACCATCGCACTTCACCACATGGTTTGATGGAATTTGGTGGTCAATCGTTACAATTTTCACTGTTGGCTATGGTGACTTTGCCCCACATACACTAATAGGCAAACTCATCGGTATGAGTATTATTTTATTTGGAACCGGTTTTTGTTCTTATTATATGGTTCTATTCGCCACTGATATGATTAATAAACAATATATGAAAGTTAAAGGAGAAGAAGCTGCGACTGCTAGCGGTCATATGATTATTGTCGGCTGGAACGAACGGGCAAAACATGTTGTAAAACAAATGCACATCTTACAACCAAACCTTGATATCGTTTTAATTGATGAAACACTTTCTTTACTTCCAAAACCATTTCATCATTTAGAGTTTATAAAAGGTTGTCCACATCACGATCAAACGTTATTAAAAGCTAACATTACAACGGCACACACCATATTAATAACGGCTGATAAAGAAAAAAATGAAAGCTTAGCTGATACACAGTCCATCTTAAATATTTTAACTGCAAAAGGACTTAATCCAAACATTCATTGCATCGCTGAACTTCTTACTTCGGATCAAATTCAAAATGCAACGAGAGCTGGTGTATCAGAAATTATAGAAGGAAATAAATTAACGAGCTATGTATTTACCGCTTCTCTTTTATTTCCTTCTATTTCAGGTGTACTATTCTCACTTTACGATGAAATCTCTGATAACAAATTACAACTGATGGAGCTTTCTCCGCCTTGCACCGGACAAACTTTTGCAAATTGTAGCTATACTCTTTTAAAACAAAACATTCTCTTACTAGGTATAAAGCGTGACGACCAATATATGATTAACCCAGTCCATACCTTCATTCTTATCGAAAGCGACATACTCATTGTTATTCACCATTAAAAAAGTGACGCTCTAGTTCCTGTACTAATACTTTCCCAATATTAATATACTTACTTTTCACATCTCCATCTGGATCTTTCGGCTCAGCAAATTGATCAAATCCGCTCGTTCCAGCTGTTAACGCATTCACATTATCATCTAGTTCGTCTTGATACACATGCGAAAGAATATACGGCGTTTCAAGACGGACTATTACACCAGGCACATCTAATTCCCCATCCACAGCTGTAAATGGCACTCGTAAAAATTGATAGCCATCTTCTTCGTCGATTTTGTAATCAAAGCACCCTTTATCGTAATCCCAATTGCCACCAATACTATATCCAAGTGGTTTCATAACCTCTTCTAACTTATATAACGCATATGTATGTCCTTTTAACTTTGATTGAATCGGAATCAAGCCCATCCCTCCAAGACTTTTCCTTTAGCATACCCATTCTAGTTTGAATATACCGATGGACATTTCAGTAAAATAATAAAAAGCGACCGGAGATCCGGTCGCTTTTTATTATTTTAAACGCTCTTCTAATTCTGCTTTTAATTCTTCAAATCCTGGTTTACCAAGTAAAGCAAACATGTTTTTCTTGTATGCTTCTACTCCTGGTTGGTCAAATGGATTTACGCCTAATAAGTAGCCGCTCATCGCACATGCTTTTTCGAAGAAGTACACAAGGTAACCGAATGTGTACTCATTTAATTCAGGAATATTTACGATTAAGTTTGGTACTCCACCATCGCTATGTGCAAGTAATGTACCTTCGTATGCTTTTGTGTTTACGAAGTCTACAGTTTCACCAGCAAGGTAGTTTAATCCATCTAAATCGTTTTCTTCTGATTCGATTGTCAGTTCATGTGTAGATTTACCCACTTTAAGAACTGTTTCAAATAAGTCACGACGACCTTCTTGAACGTATTGACCTAATGAGTGTAAGTCAGTTGAGAAATTTGCTGAAGATGGGAAAATACCTTTTTGATCTTTTCCTTCACTTTCACCAAATAACTGTTTCCACCACTCAGCGAAGTATTGAAGTGCTGGCTCATAGTTAACAAGCATTTCAATTGTTTTTCCTTTATTGTATAAAGCGTTACGAACTACTGCGTATTGATAAGCTGGGTTTTCTTCTAGTTCTGATGCCCCGAAGTCGTCATGGCCAGCAGCTGCACCTTTCATCATCTCTTCAATATTTAAGCCACTTACTGCGATTGGTAATAAACCAACTGGCGTTAATACAGAGAAACGTCCTCCAACATCATCTGGAATTACGAATGTTTCGTAACCTTCGTTATCAGCTAATGTTTTTAATGCACCACGCGCTTTATCTGTAGTTGCATAAATACGTTTGCGAGCTTCTTCTTTTCCATACTTCTCTTCTAATAACTTACGGAAAATACGGAATGCAAGTGCAGGCTCTGTTGTTGTACCTGATTTGGAAATAACGTTAATAGAGAAGTCTTTACCTTCTAATACATCCATTAAATCTTTCATGTAAGTGGAGCTAATGTTTTGTCCAACAAATAGCACTTGTGGAGTTTTACGTTGTTCTTTAGAAAGCGTATTGTAGAATGAATGGTTTAACATTTCAATTGCTGCACGTGCTCCTAGGTAAGAACCACCGATACCTACAACAAGTAAAATGTCAGAGTCATTTTTAATTTTTTCTGCGCATTTTTGAATGCGAGCAAATTCTTCTTTGTCATATTGAAGCGGAAGCTCTACCCACCCAAGGAAATCGTTCCCAGCTCCAGTTTTTTCGTGGATTGCATGATGTGTTACTTTCACTGCATCACGTAAATAAGTGATTTCATGTTCACCGATGAAGGATAACGCTTTAGAATAGTCGAACGTTACATGTGTACTCATCTTTTTCCCTCCAATTATGGATATGTATTTCTGTATTCACTTTAGCGAAACTGAAGTTGTAAATCAAGCGATTCAACCAGTGTAAACGTAACCAATATATATTTTTTAGAAAAAGTTCATTTTTTGCATAAAAATTCGCATTTTTCGGTATAGATGTATATACATCCTTTTTTCACACATTTTTTATGTATAAAAACAACATAACTGCACCATTCTATAAAAGAGTTGATTAACTCAGCGCTTGCTCATGCTTCACAATTAAGGGGGGCTTTTTCATGAGTACATTGCAACGTATCGCATTAGTCTTTACTGTAATTGGTGCAGTAAACTGGGGACTAATCGGGTTCTTCCAGTTTGACTTAGTAGCAGCCATTTTCGGCGGACAAAACTCAGCTCTTGCACGTATTATTTACGGCATCGTTGGTATATCTGGGCTTATCAATCTTGGTTTACTGTTTAAACCATCTGAAAATCTTGGTACACACCCAGAAACAAACGAAATTCGATAACCAGTATGTCCTTTCACCTCCGACATACGAATATGATTGCATGCAATCATATTTGCAAATATATATCATAAGATAAAGTAAAAGAGGAACGCTCATATGCGCTCCTCTTTTACTTTGTTAACTCGGACTCTTCAATCCATTCTGTCAGCTTTTCTCGCAACGTATTAAATCCGTCCTTAGATGGATTCGGTATAAGAATCCTTCCTTGTTTTCTTTTCGCCGCTTTTAACGATAAACTCATTTTTCTGTGCTCTTCATCAATTGAAAGTACTTTTACTTCTACTGTATCGCCGACTTTCAAAAAGTCATGAATATCCTTTACATATCCATTTGTAATTTCAGATATATGCACAAGTCCTTGTGTTTCTGCATCTAACGCTACAAATGCACCGTAATCTTGAATTCCAGTCACTTTCCCTGTTACAACCACTCCTGTTGTATATTGTTCTGACATATGAAACACTCCCATACGTTTACCATTTTCTCTACAAATGTAGATTGCAAAACAGATGTACTTATTTTAAATATCCGATTAATTAGTACGCCTGTTACGTATCGCTACCTAACAGGCGCATACCTTATATTAGTAAATTATACCACTATGACAGAACTCATTCAAAATTCACGAAAAAATTTCCTGTAGCACGTATAATTCTCCAATATTGGGATAGAATACTAACACATGGCTTTCTAGTATTCCCCCCCTTTTATGGACAAAACGTATTATGTTTTGTCCTTTTTTTATTCTCGACGAACCGTTCCATTCTCTTCATTGCTTCTATAAGTTGTTCAAGCGATGTTGCATACGAACAACGAATAAATCCTTCACCACTTTCTCCAAATACACTTCCAGGTACAACAGCCACTTTTTCTTCTAGTAATAACTGTTCTGCAAATTCCACTGAAGTTAGTCCAGTTGAGGCAACAGAAGGAAAGACATAAAACGCTCCGCCCGGCACATGACACGTTAATCCCATCTCATTGAAAGATGTCGCCATAAAATTACGGCGTTTCTTATAGCTATCTCTCATTCGAATGACTTCATCATTCCCTCCGCGTAATGCTTCAAGAGCTGCGAACTGGGACATCGTCGGTGCACACATCATAGAATATTGATGAATTTTAAGCATCAACTCTGAAAATTGAACGGGAGCTGCGATCATACCGAGACGCCATCCTGTCATCGCAAATCCTTTTGAAAATCCCGAAATTAAAATCGTATGTTCGCGCATGTTTTGAATGCTCGCGAAACTCGTATACACTTCGTCATATACAAGCTCTGCATAAATTTCATCAGATAATACGATTAAATTGTACTTCTCAACCATTACTGCTAACTTTTCTAGTTCGGATTTGTTTAACATTGCACCTGTTGGATTATTTGGGGAACAAAGTAAAATTGCCTTTGTTTTCGCTGTAATAGCTGCTTCAATTTGTTCGGGTTGTAATTTAAACTCTTTTTCTAAAGTAGTCGCTATAGGAACTGGAACTCCTCCAGCTAATGTTACAAGCGGTGCATAAGAAACGAAGCTCGGTTCAATAATGAGTACTTCATCATCAGGATTTATAATGGCACGCATCGCTACATCTAACGCTTGGCTCGCTCCAACCGTAACAATGATTTCATCGTTTGGATCATAAGATACTGCAAATTGTTTTTTTAGATACTTTGCTATTTCTTGACGGAGCTCCAATAATCCTGCATTTGCTGTATACGCTGTATATCCTTGCTCTAAAGAACGGATACATGCTTGCCTTACATTCCAAGGTGTAACAAAGTCAGGCTCTCCCACTCCAAGTGAAATAACACCTTTCATACTTGCGGCTAAATCGAAAAACTTTCGAATACCAGACGGTTGTAAAGATTCTGCTACTCTAGATAGTTCAAACTGCTTCATGGTGTCACCACAATTCGCTTATCATCATCGTTTTTTTCATAAATAATTCCCTCATGTTTATACTTCTTCAAAATGAAATGAGTTGTTGTAGAAACGACAGATTCAATCGTTGCTAATTTCTCAGAAACAAACATCGCTACTTCTCCCATCGTCTTTCCTTCTAATGTAATAGAAAGATCATATGTCCCTGACATTAAATACACGGATTTCACTTCTGAATAGCGATAAATTTGTTCAGCAACTGCATCAAACCCAACACCGTGCTTCGGCGTAACTTTCACATCAATCATCGCTGTTAAACCCGTATATTCTTTTACTTTTGTCCAATCAATATGTGTTACATAATCCACAATAATCTTTTCACTTTCTAATTTCGCAACCATCTTCTTCACTTCTTCTACTTCTATATTTAATAGCTTCGCCAATGTATCTACAGACAAACGACTACTTTTTTCAAGACAAGCCAATAATTCTAATTCCTTTTCAGTCACCGTATAAATCATCCTTCCTTTTCGTTTCTGTCTAAATTATACAAATACCCTTTCCAATTTGAAAAGAAGATTTTTTTAGAGAATTATGTCAAAATAAAGTGAAACTTTAATCAGTGGAAAGGTTCATCCCGCTGATTATTAGTTGATCCAATCGGGCATTTACGGACAGTTGCTTTCCAACTTATATTCTTTGCCTTAGCTGTTCTTCAAGGCGGAAAGCTTACTGTCCGTTAATGCGGGGTAAAGTGAAACTTTAATCAGCGGAAAGGTTCATCCCGCTGATTATTAGCCCACACCAATCGGGCTTTTACGGGCAGTTAGTCTCCCCCTACCTTCTTTGCTTCAGGCATTTTTAGGGGCGGGAGGCTTATTGTCCGTTAACAAGGGATAAAAGTGAGAGGGGATGGAACCGTGAAACCAAAAGTATATATCGCTGAACCAGTTCCAACATTTGTAGAAAACTATTTATCAGAACACTGTGATTATGAAACATGGAATCAAAATGAGAAAGTACCTCGTGATGTTCTATTAGAGAAGATACAAGATAAAGATGGGTTATTAAATTTCGGATCTGCCATAAATGAAGAATTGTTAAATGTAGCACCGAAATTAAAAGTAGTGAGTAACATTTCTGTTGGCTATGATAATTTTGATTTACTAGCGATGGAAAAGCGAAATGTCATCGGAACGAATACACCATACGTATTGGATGATACAGTAGCTGACCTCGTTTTCGCTCTTATGTTATCTGCAGGTCGTCGTGTTTGCGAACTCGATTCCTATGTGAAAAATGGTGAGTGGAACGCTGAAATCGGAAAAGAACATTTCGGACTAGATGTGCATCATAGTACAATCGGTATTATCGGAATGGGACGAATTGGAGAAGCTGTTGCAAAGCGAGCAAAATTCGGATTTGATATGAACGTCCTGTATTATAACCGTCGTCGTAAAGAAGAAGCAGAACAAAAATTTGATGCTACATATTGTGATTTACATACGCTACTAAAACAGTCTGACTTTATTGTTCTTCTTACTCCATTAACAGATGAAACGTATCATCTTATCGGAGAAAAGGAATTTTCATTAATGAAAGAAACAGCAATCTTCATTAATGCTTCTCGCGGGAAAACAGTAGATGAAGAAGCTTTAATCCATGCCTTAACAGAAAAGAAAATCTTTGCAGCAGGCATTGATACTTTTACACAAGAGCCGATTCAAAAAGATAATCCGCTCTTATCATTACAAAATGTTGTGACTTTACCGCACATCGGATCTGCGACATTAAAAACTCGGCAGCAAATGGCCATGACAGCCGCTGAAAATTTAGTTGCAGGGTTACAAGGAAAAACACCGCCTAATATTGTTCGCGGGTAATGATGAATAAGCGAAAGGCAAGATGACAATGTCATCTTGCCTTTTTTTGTTAACATATTTTTTTCTACCTTGGAGATGATATGAACAAAAATCAATGGAGTGACAAAAAATGAATCATGAATATACTTGTCCTTATTTCACTTTTTCCACTCGCGGCACTACTATTCATTACGAATTGTATGAACATAAAAATAAAACAAAACGTCCTACTTTCGTACTCGTTCACGGCTTTTTATCTTCCTCATTCAGTTACCGCCGTCTCATTCCTTTACTATCGACAGCAGGAACAGTACTGGCTCTTGATTTGCCTCCATTCGGAAAAAGTGATAAGTCTCATCTCTTTAAGTATTCTTATCACAATTTAGCAACCATTATTATCGATTTAATCGAACATTTATCTCTCTCAAATATTGTGTTAATTGGGCATTCTATGGGCGGGCAAATTTCTCTCTATGTAAACCGTATACGTCCTGAACTAATCTCAAAGACGATTTTACTATGTAGCTCTAGCTATTTAGCACGCGCAACCTTACCTTTACTGTATTCTTCTTATTTACCGTTCTTTCATTTATACGTAAAGAACTGGATTATAAGGCGCGGGATTGTTCATAACTTAATGAATGTCGTTCATGATCACTCATTAATTGATGATGAAATGAAGGAAGGCTACTCCGCTCCTTTTTATGACAACCGTATATTCCCCGCCCTAACTCGCATGATACGAGACCGTGAAGGTGACTTATCTTCAACTGAATTACAAAAAATTGAAACGCCTATACTACTCATTTGGGGTGAAAAAGATCGCGTCGTCCCTGTACATGTAGGACACCGTCTCCATAAAGATTTACCGAATTCAACATTCATCTCTTACGAAAATACAGGGCATTTACTACCTGAGGAAAAGCCTGAACATGTTTATGAAGAAATTATCGCTTTTTCCGCGCAATAAAGTGAAACTTTAATCAGCGGAATGTTTCACCCCGCTGATTATTAGCCCGCACCAATTGGGCTTTTACGAGCAGTGGATCTCCCACCTCACTTCTTTGCCTCAACCGTCTTTTTAGGTGGGGGTCTTACTGCCCGGCAAATAGCGAGATAATATTAAAAAGGCTGTCGGAAATTCCGACAGCCTATAATGAGCAACTTCCGCCTTCTTTTAATACAAGTAACTCTTCAGCTAATTTCTCACATTTTTCAAGCGCAGGTACTTCCTCAAAAGACATAAAGTATATATGTTGAATCTTCTTTGCAATATATTTCGAATCGTCAAACACAGTTACGACGTTCACTACATCGCTCGCTTCTGTTTCATAAAACTCCGGTCCCATTCGAAACGGATCCCAATTCTTCACAACCTCTATCATCTTTTCATATGTACCCATCTACTTCCCGCCTTTTCACTTTTTAATACTTTTCTTTATCCTATCACATCAGCTATTCTATAAGAAGAGAGAGAACTTTCATAACTTAGCAGTTTCACAGAAGAAAGGGGCAAACATATGCAGCTATTTCATAAAACGGTAAATCGGCGCGGAACACATAGTACAAAATGGGATACTTATAAAAACGAAGAACTCATTCATGCCTGGATTGCCGATATGGATTTTGAAGTACCAAAACCAATTCAAACTGCATTACAAAAACGTATCGAACACCCTATTTTTGGCTATACACTTCCACCTGAACATATTGGAGACATTATTTGTAACTGGACAAAAAAACAGTACGACTGGGATATTCAAAAAGAATGGATCGTATTTAGTGCGGGGATCGTTCCAGCTCTTAGTACGAGCGTACAAGCTTTCACAAAGGAAAACGAACCCGTTCTTGTACAACCACCTATTTATCCTCCATTTTTCGAAATGGTTACAACAAACAACAGACAATTATGCGTGAGCCCATTATATAAACAAAATGGCGCATATATGATAGACTTCGATCATTTAGAAAAACAATTTCAACAAGGGATTAAACTAATGCTTCTTTGTAGTCCTCACAATCCTATTGGACGCGTTTGGACGAAAGACGAGCTAATGAAGCTCGGAGCGTTATGTACAAAATATAATGTAATTGTTGTCTCAGATGAAATTCATGCCGATATTATTTACGGAGATCGTACTCATACACCATTCGCCTCTTTATCTGAAGAATTAGCAGCACGTACCATTACTTGTATGGCTCCAAGTAAAACATTTAATATAGCTGGATTACAAGCATCTATCATTATTATTCCAAATGAAAAACTACGTAATACCTTTACGTCTATTCAATATAGACAAGGGTTCCATGGGCTAAATACATTTGCTTATACCGCGATGCAAAGCGCCTATACAGAATGTAATGATTGGCTAAATGAAATCCGACTATATATAGAAGATAACGCTCAATTCGCTTGTGAATATATCAAAAATCACATACCTACTCTTTCCGTAACGAAGCCAGAAGGTAGCTTTTTATTATGGATTGATTGTTCTCACCTAAAACTTTCTCAAAACGAGCGCACCACGTTACTTGAGGAAAAAGGAAAACTTATCGTCGAACCTGGTGAAAAGTACGGATTAGGCGGCGAAGAACATATTCGAATTAACATTGGCTGCCCACGATCTGTTTTAGAAGAAATTTTAAACAGACTGCGCCATACGTTTTCATAATAAGAAAGGAGCCTGCCCACGAATCAATTTGGGGCAGGCTCCTTTCTCAATTTTTGTCGGTAAATCGATATATTTTAAAAATCGCTGATATATTTTGAGTTACGGTCGATATATTTCAATAATCGCCGATATATTTTGAGTTGCGGTCGATATATCCCAATAATTGCTGATATATTTCCAATTACGTTTCACAAAGAAAGCTACCATCCACGGTAGCTTTTACTTTTTCTTCATATCCGACGCTTTTTTTACAATCACACCGCAAGCAATTCGATCACCAGATTTACCCGTTGGTTGTGTCATGCCATCATCAGGGTTTTCAGTAATAATAATAGACGCTCCATCTTTTCTATGAATCGTCGTTTTCCCTTCTTCAAGCGTTATGTGCGGTGCATCGATATCCGCTTTAATCTTTCCAGAACCATCTGCAATTACATTCGGTAAATCACCATTTTCCGCACCCTTCGGATTGAGTAAGCCATGCTTTTTATTATCTGGATTAAAATGATTACCAGACGATTCAAAACGAGGCGCTTTACACTCTCCAATTTCATGTACATGTATGCCGTGCGGACCAGGCGCGAAACCTTCCCCTTTAATCGTAATTTTCACTCCACTTGTTTGCTGAACTACTTTCGCAGTCCCTACTTCATCTCCTGAAGCATTATGTAATTTCACTTCAATTTCTTTCGGCTTTCCTTGGTCACAACCTGCCATCAGAAATAATAAACAACAACTGAAAAAAAGCCGTCTTTTCATTCTATTCCCTCCAAAATACATTCTGCCCTTAGATTGTCCGAGCATAGAGGGAAACATACAAAAATGAATTACCGTTTCTTTTCAGCTAAAAGCTTTTCTTCTACTTTCTGTAATCGCTCTGCTTCTCGTTTGGATACACGAATGAACATACGCCACGTAGCAACGGCACCAATGATAAATAGAACGCAAACAATCCCTGGAATAATATATTCTGTTTTATCTTCCGGAAAATATAAAGGCATCATATGAAACACTCCTTATTGTAGGATTCAAAAACCATCAGAATTTTCTGTTATATTATTTTAAATTATAGTTGAACCAATTCATATTCTCAAGGGGGCGTTCCGAAAGCGAATGATTTCTTTGACTCCTTCTCCTACTTTCCTTACTATAAACTTGAGGTGAAAAATATGAGAGAAACATTTGAAATTGGTGAAATCGTTACTGGTATTTATAAAACGGGAAAATACATCGGCGAAGTCACAAATAGCCGCCCGGGCAGTTACGTCGTAAAAGTATTAGCTGTTTTAAAACATCCGGTGCAAGGTGACTTACATAACGTAAAACAAGCTGACGTACCATTTTTCCATGAAAGACGTGCTTTAGCTTTCCGGGAACAGACGAACATTCCAGAACAAATGGTGAAGAAATATGAAGGAGAGATTCTAGATTATACAGATTCACTCAAATTAGCATTAGAAACTCAAATGAATTCATTTTCTGAAGATGATTCACCTTTTGCGGTTCGTAGTCTAGAAACATTAGAGCAGTTAAAAAAAGACTACAAACTTTAAAAAAACAAAACGACCAAATTACATACTGTGCAATTTGGTCGTTACTGTGTACTCACTTTCTTTAACACTTTTGAAAAGTCCACGAGTTCCCCTAATGTTGGAGGTGCTGGTTTCACTAAATACTCTTTATCTTTTTCTACTAATTTAAAAATATTGTACGTCGTCATCGCATCATCTAGCGCACAATGATGCTTACCCGTTCCTACTTTTCCATACGCCTCAATCGCTTTCCATAATCCTGTTTGATTTCTTTCTCCAAAAAACTTCTTATACTCAAGCGATAAATCACGACACTGTCCGAAAAACGGAAAAGCTACTCCCGACATTTCACAATTATGCTTCAGCACTTTCATATCCATATTTCCCCACGTTACAATGGTCGGTTTACATCTTTTTTCGTATTCTGCAAGTTTATCAATGAGTTCAGGAAATGAAATTCCTTTATCCACGATTTCTTGTTTAATTCCTAAAAATTTCTTGCATCGATCTGTTAAAGAAGGAAATGTTTT
Source organism: Bacillus cereus group sp. BceL062 (assembly GCF_051780025.1). Taxonomy (NCBI): domain Bacteria; kingdom Bacillati; phylum Bacillota; class Bacilli; order Caryophanales; family Bacillaceae; genus Bacillus; species Bacillus cereus group sp. BceL062. The sequence goes on along the minus strand of NZ_JBPWGY010000009.1, from coordinate 262,091 downwards.
CGGCCTGACATGTGATGAATACGTATCTTCTACCTTACAACCTACAACCGAGACGAGTCCTACCTCAATAATTTCCGGGAAAAATCCTTTTGGTTTCTTTCGATGCTGGGGCATCGTAAACTCAAAATCTAAAAATAAAAATCGTTGTTCATCCATACGATCCCTTCCTTATCATCTTTGTCATTCCTTTCTATTTGACACTCCTACACGAACAAGCTCGAATGCTAATTCCATTTTAAATATTCAGATTGGATGTATCTTATATATATGTCAAATGCCCACAAATATTTTTAAAAATGAGAAAAAATGACCTATGCAGAAAATATGACAAAATCCCTCCTTTCATTTACATCCGCAGTTTTTCTACTTTATAATGACGTTATGTGTGTTTCATCTAGTTAATATTTGACACACTAAGAAAAATGAATGAAAGGAGATGAGATTTTTGCACGAAACAACGCAAGAACTCGCTAACTGGCAGTATTATTTTGCTATCGCAGTCTTTTTAATTACATATGCCATTATTATTTCTGAAAAAATTAATCGCGCTGTCATCGCACTTCTTGGTGCAGCACTCATGGTAATTGTGGGGGTCGTCGATTTACATAACGCCTTTACGAAACATATTGAATGGGGAACGATTACGCTACTCATCGGTATGATGATTTTGGTGAACATTACGAGTAAATCAGGTGTTTTCCAATACGTTGCCATTAAAGCAGCAAAAGGGGCACAAGGAAATCCAATTAAAATTTTAATTTCCCTTTCCCTACTTACCGCGCTTGGCTCCGCATTTTTAGATAACGTTACAACTGTACTTCTTGTTGTTCCAGTTACTTTATCTATTACGCGCATCTTGCAAGTAAATCCTGTTCCTTATTTACTTTCTGAAATTATTTTTTCAAACATTGGGGGAACAGCAACATTAATTGGTGATCCGCCAAATATTATGATTGGTTCTGCAAATAAGCACCTAGACTTCAATGCTTTCTTACTGAATCTAGCACCAATCGTAATTATTATTATTGCAGTTACAGCAACAATACTTTACTTCATGTACCGTAAACAATTAATTGCTGATCCTGTACAAGTTAAAAAATTAATGAGCTTAGATGAAAAACAATACATTAAAGATCCAGTATTAATGAAAAAATCTTTAACAGTACTTGGACTTACAATTGTAGGTTTCATGACTCATTCCATTTTCCATGTTGATGCAGCTATTATCGCCTTGACTGGTGCTACTGTACTTATGCTAATCGGTGTGAAAGAACATGAAATTGAAGAAGTATTCGCAAGCGTAGAATGGGTGACGATTTTCTTCTTCGCGGGACTATTCGTACTCGTTGGAGGACTTATCGATATCGGTCTTATCAAAATGTTAGCTCAAAAGGTAGTCGGAATAACAGGCGGAGATATTTCTCATGCATCTATCCTTATTCTATGGGTATCTGGTATCGCCTCTGCAACAATCGATAACATTCCATTCGTTGCAACAATGATTCCACTTATTAACGATATGGCAGTTGGGCTAGGTTTATCACCTTCTGACGCACAAATCGACGTATTATGGTGGGCATTAGCATTAGGTGCTTGCCTAGGTGGAAACGGAACTTTAATCGGGGCTTCTGCTAACGTAATCGTAGCCGGAATCGCAAGTCGTGAAGGACATAAATTTAGCTACATGGAATTCCTTAAAGTCGGCTTCCCAATTATGATTGTTTCATTAATCATTTCTCATATTTACATTTATTTACGCTATCTTATGTAGTAGAAAAAGGGCTGTCCTATGTGGCAGCCCTTTTTTCTTGGTCAACGAAATATCAATTAACCAACAAAGAGCTGTTCCAAAATAGCTTCGAAACAGCTCCCCGCATATATCTACTCGTTATATCTTACCGGCTCATTTCGGATAATGAATAAATGAATCGGCAAGAAAACCGAAAATGTGATTACATGAATAATCGTAAATAGTATAGAGTTCGTTCCATATCTGTCTAAAATAGCATAAATGAGATAAATGGACAGCACAATCGATACGGCTGTTGCTAGTAAACTTATAATTGGTACGAAGTTAAAGATGAAACATGCGACATATATACCGAATACTTTCCACCCTGCCTCTTCTTTCAAGAAATCTGGTAATTTATCCTTCGCCAAGTCACCCCACGTCTTACTATTCAAAAATGGAATAAACGCAAGAACCCCATCAGTTGCACCATCATTTTTTGCCATTGTATAAAGTGCAAAAGCCGTTAACAAATACGAAATAATTGCCCAAATTATTATAACAAGAATAAACGCAAAACTAAGAGCAAAGAAACCTGCTAGTACGCTCTGATCTTCCATCTTATCCTCTCCCCTCTCTTTTCAACATATTTCATTACATTGCAAGTTATGTTTTAAAATTTAACCAAACTCTTTGTATAATAAGAGAAGAAAGGTAATAAGAGAGGAGAAACACTTATGCATCCATTTGTACAAGCATTACAAGAGCATTTTACAGCTCATCAAAATCCTGAAAAAGCAGAACCAATGGCTCGTTATATGAAAAATCACTTCCCATTTCTAGGTATTCAAACACCGGAAAGACGCCAATTATTAAAAGACGTCATTCAAATACATACTCTCCCAGATAAAAAAGACTTCCAAGTTATCGTACGTGAACTTTGGAACTTACCAGAACGTGAATATCAAGCTGCCGCACTTGATATTATGCAAAAATATAAAAAGCATATAAACGAAACTCATATCCCATTTTTAGAAGAACTTATTGTTACGAAATCTTGGTGGGATTCTGTTGATAGCATCGTCCCTACATTTTTAGGTACTATCTTTTTACAACATCCCGAATTAATTTCTGCATATATTCCAAAATGGATTGCATCAGATAACATATGGTTACAACGTGCCGCTATTTTATTCCAACTAAAATATAAACAAAAGATGGATGAAGAACTTCTTTTCTGGACTATTGGACAACTACATTCTTCAAAAGAATTTTTCATTCAAAAAGCGATCGGCTGGGTTCTTCGCGAGTATGCAAAAACAAAGCCTGATATCGTTTGGGAATACGTGCAAAATAACGAGCTTGCCCCGCTCAGTAAACGTGAAGCAATTAAGCATATTAAACAAAATTACGGAATAAATAACGAAAAAATAGGCGAGACTCTATCATAGATAGACGCGTTCCTCTATTGAGATTTAAAAAAGAACGTGTTAGAATATGTTCATTATTATTAATATAAGTAGCGATGACGGACTTATAAGTACTTGCACAAAAAGCGATTCAGGGATAGTGAAAGCCTGAAGACGCAAGGAAACGGCAGTCTCGAGCATTACATGATAAAGTGGATGCACCTTTTGTGTATCAACTAGGGTGGAACCGCGGGCAAACGCTCGTCCCTAGGCAAATATGCCTTGGGATGAGCGTTTTTTTATGTTTTTCAAAGCATATACTGCTCATTTCACAAGTACCAGAGCACGTCATCGCCAATACGTTAACTTTCAAAAGGAGGATTTTATTATGTATTCAATGGAACAAGTTGTAAACTTAGCGAAACATCGCGGTTTTGTTTTCCCTGGTTCTGAAATTTACGGTGGTCTTGCAAACACTTGGGATTACGGTCCACTTGGAATCGAATTAAAAAATAACGTTAAAAAAGCTTGGTGGAAAAAATTCATTCAAGAATCTCCACACAACGTTGGTTTAGATGCAGCTATTTTAATGAACCCAAAAACTTGGATCGCTTCTGGTCACGTTGGTAACTTCAACGATCCAATGATCGACTGTAAAAAATGTAAAGCGCGTCACCGTGCTGACAAATTAATTGAAGATGCATTAGATGCAAAAGGCATTGAAATGGTTGTTGACGGTCTTACTTTCGACCAAATGGCTGACTTAATGAAAGAACATGAAGTAAAATGTCCTGATTGTGGTAGTGAAGAGTTCACTGAAATTCGTCAGTTCAACTTAATGTTCAAAACATTCCAAGGTGTTACAGAGTCTAGCACAAACGAAATCTTCCTTCGTCCTGAAACAGCACAAGGTATTTTCGTAAACTTCAAAAACGTACAACGCTCTATGCGTAAAAAACTTCCATTTGGTATTGGCCAAATTGGTAAGAGTTTCCGTAACGAAATCACGCCTGGTAACTTCACATTCCGTACACGTGAATTCGAACAAATGGAACTTGAATTCTTCTGTAAGCCTGGTGAAGATTTAGAGTGGTTCGCATTCTGGCGTGAAACTTGTAAAAACTGGTTACTTTCACTTGGTATGCATGAAGAGAGCATGCGTCTTCGTGACCACGGTGAGGAAGAGCTATCTCACTACAGTAACGCAACAACTGACATTGAATTCAAATTCCCATTCGGTTGGGGCGAACTATGGGGCGTTGCATCTCGTACAGACTTCGATTTAAAACGTCACATGGAACACTCTAACGAAGACTTTAACTATATCGATCCACAAACGAACGAGCGTTACGTACCATACTGCATCGAGCCATCTTTAGGCGCAGACCGTGTAACATTAGCGTTCTTATGCGATGCATATGAAGAAGAGCAATTAGAAAACGATTCTCGTACAGTTCTTCGTTTCCACCCTGCTTTAGCACCATACAAAGCAGCAATCTTACCATTATCTAAAAAGCTATCTGAAGGTGCTACTGAAGTATTCGCAGAACTAGCTAAAGACTTCATGGTAGACTTTGATGAAACTGGTTCTATCGGTAAACGTTACCGTCGTCAAGACGAAATCGGTACACCATTCTGTATCACATACGACTTCGACTCTGTTGAAGACAAAGCTGTTACAGTACGTGACCGTGACACAATGGAACAAGTTCGTATGCCAATTAGCGAACTAAAAGGTTTCTTAGAAAAGAAAATCCAGTTCTAATTATAAAAAAAGAGGCTGCTCATGAGAGCTGCCTCTTTTTTATTTTTCACGTTTTTCTTTAATTGCTACTGTACATCTTGAAATACATATTAAATCATCATTTTCATCAATGATACGAATATCCCAAACCATCGTTGAATGTCCTCTATGTATCGGTGTCCCGATTGCTGTTACGATTCCATCTTTCTTTGAGCGAATATGATTTGCATTAATTTCTAGACCGAAGCAAATACATTTCTCTTGATCAATTAAATTATATGATCCAACACTTGCTACTGTTTCCGCTAACGCTATAGAAGCACCACCATGTAAAAATCCAAACGGCTGATGCGTACGCTCGTCAACAGGCATCGTAGCAACTACTTTATCTTCTGTCATTTCTAACAACTCAATTCCAAGTGAGTCCATTAAAGTTTTTGCCATATCGTTTTCGCCTTCTCTCTTTAATTAAATGTATAATTTTACCTATTTATTTTCAAACTACCTATAACACTTATATAAGGAGGTTTCACCACAATGAAACAGAAACTTTGTATACTATTGCTCATGTTCTCCTTGCTGACTATTGTACCAAATTGTGCAATGGCAGCCAAAGCATCTAACCTGACAATCGATGTTCAGACTATAACGCAAAAAGGTAAGAAACCTTATATAGAATATCAAATTAGTAGGCCTTCTTTTCACAATTTTTCCGATTCTAAATTTCAAAATAAGCTCAATTTCTATTACAAAAAATCTACTGACAAATTTAAAAAAAAATTAGAAAAAGAAGCAAAAAAATATTATAAAGAAACAGAAGGGTCTAGTACACCCTTCCATCCGTACGTGGCGAATGTTGATTATAAAATCTCCTTAAATAAACCACCTTTTCTCAGCCTATATGTGAATTACTATCAATATACGGGCGGGGCACACGGCCTTTATACGTGGAAAGCAAACACATTTGATTTAAATGAAAAAAAATTACTACGCTTAGACGATTTATTTCAACAAGAAGATAAATATAAAGAAGTAATCCGTGCAGAAATTGTAAGGCAAATTAAACAAAATGAAAGTATTTATTTTCCTGATGCAACGGAAAAAGTAATGAGTGCTAAAAAGTTTCACTTCTTTTTAGAACCAAACAATCTCGTTATTTATTTCCCTTTATATGAGATCGCTCCTTATTCAAGTGGCATTCCACAATTTCGTATTCCGTATACGTTGCTAAGAGACTATTTGAAGCCTTCTTATCAAAATAATTTGATTGACAACAAGTAAATATTTTCGCTACGATAATGTTAACCTAAAAACAACAGGAGGTTAACATTATGAGAAGATTTCATGTTTTAGATTTAGCATTAGCTGCCATGTTTGTTGCTCTTATGGCCATTGGTGCAAACATTGTATCTTGGGCGCCATTCCTGCAAATAGCGGGCGTTCCGTTATCTATGCAACCATTTTTCGCAATTTTAGCAGGCCTTCTTCTTGGAAGTAGACTTGGTGCATTATCAATGACTGTGTATATGCTAGTTGGCGTAGCCGGCGCACCAATCTTCGCTAACTTCAAAGCCGGATTCGGAGCACTTTTAGATCCTACTGGTGGTTTTATTATCGCATTTATTATCGTTGCTTACGTATCAGGAAAAATAGTAGAACAAAAAGAAAGACCAACATTCAGTACATTTGCTATCGCTTCTTTCACAGGAATCATTTTAACTTATATTATCGGTACTACTTACATGTACGGGGCGGTCAATCTCTTCATGGGCGGTAATATGAGTTATAAAGCTGCCTGGATGATTATGATGTGGTTTGCAGTAAAAGATATTGCATTTACAATTATCGGTGCTATTATCGCACCTCGCATATACTATGCTGTACGCCGTTCTGCTTATCAACGTTCTCATTCGACGATTTCTTAATAAAAAAGAGTTATTTCAGTACACTGAAATAACTCTTTTTTTATATTAAGACTCTTGATTCGTTTGTTCTTCTAAAATTCTCTTCATCATTGTAACCATGTCACCACGTAATTCTGGGTGTTGCAGGGCCATTTCAATTGTCGTTTGAACGAATCCTAACTTTTCACCAACATCGTAGCGTTTTCCTTCGAAGTCGTAAGCAAATACTCGTTGAATTTCATTTAAGTTTTGAATTGCATCTGTTAACTGAATTTCACCGCCAGCACCGACATTTTGCTGTTCTAAGAACATGAAAATTTCAGGCGTTAAGACGTAACGTCCCATAATTGCTAAGTTTGATGGTGCTGTACCTGCTGCTGGTTTCTCAACGAAATTACGAACTTGGTAACGACGTCCTTCCTGCTCTAATGGGTCGATAATTCCATAGCGATGTGTTTCATCTTCTGGAACCGTTTGTACACCAATAACAGAAGAAAGTGTTTTATCATATTCGTCCATTAACTGACGTAAACATGGTTTTTCAGCTTGAACGATATCATCACCTAATAAAACAGCAAATGGCTCATCACCGATGAATTTACGTGCACACCAAACTGCGTGTCCTAATCCTCTTGGTTCTTTTTGACGGATATAATGAATGTCTACCATTTTTGAAGAAGCCTGTACTTTTTCAAGTAACTCATACTTTTTCTTTTCTAATAAATTTTGCTCTAATTCAAATGCATTATCAAAATGATCTTCAATAGATCGCTTTGTTTTACCAGTAACGATAATAATATCTTCGATTCCTGATTGTATTGCTTCTTCGACAATATATTGAATAGTTGGTTTATCTACTATCGGTAACATTTCTTTTGGCATTGCTTTTGTAGCTGGTAAAAAACGTGTTCCTAATCCAGCTGCTGGGATTATCGCTTTTCTTACTTTTTTCATAACAAAATACCCTCTCTTCTGTCAGGATCAATAACGATTATTTCCTTACATAGAACAAAAGGGAAGTTTTGCTTCCCTTTTGTTCTGACTACCTAAAATTAATTTATATTATAAACGATTCATAATATCTTCTTTAATAGTAAGTAACTTTTGTTCACTATTTTGTAAAGAATTATCTTTTACACCAAAGTAAAACTTGATTTTCGGCTCTGTTCCAGATGGACGTAAGCAGAACCAAGAACCATCTTCTAATTGATATTTTAACACATTTGATTTCGGTAAGTGAATCTCTTCTTTATGTCCATCTTGTAAAGATGTAACGATGCTTGCTTTATAGTCTTCAACCGCTACAACTGTTAAGCCTGCTACTTCTTTCGGAGGATTTTCACGGAATGTCGCCATCATCTCTTGAATTTGTTCCGCTCCATCTTTCCCTTTTAACGTTAATGACACAAGATCTTCACGGAAGAAACCGTACTTCTCAAATACTTCTAATAAACCATTATATAACGTTTTATCTTGTGATTTGTAGTGTGCAGCTACTTCACATGCAAATAAAACAGACTGTACCGCATCTTTATCACGGCAGAATGGACGGATTAAATAACCATAGCTTTCCTCATAACCGAATTGGAATTCATATTGTCCGCTTTCTTCATACTGTTTAATTTTCTCACCAATAAATTTAAATCCCGTTAACGTATCAACTGTATCTAAACCGTATGCTTTTGCAATTGTACGACCAATTTCAGACGTTACGATTGTTTTTAATACAACACCGTTCTCTGGAAGCGTTCCGTTTTCTTTCTTTTGAGATAGTAAGTAATCAAGCATTAATGCACCTGTTTGGTTACCAGTTAATACTTGGAACTCACCATCATGATTACGAACTGCTACACCTAGACGGTCTGCATCAGGGTCTGTTGCGATTAGCACATCTGCACCAATTTTTTCACCGTCACGAATTGCATATTCAAACGCTGCATGCTCTTCTGGGTTCGGTGATTTTACTGTAGAGAAGTTTGGATCTGGTAACTCTTGCTCTTTTACAACCGTTACATCTGTAAATCCAACTTCCTCTAAACCACGGCGTACAGAAAGATTTGATGTTCCGTGTAATGGTGTAAAGACGATTTTTAAGTCTTTCCCTACCTTTTGTACCATTTCTTTATTAATAATGACATCGTTCAATTCTGCAGCATATGCATCATCTACTTCTTGTCCAATAATATGTAATAAACCGTCAGCTTTTAATTGCTCTACATCAGCTACTTCAACTGTTAATTCATCTTCTACTGCATTTACGTAACTAATTAACTCATCAGCTTCTTTTGGAGGCAACTGTCCACCATCGTCACCATATACTTTATAACCATTATATTCAGGCGGATTATGGCTTGCCGTAAGAACGATTCCACTTACTGTATGTAAATGACGAACTGCGAAAGAAAGCACCGGCGTTGGGCGTAAGCTTTCAAATACATATGTTTTAATACCATGTGCACCAAGTGTTGCAGCTACTTCCATTGCAAATTCAGGTGATTTATGACGAGAATCATATGCTACAACAACACCACGTTCCTTTGCTTCTTCACCTAATTTTTCAATAAATTTCGCTAATCCTTGTGTCGCTTTACGAACTGTATATACATTTAATCGGTTCGTACCAGCACCAAGTTCACCACGCATACCACCTGTACCGAACTCTAAATTTTTATAAAAGCTATCCTCAATTTTCTTCTCATCTTGCTTCATGTTTTCTAGCTGTTCTTTTAATTCTACGTCTAATTCTGCATATGAAAGCCAACGACTAAATTCTTGTTTCCAATTCATATCTCTATCTCCTCCCGCTTGTCATACCTTTATTATATGAAAAAAACAACCTGTATCTCAATATTTTATAAAATATAGCAGGATTTTACTAGGAATATTTGTATACACTATGGTTAAATACTCCACCAAAGGGAATGAGGATTATGCAAGAATGGGGCTTGTCCGAAGAGCTCAAAATACAAACAAAGCAAATGATTGAAAGCGCTGAAAAAGAATTATCTATTATGAGGCAAGCGATTGATAAAGAAGATGAATGTATTTTATGTAAAATGGAAGAGATTCATCATATGTTGGCAAATGTACAAACATTGGCAGCTACATACTATATTCAGGCGTATTTATCACCTTATACAGAAAGCTCACATTTTATCACAACTGCTGTCCAACATTTAAGTGCCCGCAAACACGGTGCTCTTATCGTTGTGGAACGAAACGAGACGCTTGAATCTTGTATTCAAACTGGCACAACATTAAACGCTCATTTAACTGCACCGTTACTCGAATCAATTTTTTATCCAGGTAATCCTCTTCATGACGGAGCCGTTCTCGTTAAAAATAATCATATTGTTTCAGCAGCTAATATTCTTCCGTTAACGAAAAGTATGGAAGTTGATCCTGAACTAGGAACACGTCACAGAGCTGCAATTGGCTTATCAGAAAAAAGTGACGCACTTATTTTAGTTGTCTCTGAAGAAACCGGACGTACTTCCTTTGCTTTAAGCGGGACGTTATATACGATTTCTTTATAAGACGAGCCTTTCACTATGCCACACGTTTTTAAACAGCATAATAGTAAATGAAGTTGTATCGACTTACCGACAAAAACTGATCACACTCGTACCATATCAATAAGAAAAGACTGCCTCAAATGTTTGAGACAGTCTTTTCTTCAAAAATTATTCTTCCCCGAAACGCTCAACAAGTGTTGCAAGTGTACGTACCATTGCACCTGTCGCCCCGGCCGGCCCTAAATCATGTGCTCCTGATGTTTCAGATGTTCCAGCGATATCTAAGTGTACCCACGGTGTATCTTCAGCAAATTCACCTAGGAATGTACCTGCCATAACCGCATGTCCTTCACGGCCTGGTGAGTTATTTAAATCAGCAAACTTACTATTTCGAACGCGTTCTTTATCACGATCAAAAATTGGTAATTGCCAAATTGATTCATCCGTTTCCATTGAAGCTTCTAGCACTTGCTCAAACAACTCTTCATTGTTTGTCATTGCGCCTGTCGTATGATTTCCAAGTGCAACAATTACACCGCCTGTTAATGTCGCAACATCAATAAGGTAGTTTGCACCTAGTTTTTTCGCATACGTAATACCGTCCGCTAACGCAAGGCGACCTTCTGCATCTGTATTTAATACTTCAATTGTTTTTCCGCTCATAGATGTAATTACATCGTCTGGCTTAAATGCTGTACCACTTACAACGTTATCAGTTGATGGAATAACAGCGATCACATTTTGCTCTGGGCGAAGTTCACCGATAATTTCCATCGCACCTAATACAGCAGCAGCACCGCCCATATCACCTTTCATACCGACCATGCCTTCACGTGGTTTTAAAGAATAACCACCTGTATCGTATGTGATTCCTTTTCCAACAAATCCAATGACATCTGTCCACTCTTCTTTTCCTTTATAAATAAGAGCAATCATTTTTGGCGGCTCTGTACTACCTTGGTTTACTGCAAGTAACGCACCCATACCAAGATCTTCCATCTCTTCTTTCTCAAGAACTTTATAATCCATATCATACTTTTCCGCTAACTCAACAGCATACTCAGCAAGCTTCGTCGCTGTTAATACGTTTGGCGGCATATTTACAAGTGTACGAGCCGAATTTGTTGCGCGTCCATGCACGTAGCCAACTGTTAATGCAGCTTCAATTTCCTGTGCATCTTCCGCTGTAATAGCCGTGAACTTCTCTAACTCTACACGATCCTTTTTATCTGATTTATACGTTTGTAATTCATATGTACCAAGACCTTGTACTTCTGCCGCTATATGAGCTACATCAATCACATCTAATTTCTCTGTTACGAAAGAATCAAGTAAGATTGCTGCATCTTGTACTTTTGCTGCCTGTAACGTTTTAAACGCCTTACCAAGAGCCGCACGTAACGTTTCTGTCGTATAAGATTCTTTCTTTCCTAAACCGACGAAGTAATAGCGTTTTACATTTGTTTTTCCTAAACTATGTACTTTTGAAATAGCTTTCTTCTTAGTAGAAAGTTCTTTCTCTTCTAATAAAACTTGTAATTGCCCTTCAAACGCTTTGTCCAGTTCTTGTACAAAACTACTCGTTTTCTCTTCTTCAAATAAGGCAACAATTACCGCTTCATGACCTGCTAATTCTTTTTGTACTTGAAACATGTTCAGACCCCCTAAATTTCTCTACTCTGCCTTTATTATAACTTTATTTTCGATAAAATGCGACAATTCTAACTTCTGTTACATCCTATATAAAGTGAACCTTTAATCAGTGGTGTTTTTCTTCATCCCCCACTGATCATTAGCCTTCACCAATCGGGCTTTTATGGGCAGCCCGCCCCCCGCCTAATTTCTTTGCTTTCGCTGAATTTTGAGGTGGGGGTTTTACTGCCCACAAATAGCGGGGTGATCCATCTTTCTTCTATTATCAAATAAAAAAGTCTAGCGTAATTACCACTAGACTATCTTTGTTTTAAATATTGGCCACGAAACACTTGCATCGTTTCGTCTTCATTTAACATCGTTAACTCTTCTTCTGTAAACTTACCATTTCCTACCTTAACTACATATACATTTACTTTTTTCTTACCCCATTGGCTATAAACATCTTTCACCGTATCATAATATAAATCGAGACGGTTTCCTTTTATAGCACCGCCCTTATCAGCGACAACCCCATATCCGTAATCTGGCACGAATAAAATCGTTCCAATCGGGAATACACGTAAATCCGCAGCGATTGTAGAATATAAATCCCTTTTCGCTTTAACACCTGAATATGTAATACCATACTCTGGATGTCCTGGACTCTTACCAGTTGACTCCACTCCTGACGTATAACCAGTTGCAGTCATTTCAATTGAACGATATTTAGACCAGTCGTTTGCCTGCTCTAAAGCATTTATCACTTCTTTACTCGGAGCAACATTTCTCTTAACTTCTGCTGCATGTACTTCTTTTGCACTCGTTCCCTCATATTTCTTTACAATCTCTAATAAAGAAACTCCTGTGAAAGCCTTCCATGTTACGCATAATGCGGATACAAGTAAACAAGTCATCATAATGCGAATACAATATCGTTTTAACATTTTTATATTCCACACTCCTTCATCGTTAATCATTCCCTATACGATGAAGGAATATGCAAAAAAATAATCTTCAAATTGATTGGAGATTAAAACATTTGATATCCACTCTTTCGAAGTTTCTTAATTACGATTCCTGCCAAAGCAGCACCTACTAATCCAGTAGATAAAATAAACATATCGGCTTGTCCTAAATGCGATACACTTGTCCCAAATGAAGAAAATGTTTCTTTCGGCTTTGAAAAATAATCCCACACACTCGCTTTATTAATAATAAGCATACAAACAATCGGATACACAATAACCATTACCCATGTAGCTCGCAAAATCATGTTGAGTAAAAATCCAATTCCAAAAAACAAAATAAAGAATAACATCATTGAAATAAGTAGTACCGGTATACTCACTCTTTCTCCCTCTCCTTCGCATGCGCCGTAAATACGTGATAGGCTGTATAACCAAATTGCTCTCCTGGATTTAATGTTTTGTCCATTTCAAGATGTAGTTCTGATCTTCTTTCTAGCAAATATTTAATAAGTACAGACGTATTGGGATCGTCAGCAATCGTCTCTGGATGTAAAAATGCTACTTCAGACAATTCCTTCTCCTGTACAATAATATTTTCCCCTTCAGGCTCCAAAAGGAAAATAATCATATTATCACTAATTTCATTACGAATAACGCCCGACCGAATACCTATAATCCCCTTCACATGAGCGACAATACCTGTCTCTTCTAATACTTCACGTTTCACAGCTTCATCAACCGTCTCACCTTCATTTACAAAACCAGCCGGCAAAGACCATTTCCCCTTTAATCCACTGTATTTTTTCTTAACAAATAGCCACCTGCCATCTTTTGTAGCTACTAAACCACTAACAGCTAACCACACTTTCCCTCGTTTCTCCATGATGTAATAACCTCCTCCACCGGAACGGACAGAATATTCTTTCTTTTTATATATTATACTATATTTTTAATATGAAAAAAGCAGAAACAGCTCTTAGCCGTTTCTGCTTTTTCTATTATATATTAAAAGAACTTTAATTTACCTTTTTTAAGAACTAATAAAGGTCCACCTAATAAGAATAGGTAACGGTTATCAATTACTTTCTTCATGAAGGAAGCTTTCCAACCTGTTAACTTTTTACCCATAACAACGCCCATTGCATCGTCATGACCTAAAGAACATACAGATCCTTTATTGTCGAATGCGAATTTTTTCATTTCGCCCTTACCACGAACTAACACAGTTAAGTTATGTGCAATGTTGTAACCTTGTTGAATTGCAATTTGTGCTGTTGGTGGGTATGGACGGTTAATTTCTTCGTTAATGATTAACGCTGCATCACCAACCATGAATACATCTTCGTATCCTGGAGCGTGCATGTACTCATCGACTTTTACACGTCCGCGCATTGCTTCAAAGCCAGACTCTTCCACAATACCATTACCACGAACACCTGCAGCCCAAACTACTGTTTCAGACTTAATTAATTCAGTGTCATCGCCATTCGCAACGATAATACCTTCTTCAGTTGCTTCTTTAATTGCTGTACCGATGCGGAATTCTACACCTTTTTTCTCAAGTTGTTTTACAGCGTATTCTACTAACGCTGGATCGAAACCTGGAAGTGCTGTTGGAGCAGCTTCTACACAGATGATACGTGCTTTTTCACGTGGTACATTGTACTCTTTGCAAAGTTCAGGAACACGGTTTGCAAGCTCACCTACGTACTCGATACCAGTAAATCCAGCACCACCAACAACGATTGTTACTAACTCATCGCGTTTTTCAGTTGCATATTTAGCGAAACTAGCTTCCATATGCTCACGAATTTCACGAGTTGCATTAATGTTAGCGATTGAGAATGCATGCTCTTTTAATCCTGTAATTCCGAATGTTTCTGATTCGAAACCAAGACCAATTACTAAGTAGTCATACTCTAACTCGCCGTCTTTTAAGATAATGCGTTTTTCAGCAGCTTTAATTTCTACTACTGTATCTTGTACAAAGTTCACTTTATTTGTATCGATAACGTCTTGAATATCTAGACAGATTTTTTCATCTTGTAATGTACCAGCTGCACTCTCATGTAACCAAGTCGCTTGGTAGTGATAGCTGTTGTTGTTTACTAACGTAATTTCAGCTTCATTTACAGATAATGCTTTTTGCAGACGAACAGTCGTAATCATCCCGCCATAACCTGCACCTAAAACTACGATTTTTGGAGTCTTCACCAAATCACAACCCTTTTCTTTATATAATAGTAATGAAAAATAATACCAAGTACTAAAAACTCTATTTGTCAAGAATGTGGAATTTATCACATTCTATATCGTAACAAAACGCAGTCAAAAAATCGTACGAATTTTGTCATAGAAATTTAACATAATACTTCCCTATATTAGTCGGTTTTATTCCATAATTCAAGCACCTAGCGAATTATCAATATTTTAAAATAACATAGCGTTTACAAGGGTTTTTCAGCCTTTTTTTCATGTATTTTCCTTTCTGTATATTTTATACAATGTAAAAAACATCTATGCGGAAACTTACTTATAATTCAGTCGTTTTCAGAAGTATTATGAACTGAAATATGCTATCATTTATTTGAAAGTATCATCATTTGCAGGATTTTCATGTACATATGAACAATATATGAAATCAATATCAAAATTCCATCTATAGGGGGAATGAAAGTGGCAGAAAATCAAAAAGTTTACGACATAACAATTATTGGTGGTGGTCCAACTGGACTTTTCACAGCATTTTATGGCGGTATGAGACAAGCAAGTGTAAAAATCATTGAAAGCTTACCTCAACTTGGAGGACAATTATCCGCACTCTACCCTGAAAAATACATTTATGATGTAGCTGGATTCCCAAAAGTGCGTGCACAAGAGTTAGTTGATAACTTAAAAGAGCAAATGAAGAAATTTGATCCAACAGTTTGCTTAGAAGAAGCTGTTGATACGCTTGAGAAACAAGCTGACGGTATATTTAAACTTGTTACGAATAAACAAACTCACTATTCTAAATCAGTCATTATTACTGCTGGTAATGGTGCTTTCCAGCCACGCCGCTTAGAATTAGAGGGGACCGCAAAATACGAAAAGAAAAACTTACATTATTTCGTTGATGATATGAATAAATTTGCTGGCAAGCGTGTTGTTGTATTTGGCGGCGGCGACTCAGCGGTAGACTGGACAATGATGTTAGAACCGATTGCTGACAAAGTTACAATCGTTCATCGCCGTGATAAATTTCGTGCACATGAGCATAGCGTCGAAAGCTTAATGAATTCTCGTGCAGAAGTAAGCACACCGTACGTTCCAGTTGAACTTATTGGTGATGATAAAATTGAACAAGTCGTTCTTCAACACGTAAAAACAGAAGAAAAACTTATCATCGATGTTGATGACGTAATTGTAAATTACGGCTTCGTTTCTTCTCTTGGTCCAATAAAAAACTGGGGCTTAGATATACAAAAAAACAGCATTCTCGTGAACTCGAAAATGGAAACAAATATTCCTGGCATTTACGCTGCTGGTGACATTTGTACATATGAAGGAAAAGTAAAACTCATTGCTTGCGGCTTTGGTGAAGCACCAACAGCAGTAAACAATGCAAAAGCTTACTTCGATCCAAACGCAAAACTTCAACCAATGCATAGCTCCAGTATGTTTTAATATAGAACTACGAAGAACCCTTTTCACATATGAAAGGGTTTCTTTTATATCTCCTCAAAAAATTAACACTTTCTAAAAAGCTCTACTTTTCTCCAAAAACATGTTACACTAAAATAGAACAAATGTTCTTGTTTAAAAGGAGGAATTTTCATGATTAACGAACCTATTATCGTAAAAAAAGAAGCTTTCCAAGCAATCGGTGTTTCTCTTACAACGACAAATGAAAAAGAGGCGTCTACTGAAGGAAAAATCCCAGGGCTTTGGAACAAATACTTCCAAGAACAAATGATGCATCACATCCCAAATCAACAAACAAAGGAAACGTTCGCTTTCTATTCAAACTACAAATCAGATGAAACTGGTACATATAAATTTACAATCGGTATGCCCGTTTCTTCATTAAAAGACGTTCCTGAAAATATGACAACTTTAACAATACCTGCCGCTACATATGCGGTATTTACATCGAGAAAAGGCCCAGTTTCTGAAGTCGTGTGCGAAGCTTGGGAATACATTTGGCAATGGTCGCAAGAAAACAAACGTGCTTTTACAACAGATTTCGAACTGTATGATGAAAAAGCGGTAGACCCAAATAATGTGCAAGTAGATATTTATATCGCATTAGCTTAAAGAAGATACTCTTTGGTATCTTCTTTTTTTGTCGTTAAATAGCTACTGGGCAAATTCATTATTATTGTCTACAATGAGAAAGTGCAGTATAGAAATATTAGAAACTGTATAAAACGATGGTTAATAGGTTTTTTTGTTTAAATTTGTCACATAGAAAGGAAGCAATATGGAGGAACTACAACAAAATAAAACTGCTTTAGAAGGAAGCGGAAAACCGTTATTAAAAAATACGAATTTCCTTTTCCTTTGGGCAGCTACTCTTTTTTCAAGCTTTGCTTTAGCCTTTTTTACTTTTTCACAAACGTGGTACATAGCAAAAACATTAAACCTTGAGGCTTCACTCGGTGTTGTTTTCGTAGCTCTTAGTGTTCCAAGGCTTATTTTTATGATTATCGGCGGTGCTGTAGCTGATAAATTCCCGAAAAAAAATATTATGTTTTACTCCAATATTATCCGAGCTATTCTTGTCGCAACCATTCTCACATGGTTCATCGTCGGTGATGTAACACTATATACATTTGCTTTATTCGCTTTATTCTTTGGACTTGCTGATGCTTTTTTCTGGTCCGCAGATGGATCTATTCTGCCAGAACTTGTAGAAAAAAGCCGCTTAACGCAGGCAAATTCACTTACACAAATGACGAATCAAGCGTCGGTCATCTTGGGCCCTGTACTTGGTGGAATTCTCATCAAATTTACGAACTATGAAACAATCTTTTCGATTACGATTTTACTACTGATCGTTGCGGCCATACTCGTTCAAAAAATACAATTTACGATGTCAGAGCAAAAAGATACCGACAAAGGCATGTTTACTTCTATTAAAGAAGGAATCTTATATGTAAAGGAATCACCATTCCTTTCAACTTTCCTTATTTGTAGCGCCTTTCTAAACTTATTTTTAATCGGTCCGATGCAAGTCGGTTTCCCGCTCTTCGTTAAAAATGTCCTGCACGGTGATTCACTTCAGTTCAGTTACTTAGAAGCTGCTGTTGGTGGTGGAATGGCGATAGGCGCTGTCATTGTCGGTTTAAAGAATATTAATCGTAGACGCGGCCTATTTTGCATTATCATGATGCTACTGTCTGGTATATTCTTCTTATCCATTAACTTTAGTACGGTACTTTGGCAGGCATTATTAGCTGGTATGTTTTACGGTATTACAATCGCAATGGCGATCGTTCCACTTATGGCAATGATTCAAGCAACTGTAAAAGAAGAGATGATGGGGCGTGTAATGAGTTTACTTATGCTATCATCAATGGGCTTTATCCCGCTCTCTTATGCATTCACATCCATTGCACTTGCAATAGGAATTCCAATCGTAACCGTTATGAAAAGCGGTGCAATCGCCGTTATCGTCTTCGTACTATTTGTAGCGATTCGTGTTCCAGTTGTAAGGAAATTCGATTAACAAGCAAGAGTCATGTATTATAAGCATGGCTCTTTTTTAAACGGATCAAATAGATGTAGTCCCTTTCTCCTCCTTAATGCTGCTCCCCACTCTAATCCAACCTCAAAAAATAAATCTCGCACTGTACTGTACAAAAGTGCCCCAATATCTTTACGAATTTCCCCATATTTATGTGCCCTCACAACACTTTTCACGCGCCAAATGAAATTTCCGTTCACTTCTTCATCAGCTAATATTTGCTCTAATAAAACACCTTGCTCTAGTAAGCCACTCTTTTTATACGCAAGTTCCACCTTACTCCAAAATATATTAATCTTCTTCGGATTACTTGTCATCGGCACCAGTGCATATATAAAAGACTTCGGTATATCATGACGGCAATACGTTTCATCAAGCTCATACGTTATTTTTCTTTTCTCTTTTATTTGTGGAATGTTTTTAAAAAGAATTGTTTCCCCCTCATATTTTTGCTCATTTTTACTACAGCCAGCTGCATAATCCTCACTTTCACATGCGGACATTTTCATACGGTCATCCATGCGGTCAATTGCAGATATAAGAAAAATATATAAGTTCGCACTATACCCGCCGCGCTTATGTCTTTCTTTTGTCGCAACACGCTTTATAATTCCTAGTTCCTCTAACTTTGCAATGGAGCGGCGTACTGTACGAATACTCTTTCCAACATTCGTCGCAATCGTCTCCATTAACGGACAAGCAACTCCTACTGTTTTCTGTTTCTCATTCACCGCATACTTTCCTAAAAAATGAATAATGGTAGCATCCGTTTTATTTAATTGAAATCGATAATATTTCAAAACTTGTTTTTGATATATATTAAACTCCTCTTTACTTTGAAATTCACTATATGGTTTCATTAAATTATATAAGCTTCCCATTCTTATCACCTCATTTATAAGTAAGAAGCAGGAAGAGAAATTGGCGTGATAGTTAATATTTCTTTATTGGAGATGAAAATATGATTGTAATTAGCGCTTGTTTAGGTGGTATCGCTTGTCGTTATGATGGGAATGACAATCTCATTTCAAAAATAGAGGAACTTCTGCAAAAAGAAGATACAGTCCTCATTTGTCCTGAAGTATTAGGAGGACTACCGACGCCTCGTCCTTCCGCTGAAATTATTGGTGGGAATGGCGATGACGTTTTGGACGGAAAAGCGAAAGTGATGACAAAAGATGGAGAAGATGTCACAGAAGCTTTCGTAAATGGTGCTTATAAAGCATTAGAACAACTTAAAGACTTACACCCAGAATATATTATTTTAAAAGAACGTAGTCCATCTTGTGGTAGTTCTACAATTTACACTGGAGAATTTAACGGGAATAAACAAACCGGTTACGGGGTAACAACTGCTTTATTCAAAAGACATGGATTTACAGTCATTTCAGAAGAGGATTTTGAGAATATAAAAAGGAATTGACCCTGTTCGTCAATTCCTTTTTTCTTTCTTATTTTGCACCTAATTTTTCTTTAACTTTCGCTGGAAGCTCGTCTTTTTTCACTTCTTCCCAAGCTGTTACACCTTTTTTATCTGAATTGTATACGCGTAAGAATGCTTCTTTGCGAAGATTTTTTGGAGCTGTGAATTCCAATTCTTTTTCTTCTCCACCTTTATCGAATCCTTTTAATTTATACTCGAAATATTTATGTGGCTCTCCGTTATCAAACTTCTCATTTTTTTCAATTCCATCAGCTGTAACTTGAACATAATACTCATCTTTACCCATACGGTTAATATCACAACCTACTAACAGGCTCGCGAATACAACTAAAATACTAAACAGTGCAATATATCTTTTCATTTCCTTCACCTCATGTGTTTTTTCTTATAGTCTTATCTTAAAGCCCAAAGCTTAAAGAAGAAATTCAAAAACATGACATGAACATTACACTTTTGTAAGATAGTAATTATTTCTTCACTTTAGAAATAGTCATTCGAACACCAATTGGAACGAGGACAGATTCTACCTTCGGATCAGTTGCTACTACTTCATTAAACTTCTTCATACACATCAGCCAACTTCTAATTATGCAAAAGACAAAAATCGTAAGAAAATAGATAAAAAATAATAATTCCTTACTCAACCAACTAGCGATTTCATTTTCAATATGTGAAAAGGGATTTGTAAACGATGAATTGAATATATATTTATTATTTTCTAACTTTTGGCTGAAAGTTTTTTTTATTACATAAATTTCATTATTTCCTAATTTAAAGTTTTCGAGGGGAGAAATAATATGAATCCTATTTTATTAGATGTTCCGTTACAAATAGAAACAGACAAACTCATTCTTCGAGCACCACTGCAAGCAGGTGAAGGGAATGTAGTACACGAAGCTATTAAAGATTCAATTCGTGAATTAAAGCAATGGTTGTCTTTATTTCAGTCCATTCCTACTGTTGAAGAAACGGAAATTCTCCTTAGAAATGCGCATATAGATTTTTTGAAAAGAGAAAGCTTTCGCTATCTTATCTACCACAAGGAGACGAATGATTTTATTGGAACTGCTAGCCTTCACGCAATTAATTGGAAGATTTCTAAATGTGAAATTGGATACTGGATTAACACGCAATTTAGTGGCAGTGGATATATGACAGAAACAGTAAGCGCGTTAACAAACCTTGGATTTCAGTTATTCAAATTTAGAAGAATTGAAATCCGATGTGAATCTAATAACACGAAAAGTCGTGCGATTCCTGAAAACCTAGGCTTTGAGCTTGAAGGGATATTACGTAATGAAGATGTTTCAGCTGACGGCAAACAACTAACTGATACCTGCATCTATGCAAAGATAAAGTGAAACTTTAATCAGCTCTCACCAATTGAGCTTTTACGACAAAAGAAAAGACCTCATTAACGATTATATTCCATCGCTAAAAAGGTCTTTTTCTATTTCAGCTAAACACTTAGCACTCTTCTGGCTTACCAGCATTCGATGCTGTACGGAAAGATGATCCACATCCGCATGATGCGATTGCGTTTGGATTGTCGATTGTGAATTATACGGTCAGTTTGCATTAGACTATAGTGCAGTAATATCAGCATTTAAGGCGCTTTACTGCGATTGTTTCCGTTCAATAAGGTTGTGTACATCACGCATTCTTAACGATGTACTTCGTTAACTACATTCTACCCAAACCCTTCCACATTGACAAGTAAAAAATATCGAATCTACTAAGATAAATCCAGTATTCATGCGCTTTCCTCGTAGTCTTCGTACTCTGCACAAAACGGTATAGACCGAATTTAGACGCACAACTAGTACGTTCACTCATTTCTAATCGCCTTCTAGAGCTAATCTCAACGTATCCTCCTGTGCTTATTTGAGCATAAAAAAAGAGAGCGACTTTTATGCCGCCCCCTCATCGTTTGCTAACGTTCGTTTCATAGCCTTACTTCGTCTTTTTCTCTCTCTTACACACTTCATGCAACGGGCTTTCTTGCCACCCCGTCCGTTGCTCTCGAATTTAATTAGCGGCTTAATATCTTCGCATTGCTTGCAAGCTCGCGCCGTGACCGTCTCGCCGTCTACCACTATAGTGAATAGCTGTGTACGTTCGAATGTGTACCGTGATTCACGAAGGTTACAGTATTTACACCACGTATGCAGTCCGTCGGATTTCGTTCTGTTCTTATGAAATTCACTACTTAACTTTGTCTTCTTACAGTGTACGCATTGTTTCATCCATAGCTTCGTCATTTTAGTTCTCCCTCTCTCTTCATAAATAGATTAGTACAAAATACGAAGCCTATTAAGCCCCGTCATGCCCTCGCTAATCTACCAATTCTATTCGGCTGATTGCGTCGAATCCGATTTTGATATCTTCTAACGTACATTGTAAGTATTGCACTTCACTTTGTAGCGCTAGGATACGTTTTAATGCTTCCGCTAGTGCTTGTTCGCTTACGGCTGCCCCTTCATCGCTATTTACAATCGTAACCATTTCGGCAACCTCGCTGTACATTTCTTTTCCCGCATGTAACTTCTCTTTGATTACTCCGACTTTCTTCGCATTTCCCTTCGATAACATAAATACATCGCTCCTTTTAGTTTGGTTTGTTTTAGTTTAGTAAGGTGAAGCTATTACGCTCCACCAAAAAGTACGCTATCTTCATCGCAGCCGTTTCGAGCTACATAAGCAGTCATGCCGCCGTCACCTTTCACAACCTTTTTATGTGACTTCCATTCGCCCGCATTGTGATCATACGTGATTAAGTACCCGTTTTCTCCGAACTCGGCGCAAGCCTTTGCAATAATCTCGGGCAATGGCTTATGTACATTTGGTGCTTTAGTTTTAGTAGTTGTCTTCGTTGTTGTTATCATTCTCCTTCGTCCTCTCTTCGTTTAGGTTTATCGTTATATTTATGAATATATGAAAATGGCGGGCAAAGTCCACTAAGACCTCACCCAGTTTTCTATCCTTTCTTCCCTTTCCACCACCAGTTTCGTTCCCTCTACTTTACTCTTCGTTATGTTCCTGCTGCGCCTTATACGCACGCTTTACGTTTGCATATAGAACCATATCGTCTGTATGCTGGGAACGTTGCGCAACCTGCATAGCTGCCGTTACGTCCTCTCGTGTAATCTGTTCTTTGTTTCCTAGTTTGGCTTTTACATCGTTACGCATTACTTTGTAATTGAACATATTAGTTTTCCTCCTTATACGCTTCTGGTAAGTCTTTATTTCTGTAAATATACCCTAGCTCATCGTCACTCATTTTCGGCAGTTCTCTATAGTCGAACACATCATTAAAGAAAGGCGAAGCACCTTTTCTTCCTCGACTTAGTTCGTTCAGTTTTGATAATAGCCCTCCGAACTCAGCGTTTAGCTGGTAATATTCTAGTACTGTGCGGTAGTATTCTCCAATAGCCTTTTGCGCTCGCTCTACGATGGGTTGTACACGTTCTTTTTGTAGCATAGGGTCGATAGTACCGAACCAATCAGCCGCTAAATCATCTATTGTGATTTTCCCTTGCAGCTCCTGTTCGGCGTACTCGTTCGCCTGTTTTTCTTCTTTCTCTGCGACCTCTAACGCAGCCTTAGCCTTGTCGATATCACTTAACGCTTTTTTCTTTTGAGTAGCAACACTTTCGCCTGCAAACTCTTTCTTTAAAATGTCCTCGTATGCAGCTGTAGCAGCTGTTACGCCCTCTTTCGCTTCTTTTACCTTTTGTGCGTATCTTTCCGTTAATTCTAGCGCCTTTTTGTCTTGCTCCTTGTAATCCTCGTACAGTTTCCAGTTAAGCATTTTTCGTTTCCCCCTCTAATTTTTCGATTAATTTACGCATCCAGCTAATAAGCACCGTGCGCCATTTTGGTAGTTGTTTTTGCTGCTCTTTTTCCTTTGGATTTTTTAGCTCATATAAATCTATTAGAGTTTCTTTTGTCCTAGCATCTTCGAAGTCCCGTAGTGTTTCCGATGTTTCTTCCTGCGCCTTAAAATGCGCATTTATATCGGATTCACTTAGACATGC
This sequence comes from Bacillus cereus group sp. BceL062, assembly GCF_051780025.1. Lineage (NCBI taxonomy): Bacteria > Bacillati > Bacillota > Bacilli > Caryophanales > Bacillaceae > Bacillus > Bacillus cereus group sp. BceL062. The sequence continues at coordinate 237,978 of NZ_JBPWGY010000009.1, read as the reverse complement.
TATGTATATTTTTTCGGTACTCGTGTGGACTTCGAAAGCCGGTAAATCATCGCAGTTGCTCCATACTATATCCCGCATCTTTTTAGCTAGTGGCTTCTCGTTTGTAGGTGCGGTTATTTGCGCTATTACGTAATTTCCATCGTATAAGTGAGCGCATAAGAATGCTTGTCCTCGTAGCTCGTGAATATTAGCGACTAGTATAGGCTTCATTCGCTCACCCCCGCCTGCGCTCGCAGCTTCGCATCTAGCTTATCGTTTCGCTGCTCTAGTAACAGGCGGTTAACCTCTTCTATGTCTTCCTGCGTAATATTTAGTTTTGTTTGGATTCGTTTCTGCGCATTCGTGGGTGGCTCATTTAGCCCTGCTTCCCAGCGATACACTGTAGAAGGCATAACTCCTAGAAGCTGCGCAAATTGACGTATTGTATAGCCGATTGTCTTGCGAATATATCGAATCGTATTCCCGTTCATTTGGTCGCCTCCTTCTGTTTTGTATTCTGCATATTTTTATTCATCGTAAGTTAAAAAAGGGAACTGGACGCCATGCGAGGTAGCGCCCTGTCCTGTGTTAGCCATCGTATTTCGACTCTGCGGTATTGCGAGGTATGAAGTAGCGTAGGAAACTACTTCCTCACTTATATATATGGCTAAATACCCCCTTGCTTGGTATATCAGACGAAACTTTTTAAAGTTTTTTTATTTTTACGCACATCTTAACGAGTCTTTTTCTAGTTTGTTAGTGATTTGGTCGAATAGCTTTGTTATACCCACCTCGTGCGGGTTATTTAATACGCCTCTATCACATACATACGGGCTGATTACGTAGCCACGCCCCTTAACGCCAGTCTTCGCACCACTAACGGATATCATTGCCCCGTCATTGATAAGCATTGATAATAGATTGCGTGTCGAGTTGCTTGCGATTCCTAAAATCTTCGCTATATCACGAGAACTTAGAATCTCTACGTTTGACGGCTCGAACTCCTGCGGATTTGCACATAATACATATGTATCCTTGTGCGCATATGGCATTAGTTTGAAAATAGCACCTGCTTGGCGGTCTGATAGTTTAGAAAGAAGTTGTTTCGCCTCTTCTTTGTATACCTTCGTAAAGTTGACGAATGCGCCGCCAGTGTTTCCACATCTTACTAAATCCTCGTTGATATAATAGAGCGTCGGGCGCTGCGAGTTATCTCGAATGACTGCACCGATCTTTTCTAATTCTTCTAGCGCTTTAAGCGTCGATTTCTTCCCACGCCCTAGTAATTGCTGCATGTCTTTCGTTGTTAGCGGTCGAATACCGTACTTACCTCGTCCCGTGTCGTGCATTAATAAACCGCCCGCATTTATTTGCAGGTATAACGATAGTTTGAAAAATACGCCTAGCTGATTAAGTGTTACGTGGCTGTATCTCTCGCCCTTGTTGCCGTTAACCATTACGAAGCGGCGTGTATCTTCCTTGCGTGTTTCCTTGTATCGAATCGCATCTAGTTCGGCTGGGGTTCGTACCCTTTGAGCCTCTGCGATTGCTACTGCCTGTTTTAATGCTGCTTGTTGTGCGTCTGTTAGTCCTTCAATAGAGCTACCGTGTACGATAGCGCTGATTTCTTCGAATGGATTTCCTGTTTTTTTCATTATGTTTCCCCCTTATTTGGTGTAATCGGATGTAAACTTGTCACTTATATGACACCTTCGTCACTGAATTTGTCACTTATATGACACCTTCAAAAATCGACTTCAGCCTTAGAGCCGCAAGCGATGTAAACAGATTTACCCATCAAAGTACTCTGTTATCTGTGTGGATAACGAAACATCTTTGACGCAGCAACTACATAGCGTCACGGCTTCCTTAACGTTGCCGAATAACAGTGTTGAGTAATGCGCTTAATTAATAAAGATCATACGCAGTAACAGTTAATGTGAGAGCCTGCGAACACTCGAAGCGATAGCGTACGATATAATGTTTATCGCTTAACCCTTACAAAGACATAGGTGCGGCTCACGGTCGTATTAGGTGTAATTCTGCGATATTTCTTTAAATTAGTTTTTAACACCCCCGTATGTATAGGTGCGTTAGCATTCGAAGAAAGGGCGATTCTATTAAAATTACTTTTCTCTCTCATTGCCCGCTCTTTTTCATAGGCGCTACTACTCGTTGTTTTTGGCGCATATCTAAGAAATTAATTCGCTACCAATATAGGGGCGCTACGCTATTAGATTAGGTTGCGTTTTGCTCTTACACCCTTATGGGCGCATTAGTAGCGTGCGGCTGGTATCCTACTGCGATAAATTTAAAAATAAATTGCACGCATCATTCGCCTATACAATAGAAGTAAGTAGCAATACCACCTCGAATCTAAAAATCTATATGCGAATTTTTTTAGATGTGAGAATTACGGTGTTATTGAGGGACTTGGGTAAACACGAGGTAAACGTGAGAGCGACGCTATGGTCTTCGTTGGGATTCGAAGACCTTCGATAGATAATAGGCAAGGTGAAGGCGACTGCTTAACCCTTCGGTTTAAAAAATATGTGCGCTAATTGTATACAGCAGTTGCAGCCACTATAGACCCCCGCTTGGAGGGGCGGGTAATTTCACTTTGGGTGGTGCGGCTTTATACCCTCTCTGCTTTTTAACTTCGCTCATTCGCAACAAGAAACGCTTTAAAACGAACGTTCTTTTCTTCCTTCGCTTTTAATCGCAGAAACAAAACAAATAACAATTCAACTCAATTCGATTCACTTAAAGAACTCAATGCGAATCAATCGAATAAACTCAACTCAATTCACTTCGAACTCTTTACGATTCAAATATAATTCACAAACGAATTACTTCACGAACTTAAGTGCAACAACAATTGAATAAGAAACTAAACAAACAACTTCTCGCTAATCTTTTAACATAACAAATAAAAAGATCATACGAAGAAACAACGACAACAATATATCGAAGACACTTACGCAGATACATACAGTACTAGGTCATGCGCTGGCGGTGTGTAGCTTGGTGGGTTAGTGTACTGGGCTTATGACGGCGTATAGCGGTAGCCTGTGACACGCCTAGCGCTTTGTCTGTGCGCTTCTAATAACATCGCATTAGTAAGAGTAATGAAGTATATAGCGCCTGTATGTGGCTATTTGGTACGGCATGGTGTGGCTAGGTATAGCGGCTATGTATGGCAGGGTATTGCGCTATAGTATGTGTGGTCGCAGGTAATAGCGTCGGGGTATATCGGTGTGAGAATGCGTGAAGGTATGCCGCCCTATCTCTATATGAAATGCATTCGGGATAGCAGTCTAAAAAGGTACACCTTTATGTACGTCGTGAAATACGTCCTATATCAGTCTATTAATTAACACACATTAACCTTTATATACGTCCATAATAAAATTGACCTTTATAGACACACGGTGTATATTTAGGCTAACGATAAAAAGAGACGGGGTTTTCATTATGGCAATCAGCTTCGGTTATATCCGTGTATCTACAAAAGAGCAGAACTTAGACAGACAATACAAGGCGCTAGAATCTCATGTAACGGATACAAAATACATATATAGCGATAAGGCTAGCGGTAAGGATATGGAACGTGAGGGCTTTCAGAATATGCTTAAAGCAATGCGTGAAGGGGATACGCTCTATATTAAATCTATCGACCGACTAGGCAGAAACAAGGCGCAGATAAAAGAGTATCTCGAATACTTCAAGAAAGAAAAGATTCGTGTTAAAATTATCGACCTTCCTACGACTATGGCAGACGTACCAGCGGGGCAAGATTGGGTTATTGATATGATTAATAATATTATTATCGAGGTTTATACATCTATCGCAGAACAAGAAAGAAGAACGATAAAAGAGCGTCAACGTGAAGGTATCGACGCAGCAGCAGCGAAGGGAAAACATTTAGGGCGTCCTGTTATGGCACTTCCCGAGAACTGGGATAACTTATACTGCGACTGGAAAGGCGGAAAGATAAAAGCAGTCGAGTTTATGGCGGCTGTTAATATGAAGAAAGCAACGTTCTATAAGAAGGTAAAAGAATACGAGGCAGCGCAGTAATTGGCGGTGTCTTTTTTTATGTTTAGGTACATAAAGACTAAACCCCGTGAGTTTCAAGACCTCCCTCCAGCAGAACGAGCAGCAGGTGGATAGCCGCCATTCACAACGCCACACACACGCCAATCTGACGATATTTTCCCCCGTGACATCGCTTATTTTGTAAATCGTTGTAACTATTTAAGTTGCACGTAAATCATCGTAAACACTACAGTCGCAAGGGATTCGCTATTTCACCGAAAAAATTACACGAGTTTACATTGAGGTTAGCGCCAACAAAATGTTTATGCATAGTTAATAAACGTCGATACTATGCGGTTTACGCATTGCTTGTATAACGAAATAATATATACGATTTACAGTAATTGAAGGGTGGCGTTCGGAGGATGGACATCCGTCACAAGCTTTCGGCTGGTAATATGTAACGTAATGTATAACGGTAAGAGTACGCTTCTTTGTTCAGTTTTGTTAAATATACGAAAAAAAACGCGGAGAAGCGAAATCTAGGAACGAGGAAAAATGAAAAAAGTATCGAAATTTTACTAGAGTGCATGCGGTTGGAACGTACTCTATCAGAGAGAGCTGAGTGGCTTTCTGTTTTGTTTCCTGTAAAAATGGTAAAATTGGAATATATTATAAATTTTTTTGAAGGATCACCTTATGGGGAAATTAAGTCGAAAGGGAGAAGCTGAATATGAATATAAATAATTACAAAATAAAGGATTTAGAAAAGGCTTATACTCTAATATTTGAAAACGCTAAAGAATTAATAGAGGAATCTGAAATACTTTTAGCCAACGAACGATTTGCAAGATCATATACCTTGTCACACATAGCTTCAGAAGAATTATCAAAATTGCCAATTTTATTTAGGGTTGCCACAGACATTCATTTCAAAATAAAAGTTAATTGGAAAGACGTTAATAAAGACTTACGTGATCATGAAGGAAAATTAAGAAGAAAGTTTATACATCAACAAATCCTATTAAATCCAAAGGGGTTTAATGATGAATTACTAAAGTTTATAAAAGACAAGGCGAAACATTACAATACTTTAAAAAATGATAGTTTATATGCTGGCATTCGCAATGGAGAATTTACTAAACCAAGTCGTACTATCGATAGAGAAATTGCCGAGGCGAATATTCAAGTGGTAAAAGAAGAATTAAAACTACATGAAATGACAAAATATCACTTAATAGGATTTAGTAAAGCTCTAACAAAAGCAAATAAGCAAGATTTTCTTTCACTTACATTTAGAGATAAGACTAATTAAAGGAATGCAAATCCCAACAGGCTTGTTACCTATGTATTAAACCCATACTTTGTAACAAGCTATCAGAATACGCATGCTTATTATTACGTTTCAATTTTTTGTACTATTACACTCGCTCATTTTATCTCCCTACAATCACCGTCAATTTGACCTCACAGTTTAATTTATTCGTTATTCATTATATATTCTTCTGTTCTCCTACCGATCTACACTTCGCTTAGTTAGCGGTAGTCACTTTCTTCCTCCACCTATCGTAGCCAGTGGCGTTATTTTTTCGTTCTTCCTTAATATCTGATATTACGCTCGGACTCTACCATCAATTATTAATAGTGGACATACATTAATCACTTTACAAATGCGATAACGCATGTTAACGTGTAGATAACAACAAAATATGCGTTACCGCACTAATCGGGAGGATTCGAATGATTTTAAATAAAGTAATTGGAGTTGAAGAAGCTGCAGTTTTATGGAACTTATCGCCTGGATACATAAAAAATCTATGCGCAAAAGGTGATGTACTATCAAAAAAGATAGGGAAAACATGGGTAATCGATGCTACACAAGGACATCCCGCATTACGTTTGTACATAAAGAATATACAAGGAAGCCCATTTCTAAAGGAAGTATGTATAAGCGAGGATTCTAAAAACGTCAACATTCAATACGTTAATTCTTTCGAAGAATACGTTGCACTAAATGAAAAAACGGGTAATGACGCTAAAGCATACGAAGAATATTTCGGAACAGGCGATAAGATTAATAAAATACTAACTCAAGAAAGTGCTCGCCTACTACGCCAGTTTTCGTTTTTAGATAACGTTTCAATTAGCATTCCTTATAAAGGATTAATTCATGAAGTTGAAATGAACCGAGATAAATTAAACAATTATTTAGGCTATAAAATAGAGGATTTAAGTGTGCAGGATAGAACGTGGCATCAAAAATTTCTAGAAAGACATGCGTATCCAAAAGAAGGTAGAGCTAGACTTATAAATAAATTCGTAACAGTAAAATAATTTCGGAACCTAACATATGACGATTAAAGCCGCTTGAGATAGCGGCTATTTTTGTTACGTGGTTATCTTTCCAGTAGAATATTCGAAGTGACAGCGGATTTTTATAATATAAACATCATAGCTATCCTCTTCTATATTACGTAAAAACAAGTCATTATACACGTCGTTAAAAGTTTCGGAATGATTACGTGTAGTGATTAAACAGCTGAAGAAATAGGAAACATTGGGAAGTCGATATTATAGTTACTTCTTTATATACGTAGTAAAATCGACACTTCCCAGCGCTTTGTGACCACCGTTAACAATGTACGAAAATAACGCGTGATGATAAGATTGTAGTGTTGACTTTTGTTCAGTTAACATATCTACCATCGTACCGATAATAGTACGGTGAGATTATATTTGTCCAAATATTGTCGCACTAAGTTTTATTCATGCAAAAATTGCACAATGGTTTCAATTTAGAACCTTGTACGCTTTCTAATTAACATCCGAATCCGATTTTGATACGTGATTTTTAGTCTTTTGAAGTGTTTTTATCAACTCTAAAACTAAATCTTTCTTTAATGGATCTATAGATACTTTTTCTAACTTATTTTCTATTGCCAAAATAAAAATCTCTATATTATCAACTTCATGGTTATAAAATTCATTTGCATTTATAATCTGTAAATATCTGAAACGTAAAAAACTTATAAATTTATTAATACCACCGTTCGGCATAGAAACAATCTCTTGACTAAACTTTTCTTTATCAATAATTCCAAAGAAATTTTTTTCACTTTCAAGCCTAGAAATACATGATGGAAATTTTTCTTCATCCATCTCTTTTAATGCTTGTACAAATTCAATAAACAAAGTTTTCTCCTGTAATTTTATTAATTCAACTTTTTTGTTTTTAATTTTGCAAACCAGTTTATTATAATTTCCATCCTCATATACCTCATCAGAATATCGAAGTGAATATTCTCCAATTTGTATCTCGTGTTTATTAAACCCTTCTTCTAATCCAGTATTAAAGCTCTCATATAGTTCATATTTGTCTTTTTCAATATATTTCTTATTATTAAAATCACTTAACAATCTATATAGTTCAGGATAATATTCGGGCGAATAATACCCTTTTTCGATTCCTTTAATTACAACATCTACACTTTCTCTAAGCTGCTTTAGTTCAAAGTTATTGTAATCATTAATTACCTTGAGAGCTAATTCTTCTTCTGGCTTTACCGATTCATCATGCTTCTCATCTATCTCTTTTTTTAGTCCTTCAACATCTAAATGTCCTGTTAAAATATAGGTCAATATACATCTATATAAAATAATATCCTTTCCTACCAACGGATTATCTTCAAGATATTTATGGTAAAACATTTCCGCGTAAGTTATTTCTCTTTTATCATCTTTATTCCTCATACCAATTAAAAAGCCAATATACGAATTATATAATGGTTCCAATTGTTCTACATCATGCAATAAACCTTTTTTATACTCATCCGAAATTAAAAGTACGTTAATAAAAAGAGATAACAAAATACTATTATTACAGTTGATTGACGAACTACATTCACTTATGATTTGTTTAAAACTATCAAAAGCAAAACGCAATGTCCTCAAATTAAAGTCTTTCGACATTAAAGCAATTATCTGAACTATTAATGAGCTATTTTCTTCATAAAATCTAGTAATCTCACTATCCTCTCCATATGTGTTCCTTATAAAATCAGGTAATACGTCATTTATTGTTTTATCATATTTTATAGTACGACCTATTACCTTTTCTCTAATTAGCTTAAAATCCCCATTATCATGTAATTGATTTTCGTTTGATACAAATAATGTTTTTATATTTTCATGTTCAACAAAATTTGTATTTATGTATCCTAGAACCTGTTGGATAGAAATTGTTCGATCGATTCGCTCTAAATCATCAAAACATAGAACTGCATTCTTCAACTTTGTAAGTTGTTTTGTAATATTCGACACTTCACTTTCTATCTCTTTTGCCAAACCTAACCCTGGTAATTTCCCCATAACTCTTAAACCTATTTTTGTATACTTATACGCTTTATTTCCATATTGGTTAATAGAATTTAAAAACAAACTCTCATCTATTTCATCTACATTTTTTATACCATTTAACGATATATATATAAATTTATAATTTTCGGTACTATTAGGGACAAATAGATCTTCGATTTTTGGTTTTAATATTTTATTCACATAATACGTTTTCCCTGTTCCCCATGGACCATTTAATTGAATTGCATAATTTGTTTTAGGTAAACTTAAGTATTCTTTAATTGTTTCAAAAATAGTATCCATTTCCTACCACCTTTTTAAAAAATCTATAAATCCTAATTTTAATATATATTACTAGTTTATAATGCTATTTCTTTACTCAAACATTTGGTCCAGCTTATCCGCCACCTCCCGTTGCATTGTCGGCAGCACATGACTATAGGTATTAATTGTCATCTGTATATATGTACTCCCTTTCAAAGGTAAACGTATTTCTCTATCTCACTTATCTTTCACTTCACTCTTCTTGCGTCGCCTACGTTCAGTTACAATCACTACACCTATCGCAGTAGGTATCACCTATTATTGTCGTTATATCCTTTTAACTTATCCCGCATGCGCAACACCGTTTCCGTAAGCTGTGCGGCTATGACAGATAAGGCGAATAATGCCGAAAATAATTGTACGTAAAAGTTATCTGATACATTCAGCAGCCACAATGCGAATAAAGCTAGCGTAAGCAATATAATAGAAGGTTTCCGCCCCTTCTTAATCTTAATTCGAAGCATGGTAAGCCCTCCTAATAAAGTGAAAAGCGCTAGGGTGGTTAATCCGCAGCGCCTCCTTGTATAACGGCTAATGCCGTCCTGTGGTGATATGTATTATCGGCATGGCTTCGTATACCTTTCGCCAGTGGTGAGCCGAAAAACACAATACTAATCGGTTATAATATGTGCAATAGTTGCGGCACAATACCGCCGAATGTTCTACAATTAATATTATATAAGTCTATAATTTTCCATACAACACGAATGCAAGTTCTAATTAAATGCGTGCGTATGATTTTTCTTGATAATCTTAGCTCATGCTATTGTTGTGCGTTCTCTTGCGCTTCCTTCTCTTCCATTTCTTTTAATTCATCTTGCCACGTCGCACCGACGCCACCGCTAGGCGTATTCCATCGTTTTTCCTGTCTTTGGATTCTCGCCTTGTCTTCTTCTGTCAATTCGTATTTCTTCGCTTCCTCACGTTGTTGTTCTTCATATTCTCTTTCCTGTTGTTGCAGATGTCTTTGGTGCGCTTCTTCATCAATAATCTTATCGCAGCCGTGCGCTTCTTGCTTCGTTTCATCGTGCCCATGTCCGCAGTAATCGTTAGGAATAGCAGACTTTACACTCTTTGCAGGTGTATCCGCCTTACTAGGCGCGGGCTTGTCGGTAGATTTCGTAGCACCTTTGCTAGTCGTATCTACTGCACTACCATTCGTAGGTGTATCCTTTGCCGTATCCGCTCCTTGTCCGATGAATCCACGTTTATTGTCTAGCGTCGTTTGTTTCGACTTATTAGCGCGATTTACTTCCGTACGACGTGCACCATATAACTTCAATTCATCGTCTTCGTGAGTGAAATAAGCTTCAATCTGCGTTACTATTCCGCTATTTTCATACTCATATGTGTACATTGTACCTTCCCACAACTTGCCGTACTGTTTGATGCGCATGAATGACGCATTACTAACATTTTTAGATAACATTTCGGCGATCTTTTTCGGAGACATGCCGACTTTTAGCGATTTAAATGCGTCTAAAGATAAATTACCATCCTCATTCGATAGGTCATATGTTAGTTTCTGCGGCTTTTTACCGTCAATTTTGATATTAAAGTCAATAAGGAATTCACTATTTTCAGATTCGCGTAATGCATTCAGCTCTTTTTCGACTTCCTTCGATTTCTTTTCGGCTTCGTACATTTCCTGTGCGATTTCTTTCGATGATTTTTCAGCATTGACTTCGTTAGACTGACTTTCGTTAGTGGCACCTTCGTTGGAACCACCGCACCCACTTAATAGCGCCGTTGCCGTGATTCCTACTAACATTACTTTTTTAATTAATTTGTATGTATTCATTATTTGATATCCCCTTCCGCTATGTCCAGTGCGTCAACTTCTCACCTTATCCCGATACATTCTACTCTTTATTTTACCGCACACAGTAAATTTATGTAATTAATAATTCACTAAGACGCAACCCTCTTTCGTTTTACAAACGAGCGTACCGCCCCTCTAGCACTATCAAAAGAGCGACCTGTTTTAGCTGCCAACCTTCTAGCTATATCGCATGTACTTTCTATGTGATCCGTATCAAAAACGATATCCACTATTAGCTTATCTATCTCTCTATCGCAATGCTTCTCGTAAACTTCTTCTCTTACTACTGCGTCTAGCGCTTCCCCTTCCACATCTATATCCGTATCTATTCTATCTATTACGTTCAATTCTTCGCCTACTAGCTGCAATGCCTTGCGTCTTCCTCCCCTATTTCCGCAATACTGTCGCACACTCTGCTGTAATAACACATGTACCCTACCGCTAAAGTCTCCTAATTCTTCGTTAAATGACCTTACTGCGTACTCTATCTTTCGATAACAGTCGTCTATAAATTCCGCTTCGTTATTCATCTTGTACCAATTGTCCTGCACTAATCTTTCAATGAAAGTCATATAGTGCGCCTTAACATCCCACATTCTCACTGTATTCGTCTTCGCCTCTATAGCTGCGTTATTTAGCTCTCTACTATTCATCTGTCTTCCCCTTGCTGCGTATTGTGTTTATCTACGCCGTTCCGCAACTCTTCGCCGATGGCTAGTAATTTCGACTTTCTGCTTGACTTTGATTGACACATCAACTAGCAGAGGCGAGGAAGGCGTAGGAAGCAGGGTGTAGTTTGAACCCCTATTTCGCAGAGATAAAAAATAACGAAGCGTTTAAACTTCGTCAGATTTCGTATATATCAATGCGAATAGAGGTAAGGCGTTAGCAACTAGCGTCGGCTCGTTGTGTGAGGTTTTCAGTAACGCATTCCCCGTCCTTGTGCTTTCACACATATCGACTTTCTACACTACAAAACGTCCCATAGTGCGTAAATCTTTCGATACACCCTGTTACCGTAGTAACAACGTATTTCCACCCTTGCCGTACAATGCCCGCAATCGGCTAGACCTATACGACGCACGGGGAATGATATGCGCTGAATTGTATAGCGCTAGTGTTTGCAGCGGTCTAGCTCCCCTTTTACGTTTTTATAGCGGTACGGCTTCCGCTTTTTGACTTACCGCATCTGCCTAAAAAAGGCATCACTAAAGACAACTTGCACCCTTCGATTTTTTTCGATAGAATGAAGCTAGCGGCTGTCTAGTATTTAATTATTAGATAGCAAACAGTTTGTTTTGAGTCTCCAGTTGGCGCTGGGGACTTTTTCTTTTATCTTGTTCTTCTTAATTTTGTTAACGGTGAAAACTCATCGTGACTCTTTCGCATCTCTTCAACGTCCATTTGTATATAACGTCGCATTGTGCGAATATCCGACCAGCCACCAATTTTTTGTAATGTGAACGCATCACAACCGTTTAGAATCATATTTTTAGCCCATGTATGGCGATAAACATGTGCAGTTACTTTCTTATCTTTAATACCCGCCTTCTCTGCGTAATACTTTAGACGCTTGTTAAAGTGATTTGCACCTAATGGCTCACCATAGCTGGACAAAAATATCCGCTCTGTTTTAAAATGCGCTTGGTTCTCGTTTATAAGCTGCAATAATAATTTAGTCACATGAGTGGAGACGGGTACTAAACGAGGCTTTCTATTTTTACTTTTATCGGATTGAATCGTAATAAAGCGAGTTTGAAAATCAATATCCGCTGCACGTAACCCCATTAACTCCTGTATGCGTAGTCCCGAATCTATTAAAACATTTATTCCTACAAAATCTCGAAACCCTACGAAGTCTCGCAAGTTAGGCTGCCGCAATATTCTCTTTACTTCTTCATCGGTAAATGAATTTGTTAAATCGATATCCTGCCGCAATAGCTTAATTTTTTCTATAGGGTTGATCTCGATTAATTCCTCTCTATATAAATGGTTAAGTAATGCTCGTAATGTACGAATATTAATGTTTATTGTGGTATCGCATAAACCAATCCCTTGCTTGTCAGCGTCAATAAATTTATGCCCTTCATAACGCTTCTTATCGTATTTCATGTAATTGATATAGTTACGAAATGTTTCTGTCGTTAGTTCATCGATATATTTAACCTCGTAATTATCGAGCAACCAATCAGTAAAATACCCCCACATCTTCGTATAGTCTCTTAACGTTCTATCTCGACAACCTTCCGCACGTTTTCCCGAAATAACAATATCTAACGCTTGTTCCAAAGTTAGTTGCGGATATTTTTTACTAGCATTCGCCATCTTTGTAATACGCTTTTTCTTCTTTAAAGGCAAAAGAAAAGACCTCCCTAACGATTAAATTTCATCGCTAAGAAGGTCGTCTTCCACAACCGTATATTGAACGTTCTCGGGTCGTTTATCTTCCCAAAGATACTTGTTTTCCTGCGGTCTAAACCGTATAATCCGTAACCCTTCGATTCAGTTTCCGCTTAGACTAAAAAAGCTAAAAACTTAGCACTCTTCCGGCTTACCAGCATTCGTCGCTGTACGGAAAGATGATCCACATCCGCATGATGCGATTGCGTTTGGATTGTCGATTGTGAATCCGCCGCCAAGCATCGATTGTTTATAATCAACTTTTACTCCTTTAACAATTGGAGCACTTTCTTTATCGATAACAAATTCAACACCGAAAAATTCAAGAACTGTGTCGTCTTCTTTTGGTTCTACTTCAAATCCTAAGCCGTAAGAAAGACCACTACATCCGCCGCCGTGTACAGCAAGGCGCACGTACTTCTCTCCATCTTCAGCATCTTTTAACATATCTTTAATTTGAAAAGCTGCTTGTTCTGTTACTTCAATCATGAAATACACCATCCTTTCTGTTCTCATTCTATTATACATCTTTACGCTTCTATCTTGTACTCATACACTCCGCGGCAAATTACTTCCGCAGGTCCTTTCATTAACACATTTCCTTCTTCTGTCCATGCAATCATTAAATCGCCGCCAGCTAAATGAACTGTAATCTCTTTACCACGTTCCAGCTTTCCATTTAAAATAGCAGCTACAACTGCAGCACATGCTCCTGTCCCGCAAGCTTGTGTTACACCAGATCCACGTTCCCAAACACGGAAGTTCATCTCGTCATCATTCAAAATTTCGATAAATTCAACATTTACTCGCTCTGGGAACATTTCATGTGTCTCAAGGACTGGTCCAAGTGTTGTAAGTGGCGCTTTTTCTACATCATCAACAAAAATAACCGCATGCGGATTCCCCATTGAAACAGCTGTAAATGCATAACGATGATTATTATATAAGAAGTTTTCACGAACAAACGGTGTTTCACCTTCACCAAGCATCGGGATTTCTGCACGTGTTAAACGTGGTGCTCCCATATCGATTTTTGCTAATGTAACTACACCATCTTCTACCGTTACTTCAGCCGTTACAATTCCAGCTAACGTTTCAATTGCGAAAACTGTTTCTTCTACTAGTTTATGCTCATACGCATATTTCGCTACGCAGCGTAAACCGTTACCGCAGCTCTTCCCTTCTGAACCATCGTTATTAAACATGCGCATTTTCACCGGAGCTACGTCAGAAGGACAAATTAAAATCATTCCATCTGCCCCAATACCAGTATTAATATTTGAAACTTTTTCCGCCACAAGAGCTAAATCTTCTTCAAGAATTTGTTCCTCAAACATATTTACATATATATAACTATTGCCAAGACCATGCATTTTTGTAAAAGAAAATTGGCTCATTTGTATTCACTCCAAAAATAATTTGTTATTTTAAGTATAGAATGCATGCTTTTAGAACACAATATGAATGTCCCCCGTTTCTCATATTTGACAACATTTGGCGATGAGCCATTCTTGCACAAATTGTGTAGGAAAAAAGCCCTTCTAAAAGGGCCTTTTTTTTATTTATATTCCGTATTATCCTATCCTGCAAAATAATATTTTATCTAATGGAAAAAGGTGCTGCCCATTCGCAACACCTTAAAACATTGGATTTTCATCCAAATACTCATATACATTATTAACAAGCTCTTCTACTGTCGATCCTTGTACTACTTCACCATTCACAAGGGCAAATGGGCCTTCAAAACAAATACCACAATATCCTAAACATCCATACTCCATTACATCTAAATTCGGATCTTTTTCTAATTTCTCTAAAGCTGCTTGTGAACCACTCGCGAGGTTACCTACACAAAATTCAATTAACGGTTTAATCAAAATTCTCCCCCCTGTACTACAAAACAAATTACCTTCTGACTTCATCTATAAGAAGAAAACTAAGCTGTTTCTTGTTGTTGTCATTACACTTACTAAACTATTCAATTCCTTCACTGTTTCACTTCAAAGCAAATATTCTTTTCTATATAAATATATTCACAACACTGCTTTTCGGCCTTCATAATGAAATAGTAACTAGAAAAGGAAAACAGTTCACTTTACTTTTCTTCTTATTGTACAACAGAGTATTCATTCATGCATTGTTATTTGTTCACAAATTCGATATAATTTGATTGAGTAAAGTCGAAATATTTTATTAATATAAAATTTTAGGATTAGGGGACATTTCAACAGAAAAGGGGTAATCCATCATGAAACACCTCGTAATACTAGGTGGTGGCTACGGTGGAATGAGAATTCTGCAACGGCTACTTCCAAGCAACCAACTTCCAGATGATGTACAGGTGACATTAATCGACAAAGTACCATACCATTGTTTCAAAACTGAATATTATGCATTAGTAGCGGGTACAATTTCAGAAACGCATATTCGCATACCGTTTCCTGAGCACCCACGCCTCAATATTCAATACGGTACAATAACAAATATTGATCTCGAAGAAAAAGCTGTTCATCTTGATGGCGGTGAAGCAATCCAATATGATGATTTAATTATCGGACTTGGCTGTGAAGATAAATATCATAACGTTCCTGGGGCAAAGGAATATACACACAGTCTACAATCAATTGAACAAACACGTAAGACATATGAACAATTAAATGGCCTAGAACCGAATGCTACAGTTGCTGTCGTTGGTGCTGGCTTAAGTGGCGTTGAAGTAGCAAGTGAACTTCGTGAGAGCCGTTCTGATTTAAAAATCTATTTATTTGATAGAAAAGATAGAATTTTATTCCCATATCCAGAGAAATTAAGTAGATATGTAGAAGAATGGTTTATAAAACATAACGTTACCATTATACGAAACTCTAACATTACCAAAGTCGAACCAAATATTGTGTACAACCACGATGAACCTCTTGCATGTGATGCAATCGTCTGGACAGCTGGTATTCAAGCAAATGAAGTTGTTCGAAACCTTCCGGTTGAACAAGATGGTAGCGGACGGGTTGTTTTAACAAAATATCACAATATTCCAAATGACGAGCACGTTTACGTTGTAGGAGATTGTGCAGCACTTCCACACGCACCATCTGCTCAACTTGCTGAAGGTCAAGGAGAACAAATTGTCCAAATATTATTAAAACGTTGGAATAATGAACCACTTCCTGATGAACTACCTGTTATTAAATTAAAAGGTGTTCTCGGTTCCCTCGGCAAAAAACACGGATTTGGTTTACTAGCAAACCAACCATTAATGGGACGTGTACCGAGATTATTAAAATCCGGTCTTCTTTGGATGTATAAATATCATAACGGTTAATACTTTACGAGCTGTCTACTATGTAGGCAGCCTCTTTTCATTAGTTAAAAAAAATTTTTTCATAAACAGAAATTATCAGAAATATTTTTCTCAATATTTATTCACAAAATTTTCTATTTTTATATTAAAAACTATTGATGAAAAGTGTATGCTATTTGTAAGTTGTTTTTATTATTTCCTTTAAGACCGAATGAATTCGGTCTTATTTTTTATGTGATAAATACTTTTATAGGAGGCATTACATTTCACTTATGAACTTGACGAAACTACACGATCGAATAGAAACGAAGAAGAAAGAATTGATCTATCTCGTTGAAATGTACGGATTCACTCATGATAAAGTAATTTCTTTCAGTCAAGAATTAGATTGTTTACTTAACTTATTAATAAAACTCAAGACGAAGAAAAAACGTTGCTCTTTATAACCTTATTTTTCTATTTCTCTCTCTTTTTTGATACGATATAACTAGAATCAGAAAGGAGCAATTTATGTTTATATTAAAAGACGTTACATATAAAGATATACTACACATTCCTTATTTACAGATTCAAAAAGAGACAATCACTTGTATTATCGGTGAAAGTGGGAGCGGAAAGAGTACATTACTTCGCATGTTAAATGATTTACAATCTCCAACATCCGGTACAATCGAATATAACGGAAAACCAATTTCTGATTATCCCCCTATTCAATTACGCCGTGACGTAGTTATGCTCGGACAAACTCCACCTATTTTTGACGGAACAGTTAAAGACAATCTATTAATGGGACTTCGTCTTTCTGAAAAACCATCTCCAAGTGATGATACTTTGCAGAATGCATTAACGACTGTTAGCTTAAATAAAAATTTAGAAGACAACGCCGCTTCATTATCAGGCGGGGAAAAACAACGGCTTGCTTTTGCTCGCATCATACTTATGGATCCGCCTGTCTATTTATTAGATGAACCAACTTCGGCATTAGATAGTGATACAGAACGCCGCGTTATGAAGCAATTCACTATACTCGCAAGAGAAAAGAAAAAAACCGTTATCTTCATCACGCACTCGCAACAACTTCCAGAAGAAATTGCAGACGATATTATTGAAATTAGTAAAACAAACGGTGCAACTAGAAAGGGAGTGCTCTCAGTTGAAGGGCGTTATTGAACTCCAAATTTGGCAACTTGCTGCTGCCTATATTTTCATTCTTATTTTAATCGGACTTGTAAGATTAAAAGGGATACCTCGCGAGAAACAAATTGCGATCGCAACATTCCGTATGACCATTCAGCTCGTACTTGTTGCATATGTCCTTACATACATATTTGAAAACAGTAATCCATTTTATACAATTGCTCTCATTACCTCTATTACTACATTTGCTATTTTTAATATTTATAAACGAGTTAATATTCCGATGTCCAAAGAATTAAAACGTGTAGCCGCTCTTTCCATGGTTGCGGGATCAATCGGACCATTACTACTATTTATCTTTGTTATTATCGGGCATAATCCGTGGTATGCACCGCAATATATCGTTCCTATTGCCGGCATGTTAATCGGTAATGCTATGACCGGTATTTGCCTCGGGGCAAACACCTTTTTAAACAATATGAAATCTCAAAGAGATCATATTGAAGGTGCCCTTATGCTCGGCGCAACACCGAAAGAAGCAACTGCTCCCCTCATAAGGGACGCTTTTGATTCTGCTATTTTACCAACAATCAATTCCATGGTCGGTATGGGAATTATAAGCTTACCCGGTATGATGACCGGTCAAATATTATCCGGTGTATCACCGTTTACAGCAATTCAATATCAAATTGCTATCATACTCGGTATTTCAGGGAGTACTGCTTTCGCTGTCATTATCTTCTTACAGCTTGGATATAAAACATTCTTTAATAAGCGCTGTCAGTTGAAAGAAATTGACTATGATGCGAGGTGAATCGTGCGTAGTTCACGGCGAATGAAATTATATTAACGATTTTTTCAATATATCTATCATAACTTACAATATATCAACGATTTTTCAAATATATCTATCATAACTCAGAATATATCAACGATTTTGTACGAAATATCGATTTACCGACAAAAAGTGACATAATAAAAAGAGGAGGCGAATAGCCTCCTCTTTTTATTTGTCTTACGCCTTCTTAACGAACTGTGATTTTAACTTCATAGCTCCGAAACCGTCGATTTTACAATCAATATCATGATCTCCATCAACTAGACGAATACTCTTTACTTTCGTACCAATCTTCACAACTGAAGAAGTACCCTTTACTTTTAAATCTTTAATTACAGTAACAGCATCACCATCTTGAAGAACGTTTCCGTTTGCATCTTTTACAACTTTTGCACCATCATTATTTTCAGCTTCTGCTTCTTTGCCCCACTCATGAGCACATTCTGGACATACGAAAAGAACGCCATCCTCATACGTATATTCTGAATTACATTTTGGACAATTTGGTAAAGTAGCCATAAATTCATTTCCTCCGTTCATTATTTATACGTAAAAATCAAATTTGATGTTTACATGTCGATAAATAAAATTTGTATAGCATTTCTTTATAGTGCCATAGTCTTACGTTATTGACAAGCCTACCTCAAATTCTCATTTTTTATTGTATTTTACAAAATTTCAATTCGTATGGTGTTTACAATAAAAAAGAAGAACCTTCACAAGATTCTTCTTTTCAAAATGAATGAGTTCTCACTAGAACCCCCAACCATTCTCTTCAATATAAAATTGATACTCTTCTAACTCTTCTTCACTTAACTTCTTATTATTCTCATATACTTCTTGCCATTCAAAGTAACCTTCACTGAAATAAACAGCGAATTTAATTTTTACGTTTTTCTTCTCTGTATAGTCATAACCAGTAAACTCTACTACGTCATACTCTTTTTCTTTCTTCACGAACTTCCAAGTTGGATTATCAGTCATAACCTCTAAAGTAAATCCTTCATCACTTGAACGAACAACATTTTTAATATTCGGCTCAGTTGGTAAAAGAGAAAGTCCGAACATAGCTCCACCAAACAATATCCCCACTATAACTTGTAAACCAATCATACCAGCAGCACTAGCGCCGCCCTTTGATTGTAAGTAATACGCCTTCTTGTGATCCGGCATATCTTCTTCCTTATGTAAAACTCGAATAGCATGCTTATAATATAAACGGTTTCCTTGCCATCCAGTAAATATCATCATTCCTAATTGAAGAACTAAACTAACTGTTAAATAAATCCCATCTGAAATATCTATAAAAGGAGTTACAACGATACTAGGTACCGCCAATAACGTAAGTATAATAAACAACTTATACATTTTACGATAAGCTAACCAAAAAGTTGGGAAGAAAAATGCTACCCAATTCCACGTATTCCCTTGTGCTGGATTTTCTACTTTTCCCCATTTAAAGTCATAATACGCCGTATTCTTTTGAACAATCTTATGTAACTCTTGTGGAGAAATTGTTTCTTGTAAAACAGTGTCTTTCACGTACATCATCCTTTTCTTATTTCTATATACAGGTATTGTATATGTACAAAAAGAAGGAATCTAACAAAAAGTACATATATTTCATAAAAACGAGCGGAAATCGAATATATTCCGACAATTATCCTTTTATTATTTAATTTCACTTTAAAATATATTAAAATACTTATGAATCATACGTTTAATACACTAAGTTAAATGTTTTGTATGTTCACAAAAAAAGATGCCCCAAAATCATTTGGACACATCCTACTCCTATTATATAAATTACTATTATGGTATGGTCTAACCTAAAATCTCTACTTAAAAGACTCCACAAATTAACTTTCTACTATTTAAAACATATTTCCACTTACACAACTAATAAATAATCTATCATTAATTTCCTCAATTGATACAATAAAATCTATTTTAACAACATTTTTAGGGAGTTTCATTATATCTTTTACTTCGCCACATTCAGCATCAAGTATTATTAATTCTAAATTTGAAGTAACAATATAAATTTCCCCATCTTTATATAACAGAACCAATTATTGCATAATGTTTCACATGAAACTATCGACATTCCGGATTACCTTTCTACCATTTTCGACTGGTTTCAAACGTGGGCTTCTTATGAAAATTTAACAAAAATAAATATACATTCCATTACTCCGTTACTAGCTGTCGTTCCAATATTACAAGAAAAAGCGTGTCTGCTTCTTACCTGTTTTTCTTTCTACAAATTAAAACAGTACGAACAAGCTAATCACTATTTACAGCAATATTCACACTGCTCTGTGCATCTTAATAACGAGAAAAAAGAAAAAGTATTCTGCGTATCAGGATGCTTTTGTTATTTTCCCTACCACTTTCTCCTACACTCTTCAATCATACTAAGCAAATATCTCTTCGTCATATCAGCCCTTCTCCAAATAGAAAGTTTCTTCTTCTCCTTTGGATCATACCTCATTCGCTCTACTTCTTTTAATAAAGGCTCCCATTCTTTCGCTGAGCGTTCTAACAAGTATTGCAATCCTCTATCTTTTGAAACAATTGTTTTATGATCTAACGTATATAAAATACGCCCCATCGTAACGACAGCTGATTCTACCCACTCTTCTATGAAAAATAAATATGGCTGCTTCGCTTTTTCACTCCAGTACTGTTCTACGTTATATTTCATTGTATTTACTACATCATCCCACTTTATTTGAAATGGAAGGTCTTCTACTTCTTTCCCGATAACTGTAATGCCTTGATTTTTTAATGTCCACCATGTGACCGCATTAATATCCCAATGACCTATATCAGCCTTACCATCTGCACAATACACGTACTCATTTATTTCATGATTGTATTTCCCTAAGTCAGCAAGCGGAATATACATACCGTCCATTCTTTTACCTAGCGTACTTTCACTCATTTTCTTATGCAGCTCTACAAGTTGTTGTTTTTCAGCTTCATTCACGGAATCATTTAGTACTGCAACAAAATCAACATCGCTCGTTTCTATATGAAATGCACCTAGCGCGATAGAGCCGTAAACATATACCCCGACTATTTTTCCATCTAAAAAAATTTCTTTTAGCCCTACTATGTACTGCTCCATTAACTGCTTTACTTCTGCTGGTAAAGCTTGTTTTATTCCATTCTCCACATCTATCCCTCCATTTAAAAAAGCCTTTGCAAATTCGCAAAGACTCCCTGCTTTATAAATATTTCTCGATTTCTTCGTAAACATCCTTCAAACGAGGATTTCCTTCTCCAACAATCTCTCCATTCACCAGAACGACTGGATAAAATAAATCTTCTTCTACTACGCGCTCTGCGAATGCTTTTTTATCTTCATCTTCTTGTTCTTGTTGAAAATCAATATACTCGAAATTAAATTTATTTTCTTGTCCTTCATATTTACGACCAATCGCCGCTTGTAACCACTCAAACGTTTCTGTTGAAGATGGCATTCCGACGCAGCTCGCACAAATCACTTTCGTCCCATACACTTGCACATTAACCATTTCTTCTCCCCCACTCCTTGTTCTAACAGTATATTCAGATGTCTTATTACATAAGCACATCATTTTACAAACTTATTCCATACCCCTATACTGAAAAAACACGTTGTACACATGATAAAATATTTCGACAATAAAACAAGAACAGAAAAAATAGATTTTCCCCTCTATCTTGATTATAATAAAACTGATGAAAGGAGTCGATAAAAATGGAAAACCCACATATGCAAGAACAAGTACTAGAAGTACTAGATAAATTACGTCCGTTCTTACTTCGCGATGGCGGAGACGTTGAATTAGTAGACATTGAAGAAGGTATCGTAAAATTACGCCTTATGGGTGCATGCGGAAGCTGCCCAAGTTCTACAATCACACTAAAAGCTGGTATCGAGCGCGCGTTACTTGAAGAAGTACCAGGCGTTATTGAAGTAGAGCAAGTATTTTAATTCAAAGCGGAAGCGGCTCGTTCAAAATGTGAGGAGGATGGAGCTTCTGACATAGAGGCGCTTTTTGCCTCGGCGGAAGAAGCGAAGCCACCGAACATTTTAGCCGCTGGAGCTAGATATTAATTCAAAGCGGAAGCGGCTCGTTCAGAATCGCTTCCTAGAAAGAGACCCCAATGGGTCTCTTTTTTTATTCAAATAACACTTCTCCTTTAACATCATAAAACAAAATTGGAAATCCTTCTCAAAAAATGCGATAATTAATACTATATAGTGAATCGTTCACACATATAAAGTGAAACTATAATCAGTGGGTGTTTACGGGCAGCCCGATTCCCACAAATAGTGGGATGAAGTAAAAAACATAGGGGGACGACACATGCCAAAAATGGGGAACACTTTTTTAACAATTCAAGAACTAGAAGAGAAAAAAGAATATTTATTAGGCCTTTCGTCCGTTATACCAACATGGAATACAAGCTATCAATTTTTATTTAAAGAAATCCAGCAAGAATTATTGAGTAAAGTAAATGAAAAAATTGAAAGAAATCAATTCATTTTAAATATATGTGCAGATCAACAAGTAGGAGCATAATGTATTACATACAATTGCGGTATAAAAAAGAGACCTCAATCGGTCTCTTTTTTATACTTTTAAGATAGCCAATCTAATTTTCTAATCCCTAACTTATCAATTGGCAAACGAAGTGATCCATAAAAATTCCTCATAAATTGCTCAGAGCGGTTCACATCATGTAAAATAGCTTCTAAGCGATCTCTATATATACTTTTTTGTTCTTCGTTCCCAGTTTGATAATATCGTTCGACCGTTTCAAAATAGTGGAGCGGGAACAGGAGCCTTGCAAATAATAAGCGCCAACCAAATGAGGATAGCGAATAATTGCGTTCATAATCTGTAACAAATTGAACGATTGTTTGCTCCCAGTCTTTCTTCTTTTCAATCATCATATAGCGAATCAATTCTGCTATATCTCGAGTGGGATGATCATACACCCACTCAAAAGGAAGTTTTAGACGCTTCGTTTGATGCCATAATAAAGGTGTAAATCGCTCCTGGCAAATTGTTGCCGCATCGGTCATTTGTGGCGTATCATCCATCTCTGTATCGACAACATACTGAATTGCATTTTCCGCAACTCCTAAATAATACGGGAAGGATTCGATAAACAATTGATCGAATACGTCTGTAGGGTGGTTCATCACTTGTGATTGCCAAAATTTCTCTAATTGATCGAGCCTTTTTTCCCATAACGCTTTCCATTCACCAATGCGGCTTAATTGCTCAATTTCTTCTGGAAAGAATGCACCTCGTTTATGGAATATAGAAAGCTCACTTCCTAATGACATAGCATGTCGTTCTAACGTGCGCATACCTTTTAATAAGCAGTAATTTTGTTCTTCTATCTCACTTACATAGTAGCCGTGTATAGTCGGAACGAAAGTCGCTACAGTCATATCCCCTTGCTGGTTCATATAGTCACTGAGCTTTTTCATCTCTACAAGTACTTCTTCCTCCATTTCTCCAATTGGAACAAGTACATAAATTTTGTTGCGAATCCAAAAGCTTTTATAGGGGCCAAGGGGGATTAATTCTTTAACATGCATGTGATAATGCTCATAAATATGCTGAATCATCGCAGTCGCCACCTATGGTTTTTCTTTATATATATGAGCTTGTGCTCGCCTTTCATTCCTATGCACATGATAAAGCAACGAAACGTATACAAATACTAAAAAGAAAAAAAGGTGATAAACATGAAAGAATCAAATCAACTACAAGAAAGAGCATTACAACTATTACAAGAACGCGGTGTAACAATTGACGATATTGCTGAACTTGTTCATTTTCTTCAAAAAAAATATCATCCAAATTTAGAGATGTCAGAATGCCGTTATAACGTTGAGCGTGTATTATCAAAACGTGAAGTACAAAACGCACTAATTACTGGTATCGAACTCGATGTCCTTGCTGAAAAAGGAATGTTAAGTGCGCCGTTACAAGATATCGTAAAACGTGATGAAGGCTTATACGGAATTGATGAAGTTATCGCACTTTCTATCGTTAACGTGTACGGCTCTATCGGTTTCACGAACTTTGGATATATCGATAAATTAAAACCTGGTATTTTAGAATACTTAAATGATAAATCAACTGGCAAAGTGCATACATTCCTTGATGATATCGTTGGCGGAATCGCTGCCGCTGCTTCAAGCCGTTTAGCGCACCGAGCTGATCACTCGGAATAATAATAATGCTTTCTAGACCGTCAGTTTTATGCTGACGGTCTTTCATATTCCATGAGCATAAATTCTCTTCCGCGGCTCAAAAAGATAGGTCCTTGCTGAAAACCTATATTTTTATATAGCGTAATTGCTCTTGTATTAAATGTTGCTACACTTAATCGAAACATTTTTGCATTAAACTCTTTCGTGGCAAACGCTATTCCAGCTTTGAAAAATTCTTTCCCCATTCCTTCCCCTGTTAACGCCGGCTTCATACCAAGTCCGATATCAATCAGATTTTCTCCACCATATAAATTAGCATCTCTTCCACCTGGTACTTGTGCATTTTCTCCAAAACAAAAATAGCCGATGAACTCTCCTTGATCGTCACAACAGCCATAATACGTTCCATCTAATAGCTCTTCTATCACTTCTTTCTCGCCTGAAAAACTATATAAATTATATGGTTCCTCGTACGTCCACGTATTTATCTCATTTGCTTCTTCTACCGTTAACTTATGTATATCCATCCTTCTCTCTCCTTATCAAGTGTTCTATATACTCATTCATTCTCCGCACCTTATTTCCCTCTAATTGAAATATGCAGAATTGCATGCACACAAACATTACACAAATGGTACAATTTATTTGAATCGCTGTTGCTACACTTCTTGATTAAAGAAAAGGCGTTAAAACGGAAATTAGCGTCTTATCGAACTCAAGCAATTGACACATTTT
Organism: Bacillus cereus group sp. BceL062; assembly: GCF_051780025.1. Taxonomy (NCBI): domain Bacteria; kingdom Bacillati; phylum Bacillota; class Bacilli; order Caryophanales; family Bacillaceae; genus Bacillus; species Bacillus cereus group sp. BceL062. The sequence goes on along the minus strand of NZ_JBPWGY010000009.1, from coordinate 212,822 downwards.
GTCATCATAAAAGACACTCGAAAGAGTGTCTTTTTTCTATATTTCATAAGGACTTACTCATTCCCAAAAATAAACGCATAAAATAATGTAACTCTTTACACGCATGAATCCCTTTCTAAAAGTTGTGAAGTACGTTACGGGAGATTCAAAATAAAAAGCACTCTGACTAGAGTGCTTTTCACTTTAAAACAAGGAGGTTACATATATGGATAGTACTCTCGTATTTAACTTCGGTATTGGTATTGTCATCATTTTATTTGTCTTCTTTGTTCTTTGTATGAGCGGGGTATAGCAATCTTTTATGCCGATAATTCCTTTAAAGTATCACTTAATTTGAACTTTCTTAATTGTAATGAAGCAATCATCGCTGCCCCTGCTCCAAGCACCACACTAGCAAAAGCTAATATGCAAACTTGATTATACGGAATGATAATAACCGTTAAATCTAAGCTTGATAACACAATATAACTAAACAAAATCCCGCCAAAAATGCCAATACAACCAGCTATCGCTCCAAGTAAAGTTCCCTCTAATAAAACAATCCGTCTCATTTGCTTCGGAATAGCCCCTACCGCACGAATCATACTAATTTCAGCACGTCTTTCATGTAAACTTGAGACAATCGCATTCATTAACCCTATTCCAGAAATAATGAAAACAATTACAACTAACAAGCGAATTAACATCATCATTTGCGATAATAACTGCTCCTGTTCTTTCAATAACTCATGGCTATTAATAACTTCTACGTTCTCTTTATTATTTGTAATTTGTTTTACTTGCTTCTTAATCTCTTCAAATGATTGATTAGAATTTGTCATAACTTGAATTGCTTCATATCCTTGCACGTAAAACTTATCACGAACCCATTGTTCATTTACGAAAATGTCTAATCCTCTTCCCCTTAATCCTTGCTCAATAATCGAAACGACTTTAATCGTTTGTTTTTCTTTCCCCTTCCCTTGTACTTCAATCGTGTCATGCAACTGAATCCCTAATGTTTTAGCAGTTCTCTTCGTAACGACTCCCTCACCATCTTGTAATGGCTTATTTAAATCTTGTCCTGTAATCACTTTCGCTTTTGTTACTTTTTGATAAGCAACAATATCATTCCCCACAACTTCTATCACATCATATTCAAAATCATCTTTCCTCACATTTTCATACCATTCTTGATCCGCTTTTTTAAAATCATAATTTATAAGCTTCGCTGTAAAGTCAGTAACATTTGCTACGCTCTCTTCTACACCATCAACTTTTTTAACCTTCTCCATCCAACTAAATGGTAATACTTCAGTACTTTGCGACTCTATTGGAATTCTTATTACTAAATCAGCTGGTAAATGTTTTTGTAAACCATCTTTCATGCCTTCGTAAATAGAGTTTATATACATCGTTCCAACAAGTGCTAACATAAAACCAAATGCTAGTATAGCAACCGACACAGCTGCCTTATTCCGATAACGAATTACATTCCGGCTACTAATCGTCGTTTCAATTCGTAATATCATTTGAAGTGGTTTTGCAATCACTGGTGCTATCATCCGAATAAACAACGGAATCGCAAATAACAAACCGACCGCAAATAACAGCGCACCTATCGCACTTGGATTAAAACCGATATACCGCTCTAATACGTGACCCGTTAGTCCAATAACAGTACCAATGATTAGAATGCTACCACTAAAAGCACTCCACCTTTTTTCTTTTTTCTCATTACTAGGAAGACCTGGCCTAAGTGCTTGAACTGGTGGAATCTTTCTAACCATGAAGGCTGGTATAATAGCCCCTATAATAGACATAACAATTCCTAGTAAAAACGTAATGAGTAAAATCTCGCCTGAAATCGAGAATGATTCTTTCCCTGTCCCCTCAATATTCACCCATTTATTAATAAATGATGCGGCGATTGTTTGAGTACCTGCTCCAAGAATAACTCCTGCTAGCGATCCGATTGCCCCAATACATAAAGCCTCTAATAAGACGACTAATATAATTTGATTTGGATTACTACCAAGTGCACGTAATAATGCCCATTGCTTAAATCGACTTCTGACAGATAAGAAGAAACTTCCCATTATTAAAAGGGCTACAACAAATAAGGCAATACCACCTAAACTAAAAATTAATGGCTTCATTACATTTAGTCGTTCAAATGCCTTATCTACATAAGTACGTTGGTCCACCTTTATATTTTCAATCTTTTTATGTACATCAAAAGCAATTGCTTTTTTCACATTTATATCTTGTACTTTCACTTGAACAAGATTGAATTGATTTGGCAAATTTAATTCTTTTTGAAGCCAATGGATTGGAAAATAAGCACTATGCCCCATTGACGCCATTAACGGTGGATTTAAAATACCGACAACTTTCACAGCCTTTTCACCATGCTGCGGGAATGGCAGTTTAATCGTATCTCCTACCCGTATATTTTCACGATCTGTATACCCCTTTGTCAGTGCTACTTCAGCACCTTCTTTCGGATATCGTCCTTCTAATATTTTATAAGAATGCATTTCTGGAGAATCTTGCTCAACACCCCAATAAGATGGCTTTCCCGATAATTCTTTATAATGTGGAAAAGGATACGGTATAAGTGCTTTTGATATTTTTTCAGCATTTTCTAAGCCATCTATTCCTTTTAAACTTTCATTATTTAAATACATATCATTTTTTATATAGCCAAATTGTAAATTATAATCTCCATACCGACTTACTACTTGTTCCTTCACACTTTGCTCTACTGATTGATTGCCTAGCAATAACATCGTCGCTAACATAACACCTAAAGCTGCACCGAGGGCAATCAACATATTTCGCAACCAATTTTGTTTCATCGATTTTACCGCATACTTAATTACCCATCGCATCACCTTTACCTCCTACTTTAAAGTGACGATTCATAATCTCTTGAATGTGGATAACTTGTTGCGGGATATTTCGAAATTTCCATCCTTTACTTTCAGCATGCTCATGAATCACCTCACCATCTAATAAGAAAACGACTTTATCAGCATGGGCCGCTACGAACGGATCGTGCGTTACAATGACAGCTGTTTGCCCTAATTCATCACATGCATTGCGAAGTGCTGCAATAATATTTTTACTATTTTCTGAATCTAACGCCCCTGTTGGCTCATCAGCTAATATAATAGCTGGCTCATTTGCAAAGGCTCTTGCTATCGCAACCCTTTGCTGTTGCCCACCTGATAACTGTGCTGGTAAATGCTTTTCTTTTCCTTTCAATCCAACGAGCTCTAATAAACGATTTGCTGTCACCGTTGCCTTTTTTTGCGAAACATTATCTAATAATAAAGGCAACCCTACATTTTCCTCCGCATTAAACACTGGAATTAAATTAAACTGCTGAAAAATAAAGCCGATTTTATGCCTTCTAAATAAAGCGAGCTCTTTTTCTTTTAATGTTGAAATCTCCGTACCATCAACTCGAATACTACCTACTGATGGAATATCTAATCCACCTAACAACTGAAGTAAGGTCGTTTTCCCCGATCCACTTGCCCCCATAATACAAACAAAATCTCCTTTTTGAATTTGAAGATTAATATCTTTTAAGATTTTTACTTTACTATCCCCAATATCAAACGATTTTTCTAACCCTTCAATTTCAATAATATTCATCCCAATATCCCCTTCTCTCTCTATTTGCCAATCTATATATTCTATTCGAAAATGCAAAATCCCTACTATTTTGTATTTTTTTGTCATATACTAACATTTATTTTAACCGGTAGTAAGTGTCCGATTAGTGTGAGCAAATAATTAGTGCGGGATGAACAGCCCCCACCGATTAAAATTTCACTCTATTTCTCACGTCATAAAAATTGACTCTCTTAAAAAAAGTAACCATAATAGTTACACGAATATATAAAAACTATTCACATATCCACAAGTAGGAGGAAGAACAATGAAACATGTAATCGTTTATGCACACCCGAATACAGAAAGCTTCAACCATGCAATTTTAGAAACTGTAAAAAGTGAATTAGAAGGAAAAGGTCATGAAGTACGCGTTCGTGATTTATACGAATTAAACTTCAATCCAGTATTAGGCGCTTCCGATTTCATCTCATTTTCCCAAGGAAACACACCAGAAGATATTAAAGAAGAACAAGAGCATATCTCTTGGGCTGATAGTATTACATTCATTTACCCAGTTTGGTGGGCGGGTCTTCCTGCTATTTTAAAAGGATACGTTGACCGTGTATTTAGCCACGGCTTTGCTTATGCTTACGGTGAAAATGGTATTGAAAAGTTATTAAGCAGTAAAAAAGGATTATTATTATCTACGATGGGAAATTCGAAAGAAGTATACACAGCAGGCGGTATGTTTGATGCAATGAAAAAAACAGCAGATGTTGGTATTTTTGAATTTACAGGCATTGAAACACTTGAGCATACATTCTATACAAGTGTTCCTTCTGTGGATGACAGTGTGCGTAAACAATATCTTGAAGAAGTTAAAGACGTAGTGAATCGTGCGTTTTAATAAAAAAACTCCGGTTATAACAACCGGAGTTTTTATTTCATCATCAATTTCGGAATATATCTTTGAAGAATGCTCTCTAATTCATTCATATCTTCCTGTCTAATAAGTAAATTCACATTATCATTCATTTTTTCTCGCCCGCGATATAAAAATATATTTTCTTTTGGATTTTCCCATGTTGATGTTTTATAGCCTTTTAATTCTTCGTATGAATAATAGTTCAATCCGTCTATTACACCTTTTTCATATATTTGTACACTTTTAATAAGATGGATCGCTATTAAAATCATAAAACAACTTGCTACAGCATAACTACCTGACTGAATGAGAAACTGTTCAAGTGTGCCAATATCACCACTTACGTATTGAGCATATATATACATACATTGTCCGATAAAGTACGCTGGTCCAAGTAAGGCAATCCAACGTCGTTTCACCCGAGGATATGCTGCAATAAGCTTTCCCGCGCTTTTTTTCATTTCATTTATTTTATATATCTTCCATAGAACAAAGAATAAAACACATAATGTAAAAATAAACATAATACATGACATCCAGTACACTCTTATTCCCCCCTTTTACATCATTACATACAAATTTTACATTTTATATCCCTATAGTACATATGCAATTGTGCATAAAAAAACAGGTAACCTCTTCCGGCTACCTGCATTTCATTACATTTTCTCAATCCACTCCGTCAGATTATGCACAACTTGTGTCGGTTGAACTTCGTATTCTGTTAACTTCTCCACAGTTGTGACTCCAGTGTGGACAAGAAGGGTATGCATACCAGCATTTACTCCCGCTAAAATGTCCGTATCGTAGTTATCCCCAACCATTAATGCCTCATCTTTTCCTATGCCAAGCACTTTTAACGCTTGTTCCATAATGATTGATTCTGGTTTTCCAATAAAGATTGGCTCCACACCTGTTGATACTGTAACAACTGATGTTAATGAACCGTTACCTGGTAATAATCCACGCTCAGTTGGAATAGCAATATCTCCATTTGTAGAAATAAACGTTGCACCGTTACGTACAGCAAGACATGCTTTTGCTAATTTTTCATATGTGATGTCGCGATCTAAACCAACAACAACGAAATCAGGGTTTTCATCCACAAGTTCAAATCCTTTTTCCACAAGAGCATCATGTAAGCCTTCTTCACCAATCATGTATACAGTTGCATCTTGTTTACGTTCATAAATGAAATTCGCTGTCGCCATACTCGTTGTGAATACTTGCTCTGCTTTCGCTGGAATATCGAAACGAACAAGTTTTTCTGCAACTTGTTCTGGTTTACGAGTTGAGTTATTCGTAACGAATAAATACGGAATGCCGCGCTCTCCTAATGCTTTCACGAAGTCGCTTGCTTCTTCAATTTGTTCTTCACCACGATACATCGTACCGTCTAAGTCAATTAAATAACCTTTATACATCTATTATGTCTCTCCTTCTATGCTAGAGTTCTCATCTATCATACCACTCTTATATTACCCCCTTTTCCAAAAGAAAAAAACGCTTTACCTTAAAGCGCCCCAGAACGTTCATTTTTTCTCTTTTACTTGGTAAGAACAACTACAATCACCCTCACACATGTTTGCTAGCGTATTTACATCTGCATTCGCAAATAAACGCTTATACATCTCTTTTTCATCTGCACATACTTGCGGGAATCTCTCTGCAATTTCCTTTAACGGACAGTTTTGCTTTTCAATTACGAAAGAGTTCTCTCCATCTCTCTTTATTTGAACCATATAACCATTTTTCTCTTGCATTGCTGCTACCTCTTGCACTTTATATGCTAAGTTCTTTTGATTACTGATTCTCTTTTGCAATTTTTCTTCCATTCGCTTCGTTCTTTCTTTCAAAACGTAACGAAGTATTTTTTCATCGCCCATTCGAGCTAAATCTTCTAGCATATCAATCGCAAATTGCTTATATTCTTTCGGGAATGTATCTTCTCCCTTTTCACTTAACCCGTACAAATAAGTTGGTCTTCCGACATGTTGCCTGACCATCTTAGAATAAATGAACCCATCTTTCTCAAGATTACTTAAATGTCTTCGAATCGCCATTTCTGTAATCTCTAAAACGTCAGCTAATTCTGCTACCGTATGTTCTCCCTTTACTTTCAACAATTGGACAATCTCGTCTTTCGTAGTGCGTGCTTCCCCCATGCTTTACCCTTCTCCCTTTTCCCTTTTCTTTCTCACATACAATATAAGATCCCCAAAAGGTATTCCCGGGGATCTCATAAGCATAATTATTCTGGTACAAATGCAGATACAGGCCCTAATTCCTTCTCTAAATAACTGCGAATATTTGCTGGGTAGTTCTCTACCACTGCAATATGTTTTTGAATCGTCTTATATAATTCATCATGATTCATTTGAATATAATCTTGCGTAAGCATTTTTCGAAGAAGGATAACTTCTTTCATTCCTTGTCCTTCTTCTGCACTTATCACTCGCTCATCCATTAAAATATCGATAATATCTTCATAGCTTCCTGGATCGCGCATAATAAATCCATCAATCATCGCATTCCCTACATCTAATACGCAATCAATCATAAGATGGGCTATGCGCTCTAATGCATAAAATTCAAACTCGGTTTCATATATCTTCTTCTCTTGAAATGTATTTGTTGCTCGTTCTAAACATACTAGCATTTGTTCTATTTTTTTTCTGTCTACGAAGTACATTCATGTCACCTACCTGGAAATTAAAGCATTTACATTTTAATTGTAACGCTTTCTTCTGAAAAAATCGACAATTTTTCGAATTCACCTTTTCTCCGTTATTTGTTATAGTTATATTTGTATGATTTTTGAAATTGGAGGAATGAAATCTTGGAACGTGAACTCGCACTAGAAATTGTCCGTGTAACAGAAGCAGCAGCATTAGCATCCGCACAGTGGATGGGCCGCGGAAAGAAAAATGAAGCAGATGATGCAGCAACTACAGCTATGCGTGATATGTTCGACTCAGTAAACATGGCAGGTACAGTTGTAATTGGTGAAGGAGAACTTGATGAAGCACCGATGTTATATATTGGTGAAGAACTAGGAACAGGTAACGGTCCAGAAGTAGATATAGCCGTTGATCCATTAGAAGGTACAAACATCGTTGCAAAAGGTCTTGCAAACGCAATGGCAGTTATCGCAATCGCAGATAAAGGAAACCTTCTTCACGCTCCTGATATGTACATGGAAAAAATCGCGGTTGGTCCAAAAGCAGCTGGTAAAATTAGCTTAGATGATCCAATTGAAAAAACAATTGAAATTGTAGCAGAAGCTAACAATAAAAAGATTCGTGATCTAACAGTTATCATTCAAGAACGTGAACGTCATCAAGATATTATTGACCGTGTTCGTGCAAAAGGGGCTCGCGTGAAATTATTTGGTGATGGCGATGTTGGTGCATCAATCGCAACAGCACTACCTGGAACAGGTATCGACTTATTCGTAGGTGTTGGCGGAGCTCCAGAAGGCGTTATTTCTGCAGCAGCATTAAAATGCCTTGAAGGTGAAATGCAAGCTCGCTTAGTTCCAATGAACGAAGAAGAAGAAGCTCGTTGTCGTGAAATGGGATTAGAAGATCCTCGTCAACTTCTTATGTTAGATGACTTAGTATCTGGTGATGATGCAATCTTCTCAGCAACAGGTGTTTCTGCTGGTGAGTTATTAGACGGCGTGAAATTCCTTGGCGGAGATTTAGCTGAAACATATTCTATCGTCATGCGTTACAAAACAAGAACAGTACGTTTCATTAAAACGCATCACCATTTAGATCATAAACCACACTTAAACTTAGATATTTAATAAAGGAGCCATGTGTATGGAAGAACGTTTCTTTCTGTACGACGATACTGTCGCTACAAAAACTCGTTTCGTTAGCTTTATGGGAGAAAATGAGCGTCATGATTTAGCGCTTTTATACTCCGATCGTCATTACGGTAAAACAATTGTCCTTGATATGCAGAGCAATAAATTTGCAATCATCGGTCCTGACGATTTAAACGAACCAGGCTACTTAGAGCACGCATTTTCTATGACTGAAGAAATTGCAGAAGAATTACGCTCATTTTTATTTGAACTTATATAACTTATCTCAAACACCAGCTATTTTAGCTGGTGTTTTTTCGTTGTAAGAGTTTTGAATTTTCACTCTTCTATGTTATAATTAAGAATAAATCTATTTGGATAGAAAGGACGTTATCTACGTATGCCAACATTTACTTTGTAATGGACCAGCAATTGGATAGCATTACTCTCAAAAAAGCACTGTGCTTTTTTCAAGGGAGTAGTCTGCCCATTCCCATTACAAAGGAACGTAACGCATCTGTAGTATGATGTTTACGGAGGTTCCTCTTTGGGGAACCTCCTTTTATTTTTGTCTACTTCTCATGTCTTCATACTACAAGACATCCAAATAGCTGTATTACGTTCCTTTACCACTACTATAAGAGGTGAAGGAAAATGCAGAAAGTACAACTTTCTTGGAGTTTATATGAAAATCAGCAAAACACAATCGAAAAATATTGTAAAAATTGCGGACGTAATACCCTATTTACTGATACGAATATTCGCAGGCATAACGCCAATGGAAAAAACATATACCGCTTTGCCATTTATAAATGCCCGAACGATCATACGTGGAATCAAAAACTGCGCATTTATAAATCATTTGCTGATCATGTGGAAACAATCGATATGATTCAGCAAGACCAAACAGAAACAACTACTACCATTTCTATGACACAACATAAAGAAAGTGGCATAGTTGAAATCACGATTGTATTAGACATCGTTTTTGGCTCCCACCGAATTGATAAAGTGTTATCCACATATATTTCAGATTGGAGCCGTACTACCATTGTGGATAAAATTAAAAGTGGGGATATTCAATTGAACGGACAACAAATGAAACCAAATAAACAACTCTCTGAAGGCGATTATATTTCAATTTGTTTATAAGGAGGTGCCTCATGCTAAACGTGAGAAAAGGTACGATGGATTTATTAGAAGGATTAGATGGAATGTATACAGAATGTAAAAAAGCGCTATTACAAAATCAAATTTACCAATGGGATGATTCTTATCCAGCTCGAGAACATATTTCCTATCACTTAGAACAAGATGAACTCTATTGCTTGTTTGAGGATGATTCACTCGTTGGTGCTGTCGTGTTAAACGAGTGGCAGTCTCCCGAATATAAACGAATTGATTGGTCAGAAACAGACGGACGCTTTCTTATCGTCCACTCTTTCGTTATCCATCCTCTCTCGCAAGGAAAAGGGTATAGTAAAGTACTTTTATCTTTTTGGGAAAGTGAAGCAAGACGGGAAGGTTACAAAGGCATACGCCTAGATTGCTTTACTCGCAATCCGGTTTCATTAAGTCTATATGAAAAAAACGATTATATTTGCCGAGGTGCTGTTTATTTTGAAAGTAAACAGCCTCCTCACAACTGGTATAATTGCTATGAAAAAATCCTCTTACAATCGTAAGAGGATTTTTTTATTTCTTCACTTTTCGTAATACGAAGTGTGCACAACCGAAGTTACAGTACTCGTATAAATACTCTGATAAAGTACTAATTTTCGTATCATATGTCGCACGTTGGTTACTATCATCAAAGAATCCGCGCAATCTAAGTTGCTCATATCCCCAGTCTCCAACGATATAATCATATTTATTTAAAATTTCTGCATAGCGCTCTTTAAATGCTTCTTCACTAAAACCGTCACGAAAGTTTTTAATTACTTCGTACTGAACATTATTAATGCTCACCGTAGCATGAATTTCTTGCTTTTGCTCCATCATTAACTTCCTCTCTAAGCATTCTTCTTTTTATCGTATCACAAAGCATAACAACCAACAATTTCAAATACAAAAAATTGCAAATTAGTACATGCTATGGAGAAGGAGGTGATACATCGTGAAAAAACAAATTTTACTTTCCCTTCTCACTCTTTCCCTATTTGCAGGCTGCCAATCAACGAATAAAGCCGAAATGGAACGTGAGGAAGGAAGCCGTGTTCTTGTTTCCAACAAAAACGACATGTATCATACGGAAAATACAAATACACGATTAACGAGAGTCGGTTATTCATCTAAACAAAAGCATGAAGTATCTAACAAACAAGTAGGAGCCATTAACCGTGAAAAAGTTGCTGAAATGATTACAAGCATGACGGTCAAACTTCCTGACGTTACAAACGCTGCTACGCTCGTTACCGATGATGAAGTATTTGTTGTATACCGTGCAAACACAACGGATCCGAAACTCGTAGCGGATCAAGTATATAAAGCTGCTTTGTCCATCGTTCCTCGCTATTATAAAGCATATGTATCGACAGACCAAAAGTTGATTTCTCAAATTCAAGGACTGCAATCTGGTGCATTAAATGATACAGAATATACGCAAAGCCTCGATATGTTAAAACGGGAAATGAGTAAAAATCCTCATTTGAACAACACAGGGGATCAGACTTTAAATGATATGATTAAAAAGTAAAACAGGTGGAGAAAACCTCCACCTGTTTTACTTTTTATTTTTTATTACGATCCGCATAAACCTCCATCGCATCACACATAAACTGTGCTAACCCTTCGCCAAACTTATCAATATTTTTCGTGAAGCGCTCATCAGCGACGTACATTTGACCGAGTCCCTTGAAGGCTTCTAATGAATATTCACCAAAGTTTTGCAAGTAATCATACCATACTTTAATAGCTTCTTGTGCCTCTTTAGAATCAGGTGCACCATGTCTAAGCGCCGCTAAATTTCTGTAAATAGTATTAAACTCTTCCTGATTCTCTTTTGACATACCTTTTGCATATTCGTTCGCTTTATCTACAGCTGTATCTCCCCATCTTTCACGCGCTTCTTCTTCATATGGGTTATGGCTAAAATCAAATCCTTCAAATTTCTCTTTGTTCGTCATTTCAATCTCTCCTTTTGTATGCTGAATTGTTTTATCAATCGTCGCAATCACCTTATCTAACCTCGCACGTTTTTCAAGAAGCATTTTCTTATGAAGCTGTAATGCTTCTTCGCGATCAAATGACGGACTCATGATAATTTCTTTAATTTTCTTCAAAGGGAAGCCTAGCTCTTTAAAAAATAAAATTTGCTGCAGTGTCTCTAAATTTTCGTCAGAATACAGACGATATCCAGATTCTGTCGTCTCGTCTGGGGTTAACAACCCAATTTCATCGTAATGATGCAGTGTGCGCACACTAATTCCAACTAAATCAGCTACTTCTTTTACTCTCATTGTCATTTGTATCTCCCCCTTAATACATACGATAAAGTATGACGCTACGTTAGAGTCAATAAGTAAATTCATTTTATCCCTCTATTTGCGAGCAGTAATACCCTCACCTCAAAATTCGGGGAATAGACAACACTCCCATTGATTAAAGTTTCAATTTATCTCTAAAAGTTTCATCTCTCCCATATTTCATGCATAATAGATATGTACATATATTAGAAAGCGGTGAAAGTATGGTTTCAAATACTGTAATTGCCAGCATCATTATGCAACTCGTTGTTTCGGTTCTGGTCCCAATTATTGTACTCGTTTATTTCCGTAAAAAATATAATATTAATTGGAAAGTGGTCGGAGTTGGTGTTCTTATCTTTATCGGATTTACCCAAATTCTCGAAACACCATTTCACCTATTTATGCGCGGTAATCCAGCAATCGCTCCATTTTTAGAAAATCCATTCGTCTTCGCACTTTATGGCGGGCTAACTGCTGGTATTTTTGAAGAATTAGGACGCTTCGTTGCCTTCTTCTTCCTACTAAAAAAATATCTAGAATATAAAGATGGCTTTGCTTACGGAATTGGTCACGGCGGGATAGAATCTATTTTAGTTGGCGGATTCTCTGCATTGCAAACTCTCATATTCGCAAATGCTATTAACGATGGTAGCTTCGCTCAAATGGCAGAAAAACTACCTCAATTAAATCTTGTAAAGGACATGTTAATCGAGCAGCCTGCCTATTTTTACTTCCTTGGTAGCGTAGAAAGAATTATGGCACTCGTATTGCAAATTGCCTTTACAATGCTTGTTTTATACGCAGTAAAACAAAAGAAGTACATCTTCCTTGTATATGCTATATTATTCCACGCATTTGTAGACTTTTTCGCAGCACTTTACCAAACAAAAACGATCAACATCTTTGCTGCAGAAGGGATTACTCTTCTACTAACAATTTGTGCTCTCGTTGTGATTCGCAAAATGAAAGTGAAATTAATGAGTGTGTCGGAGTAAAAAATAACCCACCAGTTGGTGGGTTATTTTTTACCCCGCACTAACGGGCAGTAGGACTCTCACCTCAAAGTTCGGCAAATGCAGAGAAGTTAGGCGAGAGATCAACTGCCCGATTGGTTCAACTAATAATCAGTGGACAAATCCCCCACTGATTAAAGTTTCACTTTATAAGGATTATCACAATGATGATAACTTTTGCCCTCTTGCAGCTCCCTCTTTGTTTCTGCATCTATAACGATATACTTATGAAACTCTTCTACTTCATTTTGAGTAAAAGAAGCAAAGAAGTACACTTGGCGATCAGGGTGAACAAAAAAATCTTGAAGCACCACTCTACTTCGACAACCGACAGCTGTTTTTTGTAGGAAAGAAAATTCTTCATCAGGCACTTCTTTAAATGAGATTTTTTTACGAACACTATATGCTACATTTTTGTATTCTTTATAAATTTTCTTATCTAACTGTTTATAAAACACATCCTCACTCACAAATGGCTTATTTCGATTGCTTGGATAATCTAACTTTTCATTGGATTCTGCATATGTTGTGGATAATTGCATAAGAAAACAAATAATGAATACAATGCACATCATTTTTTCATAGTGACACCTCAATTTTTTTTATCCACATTACTTTTCCACATACTTAAATCGCTAGTCCGTTTCCAAGAAAAAGGAATTTTTTCCACATTTGTCGAAGTATATAGCGTCAACTTGAAAGATGGGGATGAATTATGAATAAAATTATTGTAATACGACATTGTTCCGCAACTGGACAAAAACGTGATGCCGAATTAACGACTGCCGGAAAAAATCAAGCTAATATCCTTGCTACATTCCTTTTAGAAAATCAGCTACAAATAGATCATATTATTTCGAGCCCATTTGTCCGAGCTATCGATTCTATTCGGCCCTATGCGCTCCAAGCTAACCTATCTATCGAAGAGGATGAACGATTAGCTGAACGTATATTAAGCAACGTTCCGATGGATGATTGGATGCCAAAACTAGAATCTACTTTTACAAACATAGATATTGCCTTTTCAGGCGGAGAGTCAACAAAACAAGCGACGGACCGCGCTATATCGCTTATCCAAGACGTTTTAAAATTAAACCATACTACAACACTACTCGTTACACATGGAAACTTACTTACACTCATTTTAAAGCACTTTGATCATACGATCGGCTTTAATGAATGGAGAACTTTAACGAATCCTGATGTTTACGAAATTACAATTGGTGAACAAAGTATCATAAAGCGATTATGGGAAGCATCGTCCAAGTAGTATCCCTTTCCAAAACACTCAGTTGACGCCACGAGAAGAGACTGTATTAACAATAGAGAGGGGTATCATTCCATATGTATGAAGATGTACTTTCTTTACTACATAAAACAAATATTTCTTATGAAAAGTTTGAACACGAGCCAGTGCTTGATTATGAGACAGATCGTATCGTGCGTGAAAGACTCGGTTTGCAAGGTACTCCAAGTAAAAGCTTATTTTTAAAATCAAAATCCGGAGATTATTTCGTATTTTTTACGTTAGAGGGTACTCGGCTCGACCGAGGAGAAATGAAAGAAATAACAGGAGAAAGCTTATCACTTTGCTCTCCACATGAGTTACGAGAAAAAACTGGTTGCACCCCTGGCTGTGTAGCTCCTTTCGGTTATTCACAAGATGTAACGATTATTGTGGATAGTTCCATTTATACGTACGATAAAATTTTGATTACACCTGGTGTACCCGAATTTACAATTGAATTATCCACAGAGGAATTAAAAAAAATTGTATTCACATGCCCAAATACTGTTTTAGAGTACAAACAAAAAGAGAGCTAATGGTTAGCTCTCTTTTTTCATTATTTGGCTTCTGCTGTTTTTTCTTTTGCAGAACGTACTTGCTCGTCCGCATGATAAGAAGAACGTACAAGTGGACCAGCTTCACAGTGGCTAAATCCTTTGCTAAGTGCAATTTCTTTAAGCTCTGCAAATTCTGCTGGTGGGTAATATTTAAGAACTGGTAAATGCTTCTTAGATGGTTGTAGATATTGCCCAAGAGTTAAAATATCCACATTGTTTGCACGTAAGTCATCCATTGCTTCAATTAAATCTTCTCTCGTTTCACCTAAGCCCACCATAATGCTCGATTTAGTTGGAATATCAGGCTGCATTTCTTTCGCTCGACGTAAAAACTCTAATGAACGTTCATATTTTGCTCTAGCGCGAACTCGGTCAGATAATCGACGTACTGTTTCAATGTTATGGTTTAAAATATCTGGTTTTGCATCCATTAACATTTTTAAGTTTTCTTCTACTCCACCCATATCAGATGGTAATACTTCGATAGACGTGAATGGGTTTTTACGACGTACTGCGCGTACTGTTTCAGCAAAAACAGCTGCTCCCCCGTCCTTTAAATCATCACGTGCAACCGCTGTTATAACGACGTGCTTTAAGCCCATTTGTACTACTGAATCTGCTACGCGTTCTGGTTCTTGTAAATCAAGCTCCGTTGGTAAGCCTGTTTTAACCGCACAAAAACGACAAGCACGTGTACAAACCGCACCTAAAATCATAAATGTTGCTGTTTTTCTTACAGCCCAGCATTCATGAATATTCGGACATTTTGCCTCTTCACAAACGGTATGAAGATTTTTAGAACGCATCATTTTCTTTAAGCCTGTATAGTTTTCATTCGTGTTTAACTTAATTTTCAACCATTCGGGCTTGCGCTTATATTCTGTTTGTTTTGTCATGGTTATCAACTCCGCACAATATGAAATAGTTTACCGTGTTCGCTTCTTTCAATGTAACATATCTATTCTAACGTATGAAAGCGATTTGCTCAAATGAAGATTCTAAGATTTTTTCCAATCGTTCCCTATAATGAAATACTCCGTATATCCCACACTAAAAAGAGTGATGTTGTGAAAGGAGTCTATTTCATGCTTCGAAAAATTTCTCTTTTGCTTTCTATTTGTTTTCTTCTCCACCAAAACATCGCTTACGGTGAAGATAATCAGCAAAGCATATACGAAAAGCGCATGGCACTATATAAAGAAACCGAGCAGTCTTCAGGCATTCCATGGTATTACTTAGCTGCAATGGATCAATATGAAAGAAATATACGGAGCGTAAGAAAAGATATTCCGAAAAAACCAGATGCCATCATTTCCCTTTATTTCAAACCAGAAATATGGGCTGGACCTATTAATAGTAACGATACTCTCCCCCATACAATTTCTCTATTTGGCGGAATAGGTTTAGATGGTGACAAAGATGGATTTGCAAATGCAAATAGCGACCGTGATCTTCTGCATACCGCAGCGACTATTTTAAGGAAACAAGGAACGTCAGAAGACCGTATTAAAATTATGCTCTGGGAATATTATAGACGTGCAAAAACAGTTGATTTAATTAGTGAATACGCCCAAATTTATAAACATTATGGACGTATTAATTTAGAAGGAAATGCTTTTCCTCTTCCGATTCGTAGTGACCATAGCTATCGGAGTACTTTCGGCGCTGGAAGAAGTTTTGGCGGCAGAAGGATTCATGAAGGAACCGATATTTTTGCCGGATATGGCGTGCCAGTAAAATCGACTTGCTATGGCATTATTGAAACGAAAGGTTGGAACCGCCTTGGTGGATGGCGCATTGGTATTCGCGACCTTCATAACAATTACCATTATTACGCTCATTTAGGCGGGTTCTCAAAAGAAATACAGCTTGGACAAATTGTTGAGCCAGGAAAAGTAATCGGATTTGTTGGTAGCACCGGTTATGGACCTCCTGGTACAGCCGGAAAATTTCCGCCCCACTTACATTTTGGCATGTATAAAGACAATGGCTATACAGAATGGGCATTCGATCCATACATGCATTTAAGCTTGTGGGAACGCAAAGAACGAGCAAATACAAAACGATAACCGTAGCAGATTGCTACGGTTATTTTTTATCCCGCTATTTGTCCGGCAGTAAGACCCCTACCTCAAAATTCAGCGAAAGCAAGGGAGTTCGGTCGGTTGGGGATCAACTGCCCGTAAAAGCCCCCCACTGATTAAAGTTTCACTTTATATTCGCTAACTATCCGTTTTCTTTTTATCCGGTACAACAACGCCACCACTTCCATAATAAGTAGGCACTTCTCCTTGAACAATGCGCGTTGCAATCGGAACATCTTGTTTCACTTTTATTTCTTTCGTATGAAATGGAATAATCACTTGCAACGTTACTTCCATCTCCATAACAATTTGAATCGCTGTATTATTAATCCCATGCGGCTCAATTTTTTGTTTAATATCCGTGTTTACATGACCGATTGTCGTGAAATCAATCGGAATATCTGGCCCCATATTTCCGAAAAGCACATTATCCGTTACACGACCAAAAGGAACTGCCATAGTCGCCCCGTTTTTTTCAGAAATACCTAGCTCCTTCAAATTCCCTTGTTCTACTTGCTGTAAATATTTTTCTATGTATGTGGTCGTTGATGTTACGATTTCATTTACTTGCTTTGTATTTAAATTAATTGTAGATACTCTTCCGTTCCGATCCGTTTGTACTTTCATTAATGAATCGACGTCGAATCCTTCATTAATTCTATCCTTTACCGCCTTCGTCATGACTGCTGTCGCCATTTTATGCGTCTCTACTTCCCCATATTTCATTAACGTTGGCTGAATGCTGTTATTCACAATCCATAATCCTTGCATTAGTAATATCACAAAAAGAATAAACGACATAAGCAGTATGTACCGAAAGGAAATAGGTCCCCTTCGAAACCGCGAATTTTTCGAACGAAATATGCTCATAAAAAAACCTCCTTCTTATATCATTTCTATGCAAGAAGGAGGGACGATATATGCTTATCTCATTTTTAATAACGCTTCTTTTCCAATCGTTCCTACTGGAATACCTAACGCTTCCGCTCCAGTCGTTACGGATTCTAACGGTGCTTCAAGAAGTTGTTCAATCGTTCTTACACCAACCGCACGGCCAGCAATAATTCCCCGATCACCTAACTTCTCATTTAAAAGACCTACATCTAATGCACCACACATAATATATCCTTTATCGCTCATTACAGCTAGCAAATTTGTCTTTGGAAGTTTTACACTAACCGCAATAAACGTATAATTATCGATTATAATAGGCTCTACATTAACCATAGTTCACACTCCTCTCTTTCTTATCTGTATGACAAGAGAAAAATGAGTGTTACAAGTTAACTAGCCTATAGTTTGACGGAAGATGTATGAGTTATTAACATGTCTGTTAACACATCTCTAAGTAGTTCTGGCATATAATATTGTTTGTCAGAAAGTGTGGATAGCTCTGGGTATAAGTAGCCGAATGTAAACATATCAATCGTTCCTACCGTATATATACGATCTAACTCTAGCGATTCTCCGTTAATTAATACATCTTCCAGTAAAAGTTTATTGCCTGGAATCGTATCTGGAATGACTTCTACACCAGCGTAAATCATTTTCCCCATCACTTTTCCTCGAAATCCGAATCCTTTCACCTCAAGATTCTCCATATTCGGGCGGCGTGCTTTCAAGATCACTTCTCTTAATGTCTTTCCTGACACTTTCAACGCACATGGATTAATTGGATGTGGACAAATTCTGTGAATATCTCCGCGCGTCACAACACCTTCTTCTAATCCCTCAAGAAGTACACCAGCGTTCACCATTCCAATCTCTGCACCGCACCACGTTTTCAGCGCATTTGCTAACATGTGCGAAAATGATGTCTCATGAAACCAATCAACTGGTAATGATTCCTTTAAATGAACGACAGGCTCTGCCATGATATGCTTACTTTCTTCCTGCAGCATTTCAATTGTGGATAACGGTTTACTATAAGCACCTAACCGCTCTGTCTTAATCGCTCTACCGTCCTTCTTCAACAGTCTCTTCGTCTCTTTATCCACAGTAAGCTGCACGTGCCCAACGTAACGGCCCCACTTTTCACAACAACAAAGTAAAGTATTATTCATAAGAACACCGCGCTCAAATAAATGATGCGTATGTGCACCTAAAATAACATCTATATCATAATGCTCCGCCATATACTCATCCATGCTTTTTCCAAGGTGAGATAGGACAACTTTAATATGCGCCTCATCTTTCACTTCTTCTAAAATGGATTCTAAATGCTCAATTGGATCTTCAATCTGCCAGTCTAACATTTGATAAAACTCGGGATATGCTACCGTTAATCCAATAAAAGCAATCGTAATTCCATCTGTCGTTGTATGTAATTTATAAGGCTTTGCCCATGCTGGACGTGTACCTTCTTTTTCAAATAAATTCGCGACGAGCACCTCAAATCCAGCATCATCATATAGACGATTCAAATGCTCCTTCGCTAACGTAATTCCTTCATTATTTCCAATCGTTACATAATCATATAACGCCTCATTTAAAAGCTTCGTATTTCCAAGCCCATTTGTCGCTTCCGAAATACTATGAAAACGATCCACATGATCGCCAATATCCACAGTATAAACAGTCTCTCCCGCTTCCTGTCTTCGCTTTTTCTCCCCTTGTACAAACCGAGAAATTTGCGGCCAATTTTCAAAATGACTATGTATATCGTTTGTATGATAAAGGTGGATGATTGTTTCTTTATTTATATTCAGAGAAAAAACCTCCTCTCAATTCCTTACTGCCATTTACGCTATACGTACGCAATAATCCTGTAAATACTTTTCGTCTTTTCTTGCTATTTTACATTGTACTCGCATTATGAGAAAAAGCAAAAGATTGTCCTTTTAATATGGAAACTTTTGTTTTTTCTAGTTGGTGTTAAAGGATTTTAGATGGTGAAGTGGGGGATTGGTCAAAAAGTTTAATAGAGAATTCAGTGGGTGGTTGGTCAAGTGGATTTGTCAGTATCTTTGTCTTAAATCTAGTCGTTCTCTGTTCTTATAAAATGTTTGGGGTATGTGAGGTTTTTCTTTTGTCTTACTTTGTCGACAAATCGATATTCCTTGTCGAAACGTTGATATATTGAAATAATCGTTGATATATTCCCATTTATGATCGATATATTTGAAAAATCGTTGATATATTTAGCCGAACACCCACCCGGGTATCTCTTTCCCCATCTCCGATTGGTGAAGGCTTTTACGGGCAGCCCGCCCCCACCTAACTTCTTTGCTTCCACTGAATTTTGAGGTG
Source organism: Bacillus cereus group sp. BceL062 (assembly GCF_051780025.1). Taxonomy (NCBI): domain Bacteria; kingdom Bacillati; phylum Bacillota; class Bacilli; order Caryophanales; family Bacillaceae; genus Bacillus; species Bacillus cereus group sp. BceL062. Next base: position 192,819 of record NZ_JBPWGY010000009.1, on the reverse strand, counting down.
GGGGTCTTACTGCCCGTTAATGCGGGATAAATAACAAATAAAAAAGCGCCCTGCACAGCAGGACGCTTTCTTCATACATATATTATCCAGTTCTAGCGGCTAGAATAAGCTGCTTCCACTTTTAAATATTATCCAGCTTCGCCTCCTAGACCCTCATGTCTAAGAACCTTAGCCAACGAGGCTGAACAGTCGGCTCCGCGTTTCTATTTAACCAATAGAACCTTCCATCTCAAACTTGATTAGGCGGTTCATTTCAACTGCGTATTCCATTGGAAGTTCGCGAGTGAATGGCTCGATGAAGCCCATTACGATCATTTCTGTAGCTTCTTGCTCAGAAATACCGCGGCTCATTAGGTAGAATAATTGTTCTTCTGATACTTTCGATACTTTCGCTTCGTGCTCAAGTGAAACGTAATCGTTTTTGATTTCGTTGTAAGGAATTGTATCAGATGTAGATTGGTTATCCATGATTAACGTGTCACACTCGATGTTAGAGCGAGAGTTTTTCGCTTTTGGTCCGAAGTGTACGATACCACGGTAAGTTACTTTACCACCATGCTTCGCAATCGATTTAGAAACGATTGTTGAAGAAGTGTTTGGTGCTAAGTGAATCATTTTCGCACCAGCATCTTGGTGTTGGCCTTTACCAGCAATCGCGATAGATAACGTTAAACCACGAGCGCCTTCGCCTTTTAAGATAACTGCTGGGTATTTCATCGTTAATTTAGATCCGATGTTACCGTCAATCCATTCCATCGTTGCGTTTTCTTCACAAACCGCACGTTTTGTAACTAGGTTGTATACGTTGTTCGCCCAGTTTTGGATTGTTGTATAACGGCAATATGCATCTTTCTTAATGATGATTTCTACTACCGCACTGTGAAGTGAGTTAGTCGTGTAAACAGGTGCTGTACAACCTTCTACGTAGTGTACGTGTGCGCCTTCGTCTACGATGATAAGCGTACGCTCGAATTGTCCCATATTTTCAGAGTTAATACGGAAATACGCTTGAAGTGGTGTATCAACTTTAATACCTTTTGGAACGTAGATGAATGATCCACCAGACCAAACTGCAGAGTTTAATGCAGAGAATTTGTTGTCTGTTGGTGGGATTACTTTTCCGAAATGCTCACGGAAAATATCTTCGTTCTCTTTTAATGCGCTATCTGTATCTTTGAAGACGATTCCTAGAGCTTCTAGGTCTTCTTTCATGTTGTGGTATACAACTTCAGATTCGTACTGTGCAGATACACCAGCTAAATATTTTTGCTCAGCTTCAGGAATACCTAATTTATCAAATGTCGCTTTAATTTCATCAGGTACTTCATCCCAAGACTTCTCAGATTTCTCAGATGGTTTTACGTAGTACGTAATTTCATCGAAATCTAAGTCATTTAAGTCGCCGCCCCATTGTGGCATTGGCATTTCATAGAACTTATCCAGTGATTTTAAACGGAAGTCTAACATCCACTGTGGTTCTTCTTTCATACGTGAAATCTCTTCAACGATTTCTTTTGTTAAACCGCGTCCAGCACGGAAAATCGAAACGTCTTTGTCTTTGAAACCATATTTGTAATCGCCGATATCTGGCAGTTGCTTCGCCATGTTGGTGTGTCCCTCCTTAGATAACCTCGTTTTTAGGAACCTTTAACATTACTTATCTTCGTTTAAGCCCTTTTCTAACGCTTTCCACGCTAATGTTGCACATTTAATACGTGCAGGGAACTTGCATACGCCTTGTAATGCTTCAATATCTCCTAAATCGATGCTGTCATCGTACTCTTTTCCTAGCATCATATCAGAGAAAATTTTAGAAAGCTGAAGTGCCTCTTCAATTTTCTTACCTTTTACTGCTTGTGTCATCATTGAAGCTGAAGACATTGAGATGGAACATCCTTCTCCTTCAAACTTCGCTTCTTGCACAATACCTTCTTCTACTTTCATCGTAAGTTGAATACGATCGCCGCAAGTTGGATTGTTCAAGTTAACGGTAACACTATCTTCTAACACGCCATGGTTACGAGGATTTTTGTAATGATCCATAATAACTTGACGATATAACGTATCTAAATTATTAAATGACATTTGTGAAATACTCCTTTGTCTTGATTAGCGATTCAACAAATGTATCAATTTCTTCTTTTGTATTATATAAATAGAAGCTCGCACGTGCTGTTGAAGAAGCTTTTAGCCACTTCATAAGCGGTTGTGCACAGTGATGTCCTGCGCGAACTGCAATGCCTTCCACATCTAATACTGTTGCTACATCGTGAGGATGTACGTCTTCAATATTAAATGTAACTAGGCCAGCGCGATGCTTTGGACCATAAATTGTAACGCCATCTACTTCTGATAGTCTTTCTAAAGCGTATTGCGCTAATTCATGTTCATGCTTTTCAATATTATGAAGACCGATTTCTTCTAGGAAATCAATTGCCGCACCAAGTCCGATTGCATTACCGATAATCGGTGTACCTGCTTCGAACTTCCACGGAAGCTCTTTCCACGTAGATTCTTGTAAGTCTACGAAATCAATCATTTCACCACCAAATTCAATTGGTTCCATATTGTTTAGCAATTCTTTCTTACCATATAATACGCCGACACCTGTTGGTCCGCACATCTTATGAGCAGATAATGCGTAGAAATCACAGTTTAAATCTTGTACATCCACTTTCATATGAGGTGCACTTTGTGCTCCATCAACGATCATGATTGCACCGTTTTCATGAGCGATTGCTCCGATTTCTTTTACAGGGTTAATCGTTCCAAGTACGTTTGACACGTGCATAATAGAAACGATTTTTGTATTCGGTGTAACAGTTTGACGAACATCTTCTAAAGAAATTGTACCGTCTAGTTGAAGCGGAAGGTATTTCAAAGTTGCGCCAGTTTTCTTCGCAACTTGTTGCCACGGAATGATGTTACTATGGTGTTCCATGTAAGAAATAACGATTTCATCGCCTTCTTTTACATTTTCAAGACCATAGCTAGCCGCTACTGTATTTAATGCTGTTGTCGTTCCGCGCGTGAAAATAATCTCTTCCATTGATTTCGCGTTAATAAACTTGCGAACTTTCTCACGTGCACCTTCATACGCGTCAGTAGCTTTCGTACCGAGCGTATGAACACCGCGATGCACGTTAGAATTATATTCTTTATAGTAACGTTCTAACGTTTCAATGACTTGAATTGGTTTTTGAGAAGTTGCTGCACTATCGAAATAAACAAGTTGTTTGCCGTTCACTTTTTGATCAAGAATTGGAAACTGTTTGCGTATTTCATGAATATTCATTAGCGAACTTTCCTTTCAATTACCTCAACAAGCTGTGCTTTTACTCCTTCAATTGGAAGCTCATTTACTACAGGTGCTAAGAATCCATGGATGACTAAACGTTCTGCTTCGCGTTTTGGAATACCACGGCTCATCAAGTAGTATAATTGGTACGGATCTACGCGCCCTACTGAAGCTGCGTGACCTGCCATTACATCATCTTCGTCAATTAAAAGAATTGGGTTTGCATCTCCGCGAGCTTTCTCGTCTAACATAAGAACGCGAGAAGATTGTTGTGCATTTGATTTAGATGCACCGTGTTCAATCTTACCAATTCCGTTAAAGATAGATGTTGCACTATCTTTTTGTACACCGTGTTTTAAAATCCAACCTTCAGAGTGTTTACCGAAGTGAACAACTTTAGTTGTAAAGTTTTGTGTTTGGTTACCACGGCCAATTGTTACTGTTTTCGTATCAGCATATGAACCGTCGCCCATTAAGTTCGTAACGTTCTCTGAGATTGTGTTTCCGTCATTCATAAGGCCTAGAGCCCAATCAATGCGGCCGTCGCGTCCTACAATGCCGCGGCGGTTAACGTAAGTTGTTACGTCTTTTGCTAATAAATCAACCGCACCGAATTTCACTTGTGCGCCTTGTTCCACGATTACTTCTGCTACGATATTTGCAATACCTTTAGCATTTTCATTTGCAACATAGTTTTCTACATAAGTTGCAGTACTGTTCGCATCAGCTACGAATAATACGTGGTTATATACGTTAGCTTCTTCGCCGTCTACTAAGAATACAGCTTGAAGTGGAGTTTCAAGAACAACGTTTTTCGGAACATATACGAATGCACCGCCGTTGATTAATGCAGCATGAAGTGCAGTTAGACGATGCTCGTCTACTTTCACGCCGTCTTTCATTAAATACTTTTGTAATAGTTCAGCATGCTCTGTTGCAGCTGTTACGATGTCTGTAAAAATAACACCTTTTTCTTTTGCTTCGTCTGCTAAAGAAACGAACGCAGTTGTACCAGTACGTTGTACTAATACGCTGTTATTTTCATCGATTAAGTTTTTCACTGCTTCTGGAAGCTCTGTTAAAGAACTTACAGGCTCTTGCTTAGCAGCGTCGCCTTTTCCGATAAAGTCCCATTTTTCAATTTTCGTTTTATCAGGCGTTGGCATTGGAAGTTCTGTTGCTTGTGCAAGAGCTTGTAAGCGGAACTCAGTCAACCAAGCAGCTTCGTTTACTTCGCTAGCGCGCTGACGGATTGTTTCTTGATCGAAAGGTAATGTACCGATTGTCATGTTTATGCTCCTCTCTTACGCTTCTTGCTCTGCTGTTTCGTCTTCAATACCTAATTCTTTTTTAATCCAGTCGTAACCTTCAGCTTCTAGACGTTGTGCAAGCTCAGGTCCACCAGATTTAACGATACGACCGTTCATCATAACGTGAACGAAGTCTGGAGTGATGTAGTTTAATAAACGTTGGTAATGCGTAATCATTAGGCAACCGAACTCTTCGCCGCGCATTTGGTTAATACCTTTAGATACAACTTTTAACGCATCGATATCAAGACCAGAATCGATTTCGTCTAAGATTGCAATTTTTGGCTCAATCATCATTAATTGAAGAATCTCATTACGTTTTTTCTCACCGCCAGAGAAACCTTCATTTAAGTAACGTTGTGCCATTTCTGGATCCATTTCTAGGAATTCCATGTTTTTATCTAACGTACGGATAAATTTCATAAGAGAAATTTCATCGCCTTCTTCACGACGTGCGTTAATCGCAGAACGTAAGAAGTCAGCGTTTGTAACTCCGCTAATTTCACTTGGATATTGCATTGCTAAGAATAGACCTGCTTGTGCGCGCTCGTCTACTTCCATTTCTAATACATCTTCACCGTCAATGATGATGCTACCTTCTGTTACTTCATACTTTGGGTGACCCATAATTGCAGAAGATAAAGTTGATTTACCTGTTCCGTTAGGTCCCATAATTGCGTGGATTTCTCCACCTTTTACTTCAAGGTTTACACCTTTTAAAATTTCTTTGCCGTCAATTGATACGTGTAAGTCTTTAACCGTTAATGTAGAACCAGCCATCTCAATACCTCCATTAATCCTATATATACATTTTAAAAATTCCTAAAACGTTCATATTCTCATTTTATTCTCATTCTAATTTTATATCAAATAAAATGATATCGCAAACGACGAAAAAAAGTAACAATTTTTTCACAAATGTATATAAGTATTTCCTTTGCATCCTTATATGATACACCTTTCTTCTTATATATATAAAGAAAAAAGGACTGATAAATTCCCAGTCCTTTCCTTACGTTTATTCACTTACCGGAAGTACAGCACCTTTATATTCTCTAGTAATAAAATCCTGAATTTCTTTTGAATGCAATACTTCTACCAGTTCTTTAATTTCTTTTTTCTTCTCGTCACCTTTACGAACTGCAATAATATTTGCATACGGAGAGTCTGATCCTTCAATCGTAATTGCATCCTTTGTTGGATTTAATTTCTCATCAATTGCATAGTTTGAATTAATAAATAAAGCATCTCCCTCATTATTTTCATACAGCTTCGGTGACAGTCCAGGTTCAACATCTGTTTTAAACTTTAAGTTTTTCGGATTTTCTACAACATCTTTTACTGTCGCCTTAACAACATCTACTCCATCTTTAAGCTTAATAACGCCACCTTTTTGTAATAGTGCTAACATACGGCCGCGCTCAGCCACGTTATTACTCATAATAACTGTTCCGCCCTCTGGCAGGTCTTTTAAGCTTTTATATTTCTTAGAATAAATGCCCATTGGTTCTAAATGAATTTTTCCTGCGTTTACAATTTTATATCCTTTTTCTTGAATTTCTTTATCTAAATATGGAATGTGTTGGAAGTAATTCGCATCAATTTCTTTATCCGCTAACGCTTTATTCGGTAACACATAGTCCTGGAACTTTTTAATCTCTAATTTAATACCCTTTTTCTCTAATATTGGCTGTGCTTTCTCCAAAATGACAGCGTGCGGCACGTTAGAAGCTCCAACGACAAGCTTATTTTCCTCTTTTCCCCCGCAAGCAGCTAATGTAAATACAGATAGCGCTGTAACAACTGACAGTATAATCTTTTTCATCTGATATCCCCTTCTCCCCTATAGGTATGTAGTTAGAAAAAAAGAGCCGGCATACACCAGCCCTTCTTCAAACAATTATTCTTTTACAGGAACAACTGCCCCTTTATACTCTTTAGTAATAAAGTCTTCAATTTCTTTAGAGTGCAACACTTCTACAAGAGCTTTAATTTCTTTCTTATCTTTATCCCCTTTACGAACTGCTACGATGTTAGCATACGGAGAATCACTACCTTCAATTGCAATCGCATCTTTTTCTGGGTTTAATTTCGCATCAATTGCATAGTTAGAGTTAATTAGAACAGCGTCGCCTTCTTTATTGTTATACACTTGTGGTAATAAACCAGGCTCGATATCCGTTTTGAATTTTAGATTTTTCGGATTATCCGCAATATCTTTCGGAGTCGCTTTAACTGGATCTACTCCATCTTTAATTTTTAAAATACCTTCTTTTTGTAAAATTGCTAAACCACGTCCATGATCAGCAACAGAATTACTCATAATAATTGTCGCCCCATCAGGAAGTTCTTTTAAGCTCTTATATTTTTGAGAATATACACCAATTGGTTCTAGATGAATTTTCCCTGCTACTTCAAAGTCATACTTTTTATCTTTTATTTCTTTCTCTAAATACGGAATGTGTTGGAAGTAGTTTGCATCTAAATCCTTATCCGCCAACGATTTATTCGGCAACACATAGTCTTGGAATTTTTTAATTTCTAGCTCAATCCCTTTTTTCTCAAGTAACGGTTTTGCTTTTTCTAAAATAACAGCGTGCGGTACGTTAGAAGCCCCAACAACTAGTTTCTTTTCATCTTTATCTTTCCCGCCACAAGCAGCTAACCCAAAAATTGAAGTTGAAATAAGTGCTGTAAGTAATAATTTTTTCATTTGAAATACCCTCCTGTTTTCATTATCTTTTATCTATTCGAGTCGTTACACTATCACCAATCCACTGAATGAAAAATACAACTAGCAACACACAAATTGTCGCAACGATTGTTACATCGTTATTTCCACGCTGGAATCCTTCTAAGTAAGCGAGTGTTCCAAGACCACCAGCACCAACAACTCCCGCCATTGCTGTATAGCCTACTAAAGCAATTGTCGTTACCGTAATACCAGATACTAACGCTGGTAATGATTCTGGAATTAACACTTTTAAAATGATTGTGCTTGTTTTTGCCCCCATTGCTTTTGAAGCTTCGATTACACCTTTATCAATTTCACGAAGTGCGATTTCAACCATTCTTGCGTAAAATGGTGCCGCTCCAATAATTAAAGCTGGCAATGCTGCACTAGCCCCGAGAATTGTTCCAAGGATAATCTTTGTGAATGGAATTAATAAAATAATTAAAATGATGAACGGTATAGAACGGAATATGTTTACGAAGGCTCCAATCCCTGTATTAACCGCTTTGTTTTCCCATAAATTATCTTTCGATGTCATAAAGAGTAACAATCCTAAAATGAGTCCTAAAACAAATGTGGCAAGCGCTGCGATTGCCGTCATATATAACGTTTCACCAGTTGCTTCTAACATTTGGTTCCAATCAACATTTACGAGTAACTTATCCATGTGCAATCACCTCCAGCTCTACTTGATCTTGATGTATTCCCTCTATCGCTTGCTGGATTGCTGTTTCCTCACCATTTAAATGAACAACTAAACTTCCGTAAGAACCGTTATTCGTTTGTGCGATATTTCCTTGCAAAATGCTAACTTCTATATCACTGCGTTGCATTAATCTTTGAAGTACTGGTCTTTCTACAGCCTCACCGATAAACTGCAAGCGAATTACTTTGCCATCTGGATATTTTTCAATTAAACTTTCAATTGTTTCGTTTGTATCTTCAGAATCTGTTAACTGCTGTACAAAGCGTTTCGTAATGTCTTGCTGTGGATTACGGAATACGTCAAGTACTGGACCTGTTTCTACGATTTTCCCTTTCTCCATTACCGCAACACGATTACAAATCTTTCGAATTACGTGCATCTCATGTGTAATCAATACAATTGTTAAACCGAGACGCTTATTAATATCAAGTAGTAAATCTAAAATTTGATCTGTCGTTTCCGGATCAAGTGCTGACGTTGCTTCATCACATAAAAGCACTTGTGGGTTGTTAGCTAACGCTCTAGCAATCCCAACACGCTGCTTTTGTCCACCACTTAACTGGGATGGATACGCGTCTCCTCTTCCTTCTAATCCAACGAGATGAATTAACTCATCAACACGTTTTCTTCTCTTCTCCTTATCAACACCTGCAATCTCAAGTGGAAATGCGATATTTTCGCGTACAGTTCGTGACCAAAGTAAGTTGAAGTGCTGAAAAATCATTCCAATTTCTTGCCTTGCCTTACGAAGTTCACTTCCTGTAATTGCTGAAATGACACGATTTGCAATTGTAATTTGGCCAGAAGTTGGTTTCTCTAACTGATTAAACAGCCTTATTAAAGAACTTTTCCCAGCACCACTATATCCGATAACACCAAATATTTCGCCTTTTTCTATTTTTAAATTGGCGTTATCTACAGCAGTGACATCACCGCTTTTTGCCTTATATATTTTCTTTACATTTTCTAATAAGATCATGATGTTCACCCCTTTTTTAAGTAAAAAGCGCAAGCGGCTCGTTTAGAACAAGAGGACGCCCGAATCCCTGACGTAGAGGCGCTTTTTGCCTCATAGGAAGGGATGAAACGACCGACTGTTCTAGCCGCTGGAGCTGGATTTCATAAAACTTTGGATAGACTCCGCAATTTTTTTATTTTTCATGCGTGTAATCTATCGCCATAGCTCCTCTTATTGTTTGAATGTCCTCCACATTCAAACAACAAAAAAACCTTTCCGCTTTAGAGAAGCAGAAAGGTTTATATGCGTATATAACAACATTATCCCTCTCTCTCATCTCTCAAAGCATTCGCTTTGCAGGAATTGGCACCATTTCAACATAAGTTGACGGTTGCCGGGCTTCACAGGGCACAGTCCCTCCACCTCTCTTGATAAGAGAAATCAGATTTAATTTTCGTCTGATTTGTAATTTATGAAATTGTCTATATTTTATGAATTGAATTGTATCAATATCCACACGTCATGTCAACAAGAATTTTCACAAAACAAGAAACTTCAGAATTTTAAGCACCTACTGACATCGGTTTACATATATGAAACATCGATTCAACTAATAGCATCGTTCGATATGTTCCCGAATATTGCACACGTCCATCGTTCATTAACATTTGCAATCTTACATTTCCGTTCACTAATTGTTTTACATCCTCTTCATCTAAGCACACAATTTGTTCCGTTCCTCTTGCCTCTTGTGACAATTCTATATAATCTCTTGAAATTTGTAATGAACAACTTTCATCTCCAAAGCGGAAATTAACAGTTTTTTCTCCTTGTCTTAAAAGCGGTTCTAAATGATATTGACCGTTAGCGTAATTTACAAATGATTGAAGCAAAGAATATAATTTCACCCTAAATCACATCCTTCATATCACTTTCTATTACATACCATTTCCCTCTCACTAAAGAGCAATCCTGTTACTTTCGCTCGACAAATACTGTATCCATCCCGCATGTCGACATATTTCCCAAGAAATATGTCGAGGCGGCAAAAACTTTGCCGCCTACTTTAATTCCGTATATAAATATTCAACCGAATGAAATGCATATATCTTCTTCATTAGTGTCCCATTTTCAAAAACAAGTAAACAAGGCACACTTTCGATTCCATACTCTTTCGCTAAATGCGGAGCATAATTTAAATCTAACATTCCAATTTTCAACTCTTCAATCGTCATCTCGACAACCGTTAACATCTTCTTTGCTAATTGGCATGTTCCACACATTGGTGTATATACATATAGCACTGTTTTTTCTTCATTCTCTATTAGGGCTGTAGCTTCGGCTCCTGTCCAGTCAATCACTTCTATCATTCCTTACCGTAAATATTCTGTATAAACGTCAATGTCAGCTCCCCATAATACATTTGCTAAATGTGAAGAAGGTGCAGTCGCCACTTCTCGGTACGAGCGATCAATATAAATATGCTCTGCTTGCGGAAATTCTTTTCGAAACTGTTTCCTTAACTTTTCTCCAGCATCATCAGCATCCACTAGCACATATACGTCCTTATCAAAAAACTGATCAATGAGCTCATCCATTTTCGACAAACCAATTGTACCATTTGTACAAACAATTTCCACCGGTTCACGAATAATAGATTCAATCTTTCTTCTGTCTGATTTACCTTCTACAATAATGACTTTTTCTACATAAATCATATGTCATCACCCGATCACCATATACTATACAACCTTTAACTTAGTATATAGTATATTCGTTATTTTCATGTTGTTTCCTGTTTATTTTTGCAAAAGAAAAGCGGAAGCGGCTTGTTCAGAACAAGAGGGCAATTGGAACTCCTGAACTAGAGGCGCCTTTTGCCTCAAGTGAAGGGGTGAAATGACCGACTGTTCTAGCCGCTGGAGCTAGACAATGAAAAGCGGAAGCGGCTCGTTTAGATTGTAAAAAGCATGGAACTCCACTAAATAGATTTCCCATTAATGTACTCTCACATGATAATTGATTCATATATATGTGCTTTTCAACTCATTATGTAGCACAAAATAAAAAGGACAGCACAAAGGCTGTCCTTCAGTTGACTAAAATTAGTCTTGGTTTGTCATTTCTGCATATTTTTCTGCAGTTAATAACTTCTCAACTTGGCTTGCATCAGAAAGTTCAACTTTAACCATCCATGCACCCTCGTATGGAGATTCGTTTACAAGTTCTGGTTGGTCACTTAATTCTTCGTTTACTGCTACAACTTTACCGCTTACAGGTGCGTATAATTCAGAAACTGTTTTAACAGATTCTACGCTTCCGAATGGCTCGTCAGCTTCGATTGTTGCACCTACTTCAGGAAGTTCAACGAATACGATATCGCCTAGCTCACCTTGTGCAAAGTGAGTAATACCGATTACAACTTCATTACCTTCAGTTTTTACCCATTCGTGTTCTTCAGAGTAACGTAAATTATTTGGAATGCTCATGACTGTACCTCCAGTGAATGTATTAATTATGTAAAAATACCTTATTGGTACTTTTTCCACACACTTTCAAACTGCTCTTCGTTAAAACCAAGTGTTACATTCGTTCCATCTGTTACAATTGGACGTTTAATCAACATGCCATCAGATGCTAAAAGCTCATACATTTCGTCCTCGCTTGCATCTTTCAACTTATCTTTTAGACCAAGTTCGCGGTAACGCATTCCACTTGTATTAAAGAATTTTTTTAATGGTAATTCACTTTTTACATGTAAATTACGTAAATCTTCTTTTGACGGTGGATTTTCAACAATATGAATCATCTCATATGCTACATCGTTTGCCTCAAACCATTTCTTTGCCTTTTGACATGTGCCACACTTTGGATATGAATAAAATGTTACTGTCATAAATTCACCTACTTTTTTACTAACCTTTACCTTTATCATATAGAAAACGTTTTATTATTTCAAACGATTATTCGCTAAACTTTTACTTATTTCGTGATAATTTTTAATAATCCTGCAATTTTTCTTATTTTTCCGCCATTTGTTAGAAAAAAATAAATATATATTTTTTGTAGATTCTTCTCTCATCCCTCACCGAACATATATCTTAAACAAACGTCTGATTAACTTCCTATTTTTCTTTGTTAGCTCTTGAGCTGCATCGATTTCTTCCTACCGAACATACATCTTAAACAAACGTTTGATTCATTCCCCTTTTTCTTTGTTAGCCCTTGAGCTGCATCGGTTTCTTCCTACCGAACATACATCTTAAACAAACGTTTATTTAACCATTTCAGCCTATGGTCACAAAACCTGAAAATACTTTAAATGACAAAGGCGTACAGATAAAAGGAACTAACGATTTTGACTGTAGTAGTGAGCCCATAAAAAAGTTATTAAACCTATCCTCAATAACGCCAAAGTAACTGCTCCTGAGAATATGAAATTTAAATTACTGACTGAAATATAAAGGTAAACGTATCCTTTATTAAAGCAGAAATGTATAGTCCTCTACTTTTTCTTAGTTTATTCAAAATCTTTGCGGAACCGCCACTATCTCATTTACATAATTATCGTTAGTTGAAGTTAATTATATTTTTCTACGTACTAAATAAAAAGCTAAGCACCCCATAATGATAGGTGCAACTAAACTAGAAGCATATGCACTTGTAATAGTAAAAAGAGAGAGTATACATATATAGATAAGAGCGAGTCCTATAAATACAGGAATTCCAAATCGAAACTTCCTACATTGTTTTATGTTTCTGTATAATACTTCTCCAATTAGGCAAGCTACAAGATCTAATATACTACCAAATATAATGAGAATTATAATGAATCCAAATATGTTAGGTAAATCATTCTCGTAAGAATAACTAGGATTAGAAATATACGGTATTAAGAACCATATAATAATAAAAGCAAGCAAACTTGCAGCATAACTAATTAAAAATTTCCCCAACGTAATCCTCCTCATAAATTTCTAATATTATCTTCATTGTATGACATAATTTCCTATTATTGATAGCAAAACTACCATCCACGAAATTGCTAATTGAATGAAATAAAAAAGACGCATTTAAATTGATGCGTCTTTTGGAGATGTTTCTTTTGTAAAATCATATAAAGCAATTGCGCCTAAAATAACCAATATACTTTCAGGGGCATCTAACAAAATAGTTCTCCAAGTTTCTGATATTACCCATTTAATACCTGCCGCTGATTCAAGATATGCTTGAAAATAACTGATTGTAAAATCAATTACAAATAAACATACAAGTAATGTTAGACCAAATCGAATTAATTTCTTGTTTTTAAACATGTAACACCTCTCAAAATTCATTGGATATTTCTGATTTCAATTCGTTATATACAAAAATCCCTATATTTGATTTTAACATACAAAAAATCCAAATAAATACAATATGCACATTTGCATATTCCATGAATATTGAGGAATTACTGTTAATAAAAAAAACCTACTAGTGTAGGACAAAATAGCCTTAGCAATCCCAACAAGTAATCGCATAAATAACGGAATCATTTGAACCACTATATAACCGATTCCTGGATGCGCTTTATTAAAACTTTATAATTAAATCTGCAATAGCTGATATAAAATTATAAATCGGTATCATTATAGCAGGGAATGCATCTCGCATACGTTGTAATGCTTTCGTAAGCTTCTCGATCATATTGTTATATGTGCTTCTGCTTAAAAAATAAGAAGCCTCGTTTACAGGCTCCTTATTCATCGACTCAAATAATCTGCAATTGTTTGAAATACGACGATATACATATTATGAATGCTTTCTTCAGTATTTCCACCATTTGATAAACCAACTGCCCATTGTTGTCCTTCACCACTTCCGATATTTGCAAAGCCTTGCGTATACATAGCATTTACATCTTTTCGTGCACTGTTATACTCTATCCCTTTCGTAATAAACGTTGAATATGATTTATCTTGCAAACCGATAAAAAACACTGGTTTCTTTAGCGATGAAAATATACTTTTATACTGCTCTGTTGAGGCTTCTTGAAAGTGATCTTTCATTATTAGAAAACCATCCACTTCCTTAGATTTCTTTTCCAGTTCCTCTAACTTCATTTCCTCAAACTTTATATTTCTAAACGTATCTTTCGGTTTTTCTCCAACAACTCCAATTACGAGTGCTCTCCCGTTATATTCTAATTTCTCTCCTTCTTTATCCTTTGCACACCCCGCACTCACTAGGCATATCAATATAAAAAATAAGAAATACGATAAACGCTTCATATAGCACTCTCCCCTTCTTTTAAGTCAAGTGACAAAAACGTAAGGTTAATTCAAGAAAATGTAAGTAAAATCGATAGCCCAATTTACGTTTCTATATTATAATCAATTGAATTTACCTACATTACTAAACATAGGAGATTATCATGAAGAAATTTAAACTTTCATCTTTTCTTCCGTTAAGTTATATACTTCTACTCGTACTCGTAAGTCCCCTTTACGACGTATTAAATAAATCAACTGTTCACGCAGTAGATGTCACAACTGTAGTAGATGATTGGATTCCATTTGTAAAAGCATTTATTATTCCTTATTTACTTTGGTTTCCTTACTTATACGGCGCACTTATTTATTACTGCTTTGCTGATCGAAAGCAATATTACGTTACTTTAAGTAGTGTAATTCTTGGCAAACTTGCTTGTTTTTCTATTTATTATTTTTGGCAGACAACTGTACCACGTCCAACCGTCGTTGGAACAGACGTATTTTCTGAACTAGTTCGCTATATTTATAGTATCGATCAACCGGTAAACTGTTTCCCTAGCATTCACGTTCTTACTACATTTGTAATTATGTTAGCTGCCTTTAAGCGTAGAGAGCAACATGCTTTTGAATATTACATCCTTACTTTCTTCGGTACACTTATCATTTTATCAACACTATTTACGAAGCAACATGCATTTGTAGATGCTGTTTCTGGAATGACGCTCGCGAGTATATTATACTTCGGCGTTCAGCTCTTATTAGCAAAAGAAACAGTACGCATTCCAGTAAAACAAAATCATAAGATGTAACATAACAAAAAAGCAGACTGTGGCTTCTTCAGTCTGCTTTTATCTATTATTAAGGAGATTTTCAAATTAAGATTGCGGTACAGTCATATCACCAGAATGAATACGACCTGCTTTTTTAAGAGCAATGTAAAGTATATAAGAAACAGCTACTGGAATGATGATATAAGTGATTGCCATAGCTGGAAGAACTCCCCATCCTTGACTGGAAATTAAATTAATTGGTGCGATAAGAGAACTTAATCCAAGACCAGCGATTTCTTTCCCTGCTTCTAGTTGGAAAATTAATGCCGATACTGGGCCGACTATCGCACTAGCGACGACAGTCGGGACGAGAATCATTGGATTTTTAGTAATGTTTGGCAACTGTACTTTCGGAGTACAAAGCGCCTGAGCTAATATGCCACCTAAATTATTTTCTTTCGCTGAGATTACAGAGAATCCGATAAACTGAGCAACGCATCCTGCTAGAGCTGCACCACCTGCAACGCCATCTAAGCTAAGTGCGATCGCTAATGCAGCTGATGAAGCTGGAGAGATAAGTAATAGCCCCCAAACTACTGCAATGACGATAGAAGCGATAAACGGACTACCAGCTGAGCTATCTTTGATAAATGCTCCAACTGTATTTAAAACAGGAGTAATATTATGAGATAACCAAATACCAACTAAACCAGAACCTAATATGGCCGCAAATGGAACGAGCATCATATCTAACGCAGTTTTTCCACTTAAACGTTTACCAATATATACAGCTAAAGTTGCTGTTAATAATGCACCGATTGGCTCACCTGTTTTAATGATTAGACCCGCTTCAGTAATTGAAATGGATCCGGCACCAATCGCTCCGGCTACCATCGCTGAAAAGATAACAAGACCGTTTGCACCGAGCATAAAAGCAATTCCGGCACCAATGGCTGGTGCCATAAGTGATTTTGCAACAACTCCGATTGTAATAAGCAATGGAATATCAACAATTCTTCCTATATTTTCGATTAGTAAACCAATTCCAAGGGATACGAAAATACCTTGTGCGATTCCAGCTGATGCTTTAAATACACGAGACATTATATATTCCTTCATTTGTTTCACCTTCTCCTATAAGTTAGTAACCAATTGTTTTCATATAATCACGTAAAATATCGTTTGATTTTGCGAATCGAGATTCTTCATCCTCTGTTAAATTTAGTTCTACAACTTCTTTCATACCATCTCTAGTAATAATAGCTGGCACCCCTGTACAAATATCATACTCACCGTACTCCCCATCTAAAATAGCTGATACAGCAATTACACGGTGATCATCATTAAAGATTGAGCTCGCAATATACGCTAGAGAATTTCCGATTCCGTAATAAGTAGTACCTTTTCGTTTATAAATTTCCCATCCTGCTTTTGCAGTCTTCTCAACAATTTCATCTAAATCTATTTCACCAAATCGTTCTTTTTGCTCCTCTAAAATTTGTAGAATCGGCTTTCCACCAACAGTTACGTGAGACCAAGCAACCATTTGAGAATCACCATGTTCTCCTAATGAATACCCATGAATACTACGAGGATCTACATGTAACATTTCAGATAGAATTGTTCTTAAGCGAGAAGAATCTAGTGATGTACCAGTACCGATCACACGATTTCTAGGTAATCCAGATAATTTCCACACTTCATATGTAATAATATCAACTGGGTTCGATGCAAGTAAGAAAATACCGTCAAATCCACTTTCCATTACGCCGCCAACAACACTTTCCATAATTTTCGCACTCGCTCCTAAAGTATCTAAGCGACTTTGTCCAGGTTTTGGTGCTGGTCCCGCTGTAATAATAACGATGTCCATATCTTTGCAGTCTTCATAGCTTCCTGCATATACTTTTGTTCTTGTATTTGTAAAGTTAATGCAATGTGATAAATCCATCGCTTCCCCAACTGCACGTTCATGATTTATATCAATTAATAATAGTTCTTCGCAAATGCCTTGATTTACAATGGAATATGCACAACTTGATCCAACTAATCCAGTACCGATAATTGCAATTTTTCTTGTATTTCTTTTCATAGCAATCTCTCCTAATTGATCATATAATCTATTTCTTTTGTTCTTTACACTCTTAATTATAGAGATTCCCACGATAGAAACCATGGATACTTTGTGAAATATTGAGCAAAGTTTTTGTCCTTTTTGTGAATTGTTATATTTAATTTTCGTCATATTTGTTACAACTGAAAAAATATTTATTATGTATTTATTGACATATATAAAGTGAAACTTCAATCAACCTTTATCCATTGGGCTTTTACGGGACAAAACAAAAAAACGAGCGACTTCATTCGCTCGTTTTTTCATCCCATTATTCCGCACTTAATTGGCCTTTTAATTGCTGCACAATCATTGGATTCGCAGGTGCTGCCGGTTTGTAATAACTCTTTTGCTTTGCGTACTCATACATATTACGTTGGCGCATTTCATCTTGATTACGAATTTGAATTAATGTTTGGTGTAACTGTTCATTATCAGACTGAGCAATATAATTTGCATAACTTGTTAAACTTGCATTTAATCCTGCTAAATAATCATTTACCATATCTTTTTCATTCATCTGTCGCTTCCTCCTATCCTAGAAAAGTCATCAATTGCTGTTTCATATTTCGTGCATCTTGCGCATCCTTTTGTAGCATTTGTTTCAACTCTGGATCTGTACACGTCTGTGCATACTGCTCCAACTTGTTAATAATTGTTGCGTGTCCACCGATTAAATGACGTAAGTTTTCTACTTCAAGCTCTGTTAAATTTTGCATGGAATACTCCTGCCTTTCTTTGTTCATTCGTCATTAGTATTTGGTTCTTTTTGGATTATATGCATGCATTAACTTTTTCACGTGCATACAAAATAAAAGATGAATAGCTAAGACTATTCATCTTTTATACTGGTTCTGTATTCAATTTTATAGAGATACAATCATACTTATACTCACAAGTAAATTCCACGAAATGTGTAAAATAATACTAGGTATAATAGATTGCGTCTTTTTGTATAACATCGCAAATACAATCCCCATAATTGTTGCCGTAATTAGAAGACCTCCATGAAGAATTCCAAAAATGAAGGAAGAAATAATGATACCAACTAAAAAATTATATTTCTTTTCTAAAAATCGATATAAAATACCTCGAAATAGAATTTCTTCTTTAACCGGTGTAATTATAGCAACACTTAACACATATATAATACTTTGTAGACTATTTTGAAGTCCTAAGCTCCCTAATTGTTTCTGTTGTTCTGCTGCACTTTCAAAACTAAACACATGTAACATTAAATATTGTGATAACGCAATAACCATAAAACCAATTAATAGATATAAATATGTCTTCCCATTCTTCAAAACGGATAAATCCCAAATATATTTAATAAAATGAAGAACTGGTTTATAAGCTAATAAAACGATAGCAACAACAGCTGCATCTAATAAAAGGAAATAGTACCCTTCTAAATTATCACGCAACGCTTCCTCACCATAAATCCCAAAAGCTAAACCAAGGAATAACCCTCCTAGAAGTAAGAATCCTAAAATGATTGCTATCATTACAAATAGATTTTTATATGTTATATTATCTATTTTCCTTTCCACACTATACGCTTCTAACACCGTTTTACTCATACTATTCCTCCATTTGTTTTCATTACCTTAATAAAAATCCTTTAATATAAATATAAGGATAATATAACAAAAATTTCAAAAAGAATAATATGCAATTTTACATATTATGAACGCTTTGTATTCTATAGTTTTAGGAACTATATTGTTATATAATAATTATAAAATAAAATTTTCTTACTTCCACATCATGATCCCCACTTCATACTAAACCTTATGAATAAAAGGAGAGGTAAACATGAAAGCACATGATTTTCTTACTAAGGTGCAAGATAGCTATGACCCTAACCCAAGCCAAGACCCTTTTATATTTATGTTTTTCGGTTTCCTATTAGCGATATACACATACTTAAAACCCACAAAATAATATCATCTAGCAAAAAAGAGCCTCTAAACAATTAAAGGCTCTTTCTAGTTAAATTCCTTTCCGCTTCTTCAATCGCCCGTTGCATTTGCACTAACGGATTTTTAATCATCTTCCCATGCCCTGTCGCTAATATAGACGGCTTATACTCTAGCAATTTCTGAGCGCTTTTTAATGAAACTTCTGCATCCCACGTACCAAACATAGGAAACGGAAAAAGCCACTTCAACTGTCCTGCTACCGCCACTCCTCCTCTCGTTTGAAATGCATCTCCAACAATGAGCGCATCATTTCTCGTGTCTAAAAACGCCATTGATCCCGGTGTATGGCCTGGAGCTGCAATTGCTACAAGTGAACCAATTTGATCTCCCTCTTGAAGAAGGATATCTGGAATCGTCTTTATCCTTTTTGACACACTCACTTTTACTTGCGTGCCTGGTTCTCCGAGTTGCAGTGACAAATCCCCTTCAAGTAAACGAGCATCTCTTTCAGAAATATAGACCGAAACATTCGGCAATTCTTGTTTTATAGCATCAAGCGCTCCTACATGGTCATCATGTGCATGTGTTATAACGATATTCGTAATCGGTTTTCCTAGTTTTCGAGCCGCTTCTAAAATCTTCTTTGCACAAAATGGCAAAGCTGCATCAATTAACGTTAATCCTGTTTCTTCTTCGACAAAGTAACAGTTAATCGGAAATAGACGCGGTAAAAATGCGATTTGATGAACTGTTCCTACTTTTATTAACCTCATCTCCTATCCCTCCATGAAAAAGAGCTGTTTACAAATACATATGTAAAACAACCCTTTTCAAGAATCCATCAATAAAAAAACCAGCAGCCAAACGGCCACTGGTTCCTTTTCATCTATTAAACTGTATAACGCTCATCTTCTAAAATTTTCGCAGCGATTTCACGTTTCTTCGGAATTACGTTAAGTGGCGTGTGGCGAGTTAATTTACGTAATGATGATAACATCATGCGCAGCATGTCGCCGTTTTCAACTGCGATAAGTGTTTCTTTCGCATCTGCTTCGATTTCGTTGAATGCTTCTTGGCAGAATACTTCAGTGTATAACACTTTTTGTTTATTCTTTTCAAGACCAGTTGTTTTAATTGCTTTTTCTGTACGAAGAACAGCTGATTCCATTGCATAAAGGTTGCTTACGATGTCAGCGATATTCACAAGAATTTCTTGCTCTTTATCTAATGCTTTACCGTATTTTTGAGCCGCTAATCCAGCTACCATTAAGCCGATTTTCTTCGCGTTAGTTACTAAATATTTTTGAAGTGCTAATGGCTCATCGCCTACTTCTTCTGGCATCATCATCATTAACTCTTCTTGTAATTTTTGTGCTTTTTGAAGAAGTGGTAATTCACCTTTCATCGCTTTACGTAAGAACGTACCTGGTACGATTAGGCGGTTAATTTCGTTCGTTCCTTCGAAAATACGGTTAATACGAGAATCGCGGTACATTCTTTCAATCTCGTATTCTGCCATAAATCCGTAACCACCGTGAATTTGAACACCTTCATCTACTGTATAGTCTAATACTTCAGAACCGAATACTTTATTTAAAGAGCACTCGATTGCATATTCAGCGATAGAAGCTGCTACTGCTTTACCGTCTTTCACTTCTTCTTCAGATAATGTACTCATGCGGCTTTCGAATAAACCTACTGTACGATATACAGAGCTTTCAGCTGCATATGTTTTCGCTGCCATATTCGCAAGTTTCTCTTGAATTAATGGGAAGCGAGCGATTGGTTGTTTGAACTGTTGACGTTGGTTTGCATATTGTGCTGAAATTTCTACTGCACGTTTCGCAGATCCAACTGTACCAACACCTAATTTATAACGACCGATATTTAAAATGTTGAACGCGATAATATGACCTTTACCGATTTCACCAAGTAAGTTCTCTTTTGGTACTAATGCATCTTCTAAAATTAACGTACGAGTTGAAGAACATTTAATACCCATTTTCTTTTCTTCTGGGCTTGTAGATACGCCAGCATATTCTTTCTCTACGATAAATGCTGAGAAGTGCTCTCCATCGATTTTTGCATATACGATAAATACGTCAGCGAATGCAGAGTTTGTAATCCACTGTTTTTCACCATTTAATACGTAATGTGTACCTTCTGCATTTAAACGTGCAGTTGTTTTTGCACCTAATGCGTCAGATCCTGAACCTGGCTCTGTTAATGCGTATGCAGCTAATTTTTCACCAGTTGCAAGTAATGGTAAATACTTTTTCTTTTGCTCTTCGTTACCGAATAATACGATTGGTAAAGATCCGATACCTACGTGAGCACCGTGAGTGATTGCAAAACCACCAGCGCGAGAGAATTTCTCTGCGATTAACGCTGAGCTTACTTTATCAAGACCAATTCCGCCGTACTCTTCTGGTACGTCAGCGCCTAGTAAACCAAGTTCACCAGCTTCTTTTAAAAGACGAACAGAACGATCAAACTCATGTTGCTCTAAATATTCAAGCTCTGGAAGAACTTCATTTACGATAAAGTCCTCTGTCGTTTTTGCAATCATTTTATGCTCAGATGAAAAATCTTCTGGTGTAAACACTTGATCAATCGTAATCTCATCTACTAAAAAGCTACCGCCTTTAACCGCATTTCCTACTGTTTTTTCCATGAAAATTTCCTCCTTCATATTTTCATGAGCCGCTTCTCTCTTTTGGAAAGAAGCTGGCTCTCAATTTTATTTATAACCCTTTGTTGCTTCCATTCTTTGCTTTAGCGTCGTCTCGTTCTGAGCAAGCCACTTCCACTTTTTATAATCCAGTTCCAGCGGCTAGAATGTTCGGTGGCTTCGCTTCTTCCTGCGAGGCAAAAAGAGCCTCTACGTCTGAAGCTCCATCCCCCTCACATTCTGAGCGAGCCGCTTCCACTTTTTTTATAGTAATTCAAACACTCCCGCTGCTCCCATTCCGCCGCCGATACACATTGTTACGATACCGAATTGTTGGTTGCGACGTTTCATTTCGTGAATAAGAGATAGTGTTAGTTTTGCTCCTGTACAGCCAAGTGGATGTCCAAGTGCAATTGCACCGCCGTTTACGTTTACTTTTTCTTCATCTAAACCAAGTTCACGAATAACTTGGATTGATTGAGAAGCGAATGCTTCATTTAACTCGAATAAGCCGATATCCGATAGTTCTAATCCTGCTAGTTTTAACGCTTTTGGAATTGCAGCGATTGGGCCAATTCCCATTACTTCTGGTGGTACGCCAGCTACTGCAAATGAACGGAATTTCGCAAGTGGCTTCATACCATCACTCACTGCTTTTTCACGATCCATTAATAGTACAGATGCTGCACCGTCACTCATTTGTGAAGAGTTACCAGCCGTTACAGAACCGCGAACGTTAAATGCTGGACGTAATTTACCTAAAATGTCTAGCGTCGTCTCTGCTCTTACACCTTCGTCTTGTGCGAAAATGATTGTTTCTTCTTGCAATTTATTGTTTGATCCAACCGAGCGTAACGTCACATCTACAGATACTGTTTCATCAGCGAAGTTACCAGCAGCTAATGCTTTCGCAGCGCGTTGATGACTTCTTACTGCAAATGCATCTTGCTCTTCACGAGAAATTCCATATTTCACAGCAACTTGCTCTGCTGTATGTCCCATGCCCATATAATATTCTGGAGCCGCTTCTACAAGGCGACTATTCGGACGAACGACGTGTCCCATCATCGGAACTAAGCTCATTGATTCCGCTCCGCCTGATAATACAGCTTCAGAGTGTCCAAGCATAATGCGCTCTGCTCCATAAGCAATACTTTGTAAACCTGAAGAACAGTAACGGTTAATTGTAATAGCTGGAACATCGTAAGAAAGCCCTGCTAATCCGCCGATATTACGAGCCATATTTAAACCTTGCTCTGCTTCTGGCATCGCACAACCGAAAATTAAATCATCGATTGGCCCTTCATAATTCGCACGCTTTAACGTTTCCTTTACTACTAACGCCCCTAGATCGTCAGGACGAACTGTTTTTAATGAACCCCTCTTTGCTTTTCCAATTGGTGTTCTTGCTCCCGCAACAATGACAGCTTCTCTCATGAACGATATCTCCCTTCGTTATTAGTTACGTAATGGCTTTCCTTTTACAAGCATGTGCTGCATTCTTGCTTGTGATTTCATCTCACTTACTAAGCTAATAAATGCTTCACGTTCTACATCTAATAAATACTGCTCATCAACTTTTGTTCCATACGGTACTTTTCCGCCCGCAATGACATATGCAAGTTTCTTCGCAATGTGAAGATCATGTTCAGAAATGTAACCAGATAAATGCATTGCTTCTGCACCAAGTACAAGCGTTGCATATCCTGTTTCACCGACAACTGGTATCTTTTTACGAATCGGTGCTTTATAGCCTGCTTCATATAAAGTAAGTGCTTTTTGTTTCGCATCATATAGTAAGTGGTCACCATTCACACTAATACCGTCTTTATCGCCTAAGAAGTTGTTAGAAACAGCCTCTTGCGCTGATGTAGAAACTTTCGCCATCGCTACGGATTCAAATACTTTATTCGCAACTTTTTGTAAGTCGAATTCTACACCGTTTGCCATTTTGTTTAAGTGTTTAATGTATAGCTCTTTATTACCGCCTCCGCCAGGGATTAAGCCAACACCTACTTCTACTAAGCCCATATACGTTTCGCTAGAAGCTTGAATGCTTGCAGCTGGTAAACAAACTTCTGTACCACCACCAAGTGTCATACCGTATGGAGCTGCTACAACTGGCTTAGAAGAGTACTTAATTTTCGTCATTGCATCTTGGAAGTTTTTCACAACCAACTCAATTTCAAAGTAATTGTCGTCTTGTGCTTCCATTAAGATCATTGCTAGATTCGCACCAACGCAGAAGTTCTTCGATTGGTTCCCGATAACAAGACCTTTATAATTCTTTTCTACTTCATCAACAGCGTAGTTAATCATTTGCGTAATATCCATACCGATTGCATTGCTCTTCGAATGGAATTCTAAGCAAAGGATGCCGTCACCTAAATCAATTAAGCTCGCGCCGCTATTTTTCTTTAATACGCCATTTTTCTCTTTTAATTGTTTAAGAGAAATTGCTTTTTTATTACGCTCGATTAGCTTATATTCACCATTATCGTAATAGTAGCTATCGCCGTTATCATGTTTATAGAAAGCAGTAAAACCTTTCTCTACCATTTCTTTTACCCAAGCTGGTACATTTACGCCGTTTTCTTCCATCTTTTGAATCGATTTTTCAACGCCGATTGCATCCCAAATTTCAAATGGTCCTTGCTCCCAACCGAAGCCCCATTTCATCGCTTGATCGATTGCCACGATATCGTCAGCAATTTCTTTATGAAGCTTTGCAGAGTATAAAAGAGTTGGTGTGATGATATTCCATAACAACTCACCTGCGCGGTCTTTCGCGTATACAAGCGCTTTCAATTTATTCGCTAATCCTTTTTCTTGCTTGCTTAACTCTACGGATGCAGCTTTTAATTTTTTGCGCGCTTCGTATTCCATCGTTTCAGGATTTAATTCTAAAATTTCTTTTCCTTGTTTTAAGAAGAAGCCTTGACCAGTTTTACTTCCAAGCCATTTTTTATCAAGCATGTCATGCATGAAAGCTGGTACTTTAAATACATCTCGCTCTTCTTCTTGTACATTTTCATATACGTTATTTGCAACATGTACAAATGTATCTAAACCGACAACATCTAATGTGCGGAACGTTGCGCTCTTCGGACGACCAATTAATGGACCCGTTACAGAATCAACTTCTCCAATGCTATAGCCGCGCTTAATCATTTCTTGAAGCGTTACAAGCAAGCCGTACGTACCAATGCGGTTTCCAATAAAGTTTGGTGTATCTTTTGCGATAACAACGCCTTTTCCAAGAACGTCTTCGCCAAATAATTTCATGAAGCTTAATACTTGTGGATCAGTTTCTTTCGTCGGTATTACCTCTAGAAGTTTTAAATATCGTGGTGGGTTAAAAAAGTGTGTTCCTAAGAAGTGTTTCTGGAAGTCGTCTGAACGACCTTCTGCCATTTTTTCAACGGAAATGCCTGACGTATTTGAACTAACAATAGAACCTGGTTTACGAACAGCATCTACTCTTTCAAATAATTTCTTTTTAACATCTAAGTTTTCAACTACTACTTCAATAATCCAATCTACATCAGCAAGACGCTCAAGATCATCTTCTAAGTTACCTGCTTCAATCAGTGCTAAATTTCCTTTCACTGTCAGAGGAGCTGGTTTTTGCTTCAATAGTTTTTGCAGTGCCGTATTACTAAAACGATTTCTCACACTTTTATGTTCTAATGTAAGTCCCTTCGCTTCTTCTTCTTTCGTAAGCGCAGGTGGTACAATATCAAGCAATAATGTCGGAATACCAATATTAGCTAAGTGTGCCGCAATTCCTGAACCCATTACGCCTGAACCTAGAACAGCAGCCTTTTTAATTTGGAACATCCAATTCTCCCCCTATTCTTGAATGAATGCTCATTCAATTTTTCGACATAAGTCGCAATCAATGAGTGAGCCTCTACTTATAAATATATGATACTGTTTAAATTTTCGCAATATATTTATTGATAAAATTTTCTGAAATAAATATTTTTCTTTTATTTGCCCATGCTATATATGTGTATTTTCTTCACTAAAATGCACTTTTCCTTTTTATAATCTGACGAAACTGGAGGAATATATATGGCAAAACTTAAGAAGAACCCCTCAAAAGCTGGAATTAGTGCAGCGAGTGTAACCGGAAATGCAGGTCCGCATAACCACGGTGTGGAAAAAGGACGTCAAGGTAATAACCAACAATATAAGAAGCATAATATGGGCGAAAAATAACGCTATATTTTTGGGCAGAGAACGTGGCATAATGATTAATGGCTGCTTTTTCTGCCCAATTTATTTGTACATATGGAAAACAAAAGAGGGAACGATGATGAAACGAACAATAGTTATGATTGTAATGATTGCTACACTATTTACAGGGATGATTTTCTTCTCTTATGCACAAAGACAACAAACTGTAAGAGCTGATCAGCCTAGTATTAAGGGGCAATACGGAATTACAATCGATGCAGACACAGGTGAAATTTTGTATGGAAAACGCGAAGATGAACGCTCTTATCCGGCTAGTATAGCCAAAATGATGACAACCCTTCTCTTACTAGAGAATGTAAAAGAAGATGAAGAAATTACAGTTACAGAAAACGCAATAAAAACAGAAAGTCAAAGTAAAAAAATTAAGCTGCGTGCTGGGGAAAAATTAAAACGCGATGAGGCATTAAAACTTATGCTTATCATTAGTGCAGACCCAATCTCTGAGTCAGTTGCAGAACATATCGCAGGATCAAAAAATGAGTTTGTGAAAATGATGAATGCTAGAGCGAAGGAACTTGGTACAAAACATGCAACTTTCAAAAACGCAAGTGGTGCTGATGCACTTGGAAATAAAGTATCACCATATGACATTGCCATTATTACGAAAGAAGCATTAAAATACCCAATTGTTTTACAATATATGAATTCAGTACATACAACTCTATATACTTCCGAACGCTCTCCAAAAATCGCAAACTATGGACGAGAAGAACTATATGACGATCCATATGCGATTGGAAGTAAAAGCGGTCTATCGGCACTCGGAAAATATACGGTCGTAACTGTTGATGAGAAAGACGGTAAACGCGTCATTAACGTCGTATTATCTTCTACTCGCGCGCAACTATATCCTGATACGAAGAAAATGGCACATTACGCATTTAAGCAATTAAAATAACCAAGGAGTATTTTCTCCTTGGTTATTTTTTAACCATACCTTTTAATACGAACGCAACGTTCGCTGGACGCTCTGCTAGACGGCGCATGAAATAGCCATACCAGTCGTTTCCATAAGGTACATAAACACGCATCTTGTAGCCTTCTTTTACAAGCTCGAGTTGACGCTCATTACGAATACCATATAACATTTGGAATTCAAATTGATCCCTTGGAATATTGTGTTCTTCGGCAAGTTTTTTCGTATATTCAATAATTGCTTCGTCATGTGAAGCAATTGCAGTATAATTTCCATTTAATAAGTGCATTTTAATAATTTTTTTATAATTGTCATCTACATCTTTCTTGTCCGGGAACGCTACTTCTTCAGGTTCCTTATAAGCCCCTTTTACAAGACGTAAATTAGGATTATAAGCATTTAAATCTTCCATATCTTTTTCTGTACGATACAGGTAAGCTTGAATAACAGTACCAATATTATCGTATTCAGATTTTAATTGTTTAAAGATATCAATTGTCTTCCCGCAACGCGTATAATCTTCCATATCAATTGTAACAAACACACCGTTTTCTTTTGCAGCTTCTAAAATACGGCGCATATTGTTCATTACGATTTCATCTGAGATATCTAATCCCATAGAAGTCATTTTTAAAGAAAGCTGTGAATCAAGTCCTTCTTTTCCAATTGCACGAATCGCTTCAATCGATTGGTTAGCCATTTCATTTGCTTCCGCCTCATTATCAACGAATTCACCTAAATAATCGATTGTTACACAAAGGCCTTGCTTGTTCAATTGTTTAATAGCTGCTGTCGCTAATTCGATTGTCTCCCCTGCGACAAAACGACCTGCTCCAAAGCGTAAACCGTACTTTTTAGCTAACTTTGTTAGCGCTTTATTTTTTGACAAGAAAAGAAACGAATTTCGCATTAATTGTTCCATGTAATTCACCCCTATGACTGTACTTTATCTGTTTTTTACCCCTCTTCAAAATTATATCATTCTTTAAAATTATTTGATACAAATAATTATTTAGATAATTTATAAAATACTATAAAAACATTTAAAACCTCATATTCTCGCTTGTAAATATAAAAGGAATATTTTTCGACATTTAGAAAAAACGGGTTTACTAGGCCTCAAATAGACATGTTGAAAATATTCGACACACCTATAAAACCCTTTATATTCCATCCAAATTATATGAGGATATTAATAAAGTGAAACTTTAATTAGAGCCCCCTCTGATTATTAGCCCTCATCAATTGGACTTTTACGAGATAAAAAAAGCTTAAGGTGAAATTCACCTCAAGCTCTTTTATTTTTCATTTCGCTTCTCTTCATTTATCTTTTTTATATCTGAAATTAACTGTACCATTTCTTCTTTCGCATCGGGATACGTCTCGTTCCAATGCTTCACTAAAGCTGGCATCGTCTTTGCAATGTAAGAATAAAGTGCCCACTTCTGCACCTGTTCTTTTCTTTCTTCATTGCTCTCTCCCAGTAATAGTTCCGTGTACTTCTCTAGCAACCCATCAAATTGCTCATTAAACTTTTCACTCACCTTATTTACCTCCTATATGAAAAAAGCAGCGATCATCGCTGCTTTTTCTTATAATTTTGATCGAACAGAGTTTAATTTCTTCTCCATTGTGCTTACTTTATCACGGCGATCATCGATACGAATTGTTGTTGCAACGCGTTGTGCACCTTTCGTATAGGGAACTTCATGCATTTGTTGAATTACTTCTAGAATGACAGGAAGATCTCCTTCAATAACTGTATTCATCGGTGTTAATTGATACTTCACGCGATCTGCATTTTTCTCTAGCACCTTTTGTACTTCTGCTACATATTCACTAACACTTGGATTACCTGTTCCTACTGGAATAATCGAAACGTCAACAATTGCCATAGTAGTTTTCCTCCTATAATTGCTTCTTATATATCCATTGTCTATTTTACCGAAATCCTCATCATTTTACTAATATGTTACTCTTCCACTTTAAACTGCTCGACTAATCTTTCTAAATCTCTCATATGCTCTGTCAAGCTTTCCATCGTATGAGCTACCTTTTCTAAATGATTCACTTGCGATTCAGTTGCAGCATTTACCTCTTCAGATACAGCTGCACTTTCTTGACTCGTACTAGCAATTGTATGCATTACCTCTGTAATTTCACCTTGCTCGTGACCTATATTGTTTACTTCTTCTACAATTTTTTCAACTGAGATACTAATCGTATTTACAACCGACATAATTGTACGGAATTCCGCCTCTGCCTCTGTCGTCACTTTATTTTGTATATCAGCAATATCTTTCAATTTACTTACGACCTCTACAACTCGTTTTACTTCTAATTGGACATCGCCAATCATTGTTGCGATTTCTCCTGTTGCCTCTTTTGATTGTTCCGCTAACTTTCGAACTTCTTCAGCCACAACTGCAAATCCCTTACCTTGCTCACCTGCACGTGCTGCTTCAATCGAAGCGTTTAAAGCAAGTAAGTTCGTTTGATCCGAAATACCTTTTATAAGCTCTACAACATTTTGAATCGATCCGACTTTTTGCTCTAACTTACCAGATGCTTCCTCTGTATGAACAACAATCGAAGATGACTCTCCTCTTGTACGAACTAAATTCTGCATCGTATTTAACCCTTGCTTAGATGCCTTTTCCGCTTTACCAGCCACTCCTTCTATTTCACCAACGGAGCTATTCATTTCTTCCACTGACTGCGCCATGTTCTCAAGCTGAGCTGAAACTTCATCTACACTATTGGCAAGAGTAGAAGCTCCCCCGCTCACATCATCCATTGCACCTGACACTTCTCTACTAGCGGCCACCGTTTCATTCGTTAAATAATGGAGATTATTCGTTGATTGCTGCACTGTTAATACACTATTTTTAATTTTACTTACCATTTCATTCATTTGCCCAACCATATGATTAAAATGGTTCGTCAGCTCTCCAACCTCATCTTTACTTGTCACTTTCATTTGCAGTGTTAAATCACCTCCTGCTACTTTTTGAACGTGATTCGTTAATAATTGCAGTGGTCTTGCTAATCTTCTTGAGAATAAATAAGAAGCTACTATTCCAACTAATAAACTAATACATCCCATTATAATGACTGTATTTCTCATACTACTTAACAATCCATCAATCGTTTGTTTCGGATAAAAAATTCCTATCTTCCATTTCATCGCATCAAATAACTGACTATAAACAACTACATCTTCACCTTTTAATGTAGTTTCAGCATATTTTGTGACATCTTTATTTAAACTCTTCAGCAATGGCTCTTTAGAAATATCTTTCCCTATCTTTTCTGGGTAAACAAGAGCTATATTTTTATCATTTATAATAAACATTTCTCCATCATTATTGTATTGAATATTATGAAGTAACTTCTGAATTGTTCCGAGCGATACATCCATCGCAACAACG
This sequence comes from Bacillus cereus group sp. BceL062, assembly GCF_051780025.1. Lineage (NCBI taxonomy): Bacteria > Bacillati > Bacillota > Bacilli > Caryophanales > Bacillaceae > Bacillus > Bacillus cereus group sp. BceL062. The sequence goes on along the minus strand of NZ_JBPWGY010000009.1, from coordinate 162,472 downwards.
CCTAATACAGAACCATCTTCAGACGTAATAGCTTTAGAAACCCCTACACTTAACTTTCCTGTCGCGATTTCATATGAAGGTTGTCCCCAATGAACCTTTTTCACATCAGCCTCTGAATCTTTATACCACGGTCTTGTCGTTGGATCATATCCTTCCGGCACTTTTCCACCTTCAGCAAGATTGGCACTTAATGTTTTTTTATCTTTCGTACCAATATATAAATCTAAAATACCAGGATGGTTCTTTTTATACTCCGCAAACTCTTTCGTTAAAAATGCTTCCTCTTCTGGAGTAACTCCATCTTGAATCATATTACGAATCATCTCACTGTTCGCATAATACCCCATATCTTCATCAGTTCTTTGAACAAATGTCGTAAGTTGCTCTGTCACAAGATCCATCGTATTTTGAGAATACTGGTCTAAGGAACTTACTTCTTTCTCTTTCTGTAATTGATACATAGCTGTACCCAATACTACGAACATCATAGAAATAAGTACTGAAAATACTACCGCAATTTTTAAACGTAAACTTCTTAACATCTTCCCCCAAGCATCCCCTTCGTATTAAATTAAAATCTTATTAATCATTATATTAAGTATAATAGATAAAATTAAAAAATTGAAATTAATTCTCACCTTAATACAATTAGAAAACGGACTACCACTTGTGCAAAAACAAATAGTTCATTATCCTTAAAATATAATCTCATTCGTTCGGAGGGAACTATGTTACAAAAATTCGGTTTCTCACAATATGAAAGCCAAGCTTATGAAGTTGTCGTATCAAGCAATGAACCGTTAGATGCTACAACAATTGTGAAGCACTCTGGTGTTCCAAAAGCAAAAATATATGAAGTGCTAGCACGCCTGATAGATAAAGGAATGGTAATGGATTCTGTTTCAGAAAAGAAAAAGTTGTATACAGCATTACCACTAAAACTAGCAATTGAAAAATTAACGACAGAATTCCAAGCAAATATTCAAGACTTAGAAACGAATATATCAAAAAAATCATTTACGGATGACCGTGTGTGGAGCTTAAAGATGCAATCTTCTATTCGAGTTCAAAGTAAAGAGCTCATTGAAAGTGCAAAAGAATCGATTCGTATTTCAGCTTGGAATGACACTCTTTCAGAATACCTTCCTTTACTAGAACAAAAAGCAAAACAAGGCGTCCAAATTGAGTCCCTTATAGTTGGAAAAGTAGAAACAGATTTAGAAAACATGCATTTTCTAATCCCAGCTGAAGAACCTAATGCATTAGAGCGCTACTTACTACTCATCGTTGACGACCGTGAAATTTTATTTGCTGGTGTAGAACAAGAGTCATGGCAAGCAATGAAAACAATGTCACAACCTTTCGTGAAGTTCTTTACAGAATTCTTCTATCATGACGTTGCACTTGCGAAAATTACCCAGAAACACCATGATCTCTTTATGGAAGATGAGGAAATTAAAAGTTTGTTGATGAAATTAAGATACTAATTAAATAATAAAAAGGAGTCTAGTTTTTCACTTAGACTCCTTTTCATTTTGTTCCTTTATATCCATCAACAGCTCAATGATTTTCTCATTTTGCTCCACTTGTTTCTCTGAATTTTGATAAATGAAACGAACCCATCTAAAGAGAAAAATTACAAGAAAGAATGGTATGATCGTAAATAAAAAACCAATGATTGAAAAACTTGAATACATATACTATCACCTCGCTATATATACCTTCTTCATTTTCCTACTAACTCCTTCCATTTTTTACAAATAAAAAAAGAACCTATCAAACGATAGATTCTTCTTTCACAAACTGAGTAGAACGCCCTCTCGTAATCGAGAATATTGCACAAAGCAGTGCTAATATAATAAAGCCACCGCCTACCCAAGCGTTATATATAACAGATGATTTTTCAATAACAACTCCGCCTACTGTTGAACCGAGCGCAATTCCTAAGTGAAGGGCAGAGTTATTTAAACTTTGCTGAATACCAGCTGATTCTGGTGCAATTTCAATTAAGTAATTTTGTTGTGCTGGTGAAATAGCCCAGCTCAGCATACTCCAAAGTCCCATCATAATAATGAAGAGCGGGAATGAAAATGTCATCATTGGCAACATAAAGATTGCACATGCAAATACGATAATGATGGAAATAGTACTTTTCTTCGATCCCCATTTATCAGCAAGCAAGCCCCCAAGGCCGCCTCCAAGTACCGCTGCAATTCCGAAAATGAAGTAAAACACACTAATCCAGTTCGCTTCCACATGCATCACATCTTTTAAAAATGGTGTTAAGTATGCATACAGTGTTAAATGACCTGTTAAAAATAAAAATGATGTTAACTGTGCACTCACAATTTTTTTATCTTTCAACGTAGCAATTTGTTCTCTTATTGATAACACCGATGTCGGCGGTACTTTCGTTAAGAATAATGAAATACAAGCGATTGCCATAACTGTTAATATCGAAATTAATACAAATGGCGCACGCCATCCGTATGCATTTCCGAGTACAAGACCAAGTGGTACTCCAAGTACGAGCGATCCGCTAATCCCCATAAAAATGATCCCAATTGCACGCGCACGAAAATGCGGTTCTACAACACTAGAAGCAAGTGTTACAGATAGTGCAATAATTAATGAACCACTCGCCGCACAAATGACCCTTGAGAACATTAACATTTCGTAATTCACACTAAATGCTGAAATAATATTTCCAATTAAGAAAATCGATAATGCCCCAATGTATAATGTTTTTCTTTCAAACTTTCCTGTTACCGCTAATAAAACTGGACCTGATAAAGCAAATACTACTGAAAATATTGTTATAAGCTGACCAGCTGCGCTAATAGATACTCCTAAATCATTGGCAACTAAATCGAGCGTTCCTCCTATAATTAGCTCAACCGTTCCGACTACGAAAGCCGCAATAGCTAAAATATATACACGAAAATTCAAGTCTTTCCCCACGCTTTCTATTTTGGTTACTACTATTATAGTAACCAAAATAGAAACTGTAAGCAAGTACAATTTTTTTACAATAAAAAAGGTAGGCGCATTATACACCTACCCCTCCATCATTCAGTTTCTTTCTTCTTATTTAAATACCAATACACCGGAAGTCCCGTAAAGACAATTCCAATTGATAAGAAACAACTTACCGGATCATTGATAATTGCACTACCGATTACAAAGAACGAACCTAAAATCGCTACGATTGGTACGATTGGGAATAAAGGTACACTATATGCACGCTCTTTATTCTTATTACGTTTTCTTAAAATGAAGACACCAATAAACGTCATTACATAGAAAATATAAATAATGAATACGGAAATCTCAGATAGCTTATTCGGATCACTAATAATCATTAAAATAATTCCTAAAATGATTTCAACAGTAATCGCATTTGCTGGTGTTTTAAATCTTGGACTTTCCTTTGCAATAAACTTAGCAAATGGAAGTTGTCCACGCTCTGCCATCGACATCGGGATACGTGGGAACGTTAAAATCTTTCCATTTAAACAACCGAAAATAGAAACGATAATACCGATACTAATAATTTTTCCGCCATATTCTCCAAGTAGCATGCCTGCAGCTGTCGCTGTTGCATTTTCTCCAAGGTCTACAATTTGTGTTGCTGGTAATACATTCAGTAACGCCAAGTTAATTAATACGTAAGCAGCAGTTACAATTAAAATACCAACTGTCATTGCCTTCGGTAATAACTTTGTTGGATTCTTCATTTCCCCGCCGATGGAAGCGAGTAAAATCCAACCATCATAAGCAAATAAAGTTGCTAAAATTGCCATACCTATACTTTGATTTTCTGATATCGGCACTACTACGTTAAAAATATCACTATTCCCTTTCCAAAAGCCTAATACAACAATTAAAATAATCGGAATCATCTTCCCTATTGTCGTAACCGTTTGGACGATACCTCCATATTTTGTCCCCATACTATTTACAACGCCTAGGAACACAACGGTACCAATTGCGATTGGTAAATTCCATACTTTATCTAAATAGAAAAAATTGATCATTAAAGAACTAAAATACAACCCTAACGTTCCAATAATAGCTGGGCCATACACAATCGTTTGCATCCAGCCTGATAAATACCCCCAAAAACTTCCGTAAATCTCCTCTAAATACGTATACAACCCACCATTTTTCGGGATTTGCGCTCCAATTTCAGCTACTGTTAAACCACTTGCTAGTGTCAACAGACCACCAATTACCCAAGCAAGAATAGCCATATTAGAACTCCCTGAGTAATCTAATACGCTCCCTGGTTTCATAAACACACCAGATCCAATGATAGTCCCTACTACGATAGAAAGCGCTACTGTTAAACCAATTTTGTTTTTCTCATCATGATGCATGCTGCGTATCCTCCTTCCAATCCTAGTGTGATGCAAAAATGAAATAAAAAAACACTCCTCCCTAAAAAAGGGACGAGTGTTATATTCGTGGTTCCACCCTTGTTTCAATTCGCAAAGTGACATACTTCACCAATTTCTCAAGTCTAAATAACGGTTTTTGCCGGCAAGCAATTACTAGGTATCCGTTCACTGCTGCAGTTCAGAGGTGGTAATCTATTTTCCCGTACTAGGAAGCTCACAGCCAAAGGCTTCCCTCTCTGAGAATCGTAAAAAATTGATCATGTCCTCATCATCACTTCTTGATGTCGAATTTTGTAGTTATTGTTCATTATATTGAATTGTTAGAAAAAATCAATATATTTTTTATATAACATAAGAAATATTTCTCTTCTTATATTATAACAGAAGCTATTTATTTTCTCTAATTGCCTCATATCTTTGAAACAGTGTAGCGATAAAAAATTATATGAACGATTTCCCAACAAAAAAACGACAATAAGTAAGAGGAGGCTTTCCAAAGAAAACCTCCTCACATATGTACCTTCCGGTTGCCCACACGAAAGATACATAACTCAATTATTTATCTTCTTTTTTCATAAAAAATTTATGATGTGGAAGATTCACATTTAATTCCTCTAATTGTTTCTTTTCATTTTCTAGAACTGCTTTTGCTTTTGCCTTTGTTGCTTCATCTAATCCCGCGAAGATGTCTTCATGCTTCTCTTTCTCTGGAAGTTTCACGCCTAACTTTGTTAATTCTTCTTTTGCTTGTTCACGTGTTAATTTTCCGGATTTCTCTTGCTCTAAAATCGATTTCGCTTTTGCTTTCGCCTGATCATCTAATCCTGCAAACATATCCTTATGTTTACCCTTCTCTGGCAATTTCACGCCTAGCTTTGTTAATTCCTCTTTTGCTTGTTCACGTGTTAATTTTCCGGATTTCTCTTGCTCTAAAATTGACTTTGCTTTTTCTTTCGCCTGATCATCTAATCCTGCAAACATATCCTTGTGTTTACCCTTCTCCGGCAATTTCACACCTAGCTTTGTTAATTCTTCTTGCGCTTGTTCATGTGTTAACTTCCCAGATTTCTCTTGCTCTAAAATTGATTTTGCTTTTTCTTTCGTTTGATCATCTAATCCCGCAAGCATATCTTTACGTTTTTCTTTCTCTGGAAGCTTTACACCTAGCTCCTCTAATTGTTTCTTTGTATCGTCCATAATTGTTTTCACTTTTTGTTTTGTAGCGTCATCTAAATCTTTCTTCACCGTTTTTGTAGGCTGATCCGCTGCTGGAGTATTCGTTGCCGCAAATGCTGGTACACCCACTCCTCCTATAATTCCAAATGATAAAGCACCTGCAATTGCTAAATACCCAACTGTTTTCTTCTTCATAGGAAATTTCCTCCTTCATATTTCTAAAGCATGTACACTTTCGTATACAATGCCTATAGTAATATTGGTTTCTTAAAATTCCCTTAACGACTTAACAAAAAAGACACCGCTCATCACGAGCGGCGTTGTTCTAAGCTTTTTGTAATTGTAATTCTTCACGTTCCATTATTTTTCTTAATACAATTGTTTGTGTCATTGTAAATAGGTTACCTGTAATCCAATACAGTACAAGACCTGATGGCGCCGCAAATCCCATAAATAGAATCATTGCTGGCATCATAATTTGCTGCATTTTTAGCATTTGTACTTGTTCTCCAGGTGTGATATTAGATTGGAAAACTTTCATCTGAATAAATGTCGTTAACGCTGCAATAATCGGTAATATATGATATGGATCTGCATGTCCTAAGTTCACCCATAAAAATGAAGATGTGCGAATCTCTTCTGTTCGGCTAATCGCATAATACAAAGCAGAGAAAATCGGCATTTGTATAAAAATTGGCCAACAACCAGCAAGTGGATTCCAACCGCCTGATTTCATTAGTTCTGACATTTCTTTTTGATACTGCTTTTGTTTTTCAAGATCTTTGCTTACATCACCGTATTTTTTCTTTAGCTTCTGCAATTCAGGTTGCATTTTTTTCATTTTCGCTTGGCTACGGTATTGTGAAACAGCTAATGGAATCATTGCTGAACGAATAACGAGCGTCATGATAATGATCGCAATCCCGAAGCTAGCTCCAGGTATATGATGAGCAACAAATTGAATCATAAACGAGATTGGATATACAAAGTAATGATCCCAAATCCCAGTACTATGTGCATCAATTGGGGCCGCATTACTGCAACCAGATAAAACAAAAACAAGTAATAATGATAAACTAACGAGCACAGCTCGATATGATTTTAACATGTTCATTCCTCCAATGTTTCGTAATTATTTAGCGAAACATTGGTGTATACGGACCGACCTCGTCATTCTCTTCACTTGATTCTTGTCTGCGAACAGAACGAATCATTCCATATTTATAAAAAATAGAAAATAGCGTTACATTTCCTGCACTATCTTCACATGTATCAACTAACGCAAAAGCTCTTTGTTTACCGCTCGATGCTTGCTGACGCACAAAGCGAGAAACATTGGCAAGGAAGAAAACTTCTAATAAACAAAGCGCCGTTGTTACAAACGATATATATAGAATTGCATCCTGCAATAAAAATTCCATCGCTTCACATCCTTAATAAGCTCATTTTAGCACATCGGGCAAATATTCTCTATTTCCTTTTATTTTCAAAAAAAGTATTTTGCATATTTTCTCAAGAAAACAATAATTAAGAAACATTGTATTCGCTTTCTTTAGTATATTCACGCACATCAATGAATAGGCTTGATTTATTAGAAATTTATAAAATTTTTGCATTATAATAAAACTATTGCCAGTTTTTGAAAAAACCTTTATTCTCTTCTTGTAATCAAAAATGAATATGGAGATGAAACATACTATGGGTCAACTAGGAGACGCCGATTACGTTCCCGACACCGCCTTTTTATCTTTCCCAGCAGCTAAAACATTTCACTTAGAATTTATGATACAGTTGGTTGTTATTTTCATAGCTTCTATTTTGTATGCAATTTCTATGAACATGTTTTTTATCCCGCATAATATGATTAGCGGTGGATTTGCTGGTGTAGGGATGATTATCGGTTATTTAATGCATTACAATATCGGTGCACTTATCTTTTTACTAAACATTCCTCTTCTTATTTTAAGTCACTTTTACTTAGGCAAGAAGACAACCTTTTTAACAGCGTATTTTGTAGCTGTATCATCTTTAGCGATGAACATTATCCCAGTACATCAAGTTTCAGACGATATTTTACTTTCTTCTGTATTCGGTGGTGTAATTTGCGGAGCAGCTTCAGGAATCATATTCCGATTTGCTTCTTCAACAGGTGGTTTTGATGTCGTTGGATTGATTGTAGCAAAACATCGAGATATTTCGATTGGAGCAATCATCTTTGGATTCAACTTGATCTTACTTGTTGCAGCAGGATTTATTTTCGGATGGGATATTACGCTTTATACGTTAATTAGCCGGTTTGTAGTCAGCAAAGTAATTGATGCCGTGCATACAAAACATATTAAATTAACGATAATGACAGTTACAGAAAAAGGTGAGGAAATAAAAAGCGCACTATTACATCACGGCATACGCGGGGTGACAATGGTAGATGCTGTCGGCGGCTATACAAACCATAAGAAAAAAATGATTTACACTGTCGTGACTCGATATGAGTTAGGCGAAATGAAACGTATTATCCGTCAAGTGGATAACAAAGCATTCATGAACATTACTGAAACAGTTGAAATTGTCGGCCGTTTCAAACGCATATAAAAAAGCGCAAGGAACTAACATTCCTTGCGCTTTTTATTTTTTACACTTATTACAAAATCAGATAATTCTATTATTGTGTCCCTAAATGTGTTATAATGAAAACAGACTCACAAAAAAAGAGTATATAGACTTGGAAGTTTCTCATATTTTACAAACAAAAAGAAACGAGAAGTCGGGTATATTTCAGTCACCATACACGTAACGGTTTAAAAACCGATCATCTTAGTTATTCTTCACTAATCTTTTTATAAAAAGATACGTACAACTAAAATTCACTTCAATATACTATACCTACCTTTTTGACTTCCAAATCATCTTATTACATAAGGAGATGAACATATGAATCAATATATACGATATACAATAGCTGTCCTGTTTGCCATTATCGGCGGTGTGATTTGCTTCTGGACAAACACTCAGCTTGGAGAGAATATCATTTTTAATGGAATCGAAACACTTGTAAGCGCTTCAATTTTAGGCGGATACATTTACTTCCTCTTCAATCCAGAAGAAAATGCTCAAAAAACAATGTTATTAACAATGATCGGAATCGTTGGTGGATGTATTTCCTACTCAATGACAAACTATACATTACCACTTCAATTAAGCTCTGCTTTCTTCCACGGTCTATGGACTTGGTTTATCGCATTCTGCCTAGCAGATGTATTCAATCTTTTACAAGACACTGAAGAAGAAAATGGTCGTCAAATTGAAAGTAACTCGTAAGCTGGAAGAATATCTTCCAGCTTTTTTGTTTGCTATTCTTTCCTTTTCATACTCCATCACCAAAATAAAAAGAAGTTACCTCCACGGCAACTTCTTTTCCATATACCCCACTTAGTATTCACTTAAGTATATCAACGATTTTTCAAATATATCGATCGTTTCTCCACTTATATCAACGATTTTTTCATTATATCGACGATTCGACACAAGATATCGATTTAACGACAACCTTCGACACTCGAAACACACAACATACCCTATCCCCCAAGCAACTTACTGCCGAACTCTACGATTAAAAAGATAATTAATAGGATCGCGAGTATCTTTAATGCTACATATGCTACTTTAAAAACAACATAAATGAGCAAGACTATCAAAACAATTGATAAAATTTCCATATTTACTTCCTCCAAGCTTTGCTCTTCTTATCTTATTTTACTCGTCCTAGGCTGTTTATGGAACGTTATAAGATGACATATAAAAAAGAGGATACCTCACCCATCGTAAGATACCCTCGCCTGTAGCTGATCAAACCATTCTCTCTCTACTTGTAAATATCCCATTCCACTCTTCTCAGCACTCTCCAATTCTTTATCAGCTTTCTTCATATAAGTGCGGGAAGCTTCCATATCGTCCTCTAAATATTTAATAATTCCTTGTGTACGGTAATATCCGTTTAAATCCATTTTGGTAATGGCCTTTGCATGTTCCTTTGCTTCTTGCAGAGAAAGGCTATTTATCTGATAAAGAGCTTTATATAAAAGATACCAACTATGAAAACTACTAACGAAAAATTTATTGTCCTTCGTTACAGATAGTTGAACAATTTGTTCTATATACGGTATTGCTCTTTCCATTCCCCTTTGATCAGCTCGGACATAAAAGACGAGCATAAGTCCGCTCATTATCTCTCTTATACTTTTATCCTCTTTTAATTTTTCCTCACTAAGTTCTACTAATCTCTCATCCCAATCTTTCGGTCTTTTATAACTAAATAACTCACTCGATATTTGAATCGTATATAAATGCTGCTTAGCTTTTTCATCATCTTTAATTAAAATGAGAAATTGCATACCATCACTCAGAAGCGTTCCTTTTATCGGCACGATTGTAACTGCAAAAATCACAAAGTGGAAAACGGAAAAATATAAAAGATATTGATAATAACTCACCATATATATGTAACCTGAAGTAATACCGAATAGTAAACTCATAATTGGCCCACCTAAAGTCATCCACGCCCATTTCTTTGAAAGGTTCGGTGTCTCTATAGAAGACGGCGCTAACATCACCACGCCACCAAAGTACGCCCATAATTTATTTTCTCGAATGCGTAATTTCCCTTTTTCCTTTTGAACAGTGATAGGTCCTACTGTCATAAATTTAAAATTCAAACCACCTATCAAGCCAAATAGTACGTGCCCTAGCTCATGAATGGCTAACACTAATAATACAATTCCAAATACTGCCCATATATTCAACATTACTTCTAATTTTCCAGTTCGGATTACTCCGTATAAAATGGACAAAACTAGCGCCGCCGTCATTGAACTAGCTGGCCTTCTTAAAATATCCACTCTTTTCTCTCCTTAATAAATCATTTTCCTCTGCATTTCGTACATGAATTTTCCGAGATGCAATATCCAAATAAATGAGATTAAGCCAATCAATACAAAATCGATATTACTAGCCGCTGTATATATAACGGCAGCCCACCATACATATGCTAATATTGTATTCGTAAATTCATACGCTTTATATCCAGCCTCATGCACAATGTGTTTTAATCCTTCATCTGCGTTTTTCGTCCACATTTTCATAGATTCCATATATGTTACACCTTGTTCAGGATATAGCTTATTATAACGATTTTTTGTTATGAGCCCGATAATCACTACAGTAGTTAAACAGACAATAGAAGCTACTAAATTCCACACCGCAAATGAAACATTTGTATCCTGCACCAGTGCACGTCTACATGTAATAACTGCATATACAAACCATGCCTGCGTAACTATATCACCTACACGTAAATATATACTTATAATGCCTAATTTTCTGCCTTGTACGCTCTCTTCTTCATCGCGTGCTTCCGCTAACATACGTGTATTCTTCCAAGTGTAGTACATCATTAAAATTCCAAAAATAGTACATACACCTATAAATAGATTAGATGATAATTTTCTCGGTTCATCCGAGAGTAAATCTAAAGCTATATAAGATGTTAAAAAACCACCCATCATACTTAATGCTATTTTTCCCACAAAATCAAATTGTTTTTTTCGTTTACTCTTCATCGTCCTCTTCCCCCTCCACTAACGTGAATATTTCCTCCACCGGTACATTGAAAATTTTTGCGATTTTTAACGACAATACAATAGATGGTGCATAATCCCCACGCTCAATTAAACTAATCGTTTGCCGTGATGAGCCAATCGCTTTCCCTAAATCCCCTTGTGATAAACGATGCTTTGCTCGCAATTCCCTCACTCGATTTTGAAGCTTCATATCTTCCCTCTTTTTCATTTATTTAATTAAAATTGTAAATAATATCCTTATTTTTGTCAATTATAATTGTCATTACGACTATAATAATTGACAAAAATAAGGATGTATTATGATGAAAATAACCTATATAATGAATGTGAAATATTAAACAAAGGAAGTGACATATGAATAAATTATCTACTTTTTCCTATATTCTTACTAAGCTTACAGCGACTTTCTTATTATTATTACTTATTAGCACGCTTCTCTTAACAACTAGTCAACAAACATTATATAGTTTCTTAGCTGGATTACGAGAACTGCTATATGTTCCCTTCGTTCCTATTCTTGCTGCATATGCATTTTTTTGTTCTATTTGCATCGATAAATTGAAATTAAAAACACATACAAGACTGAAGACATTATTACTTTATATTTTTTGCGGCTATTTATTTTTTCTTCCCTTCCTAACATTTAAAGAAGCTAGTCTAATACAGTTCTTGTTCCTCGGATCAATTGGTGCAGTATGTTCTCTTTCTTTCTATTTATGTACAGTTATAGCAACAAAATTTAAGTGGCTACAATATTTCGTACCAAGCATTATGTTTATTATATTTATCACAATTAACTTAGTAGATTTAGAAAGGTTTGGAACATCAAAAGAACAATGGGTCGAAACAAAAACAGATAACTCTTTCGAAGCATCTTTTCAACATTTTAGTGGTGAACATAAAGTCCCAATTGAACTAAAACGAGGGAACATATTAGAATTCACCATTGAATCACGAGCTGAAAATTCGAATGGCTACATGGGGGACATAAAAATGGCTAGTGAATTTCAAGAGGAAGAAAATTATTTAGCTCCAGCTGGACCTAATACATACCAGTTCGCGGCAATTAAGACAGGAACTTATTACATTATAGTTAGCGGAAATCAGCTAAAAGGAAAGTTAAAAATAGATTGGAACATAAAATGAAACTTTAATCAGTGGGGTTTTGTTCATCCCCCACTGATTATCAACCCTCACCAATCGGACTTTTACGGGCAGCCCGACAAATAGCGGGATAAAATAAAAAAGGCAGTGCTTTTGCACTACCTTCCTAAATTTTGACATAGAATGGATTCCATATTAACTTGCGTTTTGTAACAATACTCGTTTTAACTGTTTACGGAAACGAATGCCTAGCGTAATTGCTACGATTACGATAACTCCAAAAATGATTTTACCAATATGACCTTCTAGCACCCCAAAAATATCATGTAAGTTTCCACCTAACCAATAACCACCGATTAAGAAGAATGACACCCAAAACAGAGCACCTGAATAAATTGTAATCGCAAAACGACGGAATGGTAGATTAATAATTCCTGCAAAGTATCCTGTAAAATGGCGTACACCAGGAATAAAGAAACCGATAAAGATTAGGAAGTACCCATACTTATCGAACCACATTCTTGTTAAGTCGATTTTTCTTTGTGTTAAAAATACATATTTCCCATATTTTTGAACGAAAGGCATACCTAATTTATTTCCTAAAAAGTATTGAATCGTCATTCCTACACTTGTCCCAATAAAGGATAAGATAATTAAAATTGGTAAACTTAAATCACCCTTCTGTGCTAAAAATCCCGCATATGCTAATGTTGGCTCTCCCGGAAACGGAAGCGCAATATATTCTAACAGCAAGCCGACAAGTACAACATAATACCCGTATTGCTGAAATAATTCATGAACCCATTCCATGTCATCTCTCCTTTCAGTCACGTACAACTTCTTACTATTATTGTATAAAAAAAATGTCGAAATAACTATCACAATAGCTTACATTTTTATTACATTTTTGTAAGGCTCACACTAAAATTTTTTGTTCTCTATTTACTTATATCTATTAGCATTTAAAAACAAGCTAACAACTATATATCACGCGAATGAAATCCATTAATATACATTTTTTATCCAATTTTTAACACTCGAAAACTATCTTATTTTGTTCTCTATAAAAAACCACCACAAACTCATACGAACTTCATATTAGCTTCATATACGTATTGTAAGATTATATCGGAATTTGTTGAAAAATTTAGCTAATATATGACTAAACATTAAATTGAATAAATATAAGTCGCTTTTCGAAATTGAAAAAAGGGTGAATAAGAAATGGAAGCTTATAAAATGCACGATTTTATTAATACGAATGTTGAATCTCATCAAAATGAAACCGTTTTTAATTTACAAATATGTGAAACAAATGAATTTGACGTAAGTTTAACAAAATCTACTACGCTGTCTTTTATCGTTTCAAAAAAGAACATTAAGATTGTCACTAGAAAATGGGTGAATTCAAATCAAGAAAGCATGATTGGCAAAAGCTACATCATTCCAACGAAAGCTTTTCACTATTTCTTACCGATTATTTCTGAAACTGAAGATGAACTAAATATTCAAGTTCAAAGTTTTGGACTACATGGTGAGCTTTTATTAAACGAAAGATTACTTATTGATAAAAACAACAAATGCAACCCAAAGATTACTACCTTCTTTGAAACATTAGATGAAAATGTCAATCAAGCATTACGAGGATTACAAATTCATTGTATGTAAGACTACTACAAGAAGTAAAAGGAGAATATAATGAAAAAATTATTATTAAGTGCGCTATTATCATTAGGATTTTTAACTCTTCCATTCACTACTGCAGAAGCAGCTACAACGAAAGATCAGCTTATCGTAAACACACAACTAAATAAAATGGATTATTATCAAAATGGAAAATTCATAAAAAGTTTCACTGTCGCTACTGGAAAAGCAGCAACACCAACACCTAAGGGTACTTTTCAAATCGTAAATAAAATTAAAAACCGTCCTTACTATACAGGAAAAATTAAAGGCGGCGATCCACGTAATCCACTTGGGGACCGCTGGCTCGGATTAAATATGGCAGGAACTTACGGAACAACGTATGCAATTCATGGAACTAACAATAATCAAGCAATCGGGAAAGCAACAACACTTGGTTGTATTCGTATGTTTAACAATGATATTCACTGGTTATTTGAGCGCATTCAGCAGCAAGCTACTGTCACTGTAAATTAACCTAAGAACAAGATTTACGTGTAGCCAAGAATTTTATGTCTTGGCTTATTTTATTTATTCATTTACAGTAGCAAAACAACTGTATTTACATATATAATAAAAATAGATTGCGTTCAACATCATCGTAACATTGATAAACATGGATATTAAAATTATACAGTTATAATATTTTATAAATTTTACAATACATACTATAATAGAACTACTGTAATTCTGAAATATTCAGTGACACTAAACAATCCCCCTTGCTACTTTCATTACTATTTTATAGCGGGGGCTTATTATATGTATAAACAATCTGAGTCATCCGAAAAATGATGAATTCGAATATTGCAGTAAAAAGCGTTATTTAGGAGGTGTTACTATGACGCATATACTGGTGATTGAAGACAACCCAGATATACAAGAACTTATTCGTGAATTTCTAATGGCACAAAACTTTACTGTTGATGTAGTTGGTGCTGGAACAGAAGGCATTCTTCTTTTCCAAAAAAATTCATACGATCTTGTCCTCCTCGATGTAATGTTACCAGATATAGATGGCTATAGTATTTGTAAAATTATGCGAGGACAATCTGATGTACCAATCATTATGTTAACAGGCTTACATAATGAAGAAAGTGAAATTAAAGGATTTGAGTTAGGTATTGATGACTATATTACAAAACCGTTCCATTACACCGTATTTATAAAACGTGTAGAAGCTGTATTAAGAAGAGCAGCAACGAAGGAAGCAGAAGCTGCAACTATACTACAATTCCATGAATTGATGTTAAATTCTACAGCATATGCCGCTTATGTTCATGGTAATCAAATTGAATTGACTACAAAAGAATTTGAAATTATATATACTTTACTGCAAAATCGGGGAAAAGTACTATCAAGAAGTGATTTGTTGAATAAGGTATGGGGCTATGAACATTATGGTGATGTGAGAGTTATAGATACACATATTAAAAACTTACGAAAAAAATTAGAAATTCCTTATATTAAAACGGTGAAAGGCATTGGCTACAAAATCGAATCGTAGCAAAGACAACATCACCAAAAATATATTCATCAAAACCTTATTATTTTGTATTTTGTTATCACTTTGTCTTTATCAAATTATTTATTTTCTAGCCTCAAATTACGATAAAGATCGTTTGAAAGCGTCTGAAACGCAAACTGCGGAACAAGCGGAATCAGACAAACAAAACGACCAAAGTAAAACAAAGCAAAATAAAGCTGTGTCAGAGAGTAGCATCTCTAATTTTCAATCTTCTCAAATAGACATGAATACACTCTCTACAGCCATCAATCATCTTTTGCAGCCTAGCCAAACTGCAAAAGCAAAAGAACATGCACAAAATATTCCGGGGAAAAGTAACACAACGTCATCACTTACAGAAGCGGAAAAACAAGTTACTAACAATGATGCCTTACATACACAAAATGCAGCAAGTAAAACAAATGATACACATGATAATCCATCGTTAACAGATGTGTTGCAGCAATTAGCTCCACATATTGGGGCGACAATGCTTGCATTATCTCTGCTTGGATCTTTAATCTACGCAAAAATAATCGCCAAACCTTTCCAATATATGAGCGATGCTTTAAAAGATATTATGAATCTTGATTTCTCAGATAAAAAGCTACTTAACAAAAATACAGATCAAACAGATTTTAATTTGCAAGTAGCTGCCTCACAAGTACCTACTATTGTGAAAAATTTACACGAAAGCAATCAAGATTTAAGAAATGAAATCAAGAAGGAACAACAATTAGAACAATCTCGTAAAGAATTTATGTCTATGATATCCCATGAATTAAAAACACCAATCGCAGCCGTTATGGGACAACTCGATGGCATGATTCACGGAATTGGCGCTTATAAAGATAGAGATAAATATTTAAAACGTTCATATGAGATGATGCAAGATATTAACATATTAACGGAAAAGGTGTCAGAATTATCCAAAATACAAAACCCTCAATTTAAACCAAATTTAAAAGTTATCTCATTGACTAATATTATTGAGGACGTTATAAAGAAAGTAGATTATTTTGTATCTGTAAAACAATTAAATGTTCAATCTAACATTAAACAAGATGTACAAATTTTAGCTGATCCTAAATTTATGCAAACTGCTATTTTTAACATTATTTCAAACGCAATTCATTATACAATTGACCATCAGCATGTATATATAAAGCTTTATGAAAAGCCAAACGGTTACGCATTAGAAGTATTAAATACAGGTTCTCAAATTGATGAAGATAAACTTGCCCATTTATTTGAGCCATTCTATCGCGCAAATCCTGATAAACATGGCTTAGTACAAGGTAGTGGTCTTGGGTTATATATTGTAAAACAAATATTAGATAAACATCAGTTTCCTTATGGAATACAAAACACACCTCAAGGTGTAAAATGCTCCATTGTATTCCCAAAGGCAATGTAAAACCTATTGTAATTTCATACCCCAAATTCATACTTCGTATGAATGGCGGAATTTTGTAGAGTATGTTACTCTGTTTCGTTCGCCCGTTGTCCTTATTTGGATAGCGGGCGTTTTTTATTTTAAAAGGAGGATTTTTATGGAGAAGTTTAAGTATTCACTACTCGTTTTACTCGGTGCTTGTAGCTACGGCGTGCTTTCAACTATTTTCAAACTCGGATTTATTAACAGATTTTCAGCACATCAACTATTAGGGGGACAATATGTCTTCGGATGGATTGGACTACTTCTGCTCGTTCTTTTCTTTTCACGCCATAAAGTAACAAAAAAGCAATTCTTGTCATTACTAACAGTCGGCACAACAATGAGTATGACTGGTATTTTCTATGCTATTTCTGTAGAAGAACTGCCAGCATCTATCGCTGTCGTTCTACTCTTCCAGTTCACATGGATCGGAGTAGTCATCGAGGCTATTGCAAATCGAACGTTTCCAAGCCGTGAAAAAGTTATATCTATCATCATTTTATTCACTGGTACATTGTTTGCTGGCGGTGTCTTTGAAGGGCTAGGAGAAAGTTTTTCTACGAAAGGTATTATCTTTGGACTATTAGCTGCTGTCTCTTTTTCATTCTATGTTTTTGCAAGTGGACGCGTTGCTACAGATGTTCCACCTTATACGAAAAGCTTTCTCATGACAACAAGTGCTACCCTTATCGTCTGCCTATTCTTCCCGCCAACCTTTTTAACAGATGGTGCCCTGCAAGCCGGTCTATGGAAATATGCTTTCTTCCTCGGATTATTCGGCGTTGTCGTACCTGTCATTTGTTTTTCAATTGGCGTACCGAAAGTCGGAATAGGACTTGGTACAATATTAGGTGCAGCTGAATTACCAACTGCCATTATCGCTTCTATTACACTTGTACATGAAGTTGTAACGCTTATGCAGTGGATTGGAATTATATTTATATTGTTTGGTATTTTCACTCCTCAGCTCCTTACGTATAGAAAAGAAAACAAACATAATCGTGTGCATAGCGCATAAGAAAAGACCTTTCATTTATTTGAAAGGTCTTTTCCCTATCTCACTTTACCGCTCCATATAGCTTCTCTATCTCATGCTCAATTTGTTTTACATCGATTCGTTCAAATAATGGCTGCACGCTATCAATTTTATTCGGCAACGTATTTTGCGGCTCCCAATTTCGTTTAACAATCGACAATGTGTTTCGAACTCTTTCACTTGAAAATGGTAAAAATGGTTCAAGGAGATTTGCAAAATTAGCGATAAGATAAACACAATTATAAACCGTTTCTTCACATGAAACTGGATCATCTTCTCTTTGTTTCCAAGGCTGCTTTTCGTCAAAGTATTTATTTGCAAAACGTACTGCATCAAATATTGTCTCTAACGCCACCTTAAATTTAGTTTGTTCAATAGCCACTCCTACTTCTTTATATAATCCTTCTACTTTATCTTTCAGCTCTACATGAATAGTTCCCTTCGGTACAACGCCATCATAATACTTTTCAATAAACTTTAATGTCCGATTCACAAAGTTCCCATATGCACCTAACAATTCACTATTATGACTGTAAATAAACTCACGCCACGAAAAATCAGTATCACGATTTTCTGGTGCATTTACTGTTAAAAAGTAACGGATCGAATCTGGATCATAGCTTTCTAATATATCAGGTACCCATACTGCCCAGTTTTTACTTGTCGATAATTTTCTTTTTTCTACCGTTAAATACTCATTTGAAACGATATGACGAGGAATTGCTTCTTCTCCTACTCCAAGTAATACCGCTGGCCAGATGATAGAGTGAAATGGAATATTATCCTTTCCGTGTACATAATACGTTTTCGTTTCTTTATTCCAAAACTCTTGGTCATCTTTCCCTGTTTTTTCAGCCCAATGTTTACTTGCAGAATAATATCCTGTCACTGCTTCAATCCATACGTAAATTTTCTTATCTTCGTATCCTGCCACTGGAATTGGAATCCCGACTGGTAAATCACGCGATACTGCCCTATCTTGCAACCCTTCTTTTACATATCTTTCTGTTAGCTGAATTGCATTATCACGCCATGTTCCTTTTTGTTTTGCAATTTCTACGACTCCTTTAATTTTCTCCTGAAATGTATGCAGTGCGAAATAGAAATGCTCTGTTTCCTGTACGGATGGCGTACTACCACATAACTTACATTTCTTTTCTAACAAATCGAGTGGATCTAAAATGGCCGAACAAGCATCACATTGATCTCCTCTTGCTGCTTCATGGCAATGAGGACAAATTCCTTCTACGTAACGATCTGGTAAAAACTGCGTACACGTTTCGCAATATGCTTGTTCCACTGTTTTTTTATAAATATAACCTTCCTCTAATAAACGTAAAAAAACTTTTTGAACTGTTTCATGATGATGCTCGCTATCTGTACGTGTATAGCAATCATAAGTAAAACCAAGGCTACGAAAACATCGCTCAAACTCTTCATGATACTTATCAGCAATTTCCTTCGCCGTCACACCTTCTTGTTTTGCTCTAATTGCAATCGGTGTTCCATTACAATCACTTCCTGAAACATACAACACATTCTCACCTTTTGCCCGATAATAACGTGCCAAAATATCTCCAGGTAACAAACTCGCAATATGTCCAAGATGTAATGAACCATTTGCATACGGCCAAGCTCCTCCAATAAAAATACTCATCTTACATTCCTCCTTTTAAATATAAAAAGCCCCGCCCCTATCTTAAAAAAGATAAGGGCGGGGCTGTATAAACAGTCGCGGTACCACCTTATTTCGCCAATTACTCACATAATTAGCCTTAACAAGTACGGAGCTATATGCTCTTATACTGTGGTTTTGATAACGAGTACCAACTCTCGTCGCCGCCTACTATTATCATTTGATAAGTTCAGGACGAAGCTCAAAGGCCATTGTTCAAATGAATATTCTTGCTTCTTCTCACCTACCGAAGCTCTCTGGAAAGAATGGTTTCATCCTACTTTTCCTTTTCAACGCTTTTACGTATAACACGTATTTTACGGCTTAATTACAGAAAAATCAAACTTTAATTTAAAAAGAAAAGGAAATCCCCTTCCCCTGCAGAATAACTATACGTTCACAAAAGGAGTGATAACATTGAATCAAAAGCAACTAAGCATGATGAATGAAAAAAGTTGGAATGCAGCTGCTTATGAAGCTTGGACGAATCGCCACGGGGCGCCAGTTGATTATGCGAAAAAGATTACGGAAGAGCCCACACGCGAAGTAGCACATTATTTACCTTACATACAATCTCCAAAAGGAAAACGTATTATTAATTTACTCGGGTCAAAAGGAAACAAAGCCGTCGCTCTTTCCCTATTAGGATCTGACGTAACAGTTGTTGATATTTCAGCGAGTAATGCCAAATATGCAAATGAACTTGCAGAAGCCGCTGGTGTCTCTATCCAATACATCGTCTCTGATGTACTGGATGTAAATCTTTCCGAATCATTTGATGTCGTCTTGCTGGAACTTGGTGTACTTCATTACTTTTTAGATTTAAAACCACTCTTTCAAAAGATTGCTAACTTACTTAAACAAGATGGAATGCTTATCCTTCGTGACTATCATCCTGTTTACACTAAATTATTAGGTGTAGATCATCCATCATTTCGGGCCAATGGAAATTATTTCGATAAAGAATTGATTGAAGATGATGTTGCTTATAGCATCCTTCTTACAGAAGCGCAGAAAGAATCATTGCCTAAAACAACCATCCGTCGCTGGACGCTAGGAGAAATAATTACAACACTTGCGGAAGAACATTTTAAAATTGAAAAGCTAGTTGAAGAACACGGATCTCATCAAAGGTGGGTTTTCCCTTCTACTTCACCTGAAGGAATTGAAGAACGTATACCAGGTCTATATACATTAATTGCGACAACATGCAAAAAAGGATCCCTTCACGGATAGGATCCTTTTTGCATGCTTACGCATATAAGTTGAGGTTGGAGATTACCATAATTCTGTAGAATAGGACACAAGATATTTCAACATTTTGTCTCTGACTTACGTCGTCAAAAAGGGGTATGACCAACATAACGAAGAGTAATGTTTTAGTTGATACTGATAATCGTTATCAACTAATTAGAAGTATACATGATGTTATTTCAAATTACAATACCATTTCTAATTTTTATTTATGAATTTTTTGATATACAAATGTATACATTTTAAGAACATTTACTCACATTAATCTGCCATATTCCATTATCTGCTATAATTTTCATGGAACAGATTAATAACTTCTTAATCATGTTTTTATTGATTCTGCTCTTAATATTTATACATTATAATAAATAGTTTTAAAAAGGTAGGGGTAACGATGAAATATGTTAGCATTCGAAAAAAACTACTGTTCACACTCTTAAGCATTTCTTCCTTATTTAGCATTGCTCTTATTGTTATTCTTTCATTCGCGATGCATCAAGCAAGTGAAATCGAAACGTTAAAGAATGATGTATCGAAAAGAGCAACGATTTTAAAAGAACGTGGCGATTGGTTCCAAGCACAGGTCGCTGGTTTACAAGAATATTTACTATCACATGACCAAAAAGGATTGGATAAATTCAACCGAGAAGGAAAAAAACTAGCTGATACTAGGGAGAAAGTAACAAGTGATAAAAAACTCCCAGAAGGAATGAAAGAGGCCATTTTAATGGGAGCGAAATGGCGCAGCGTCGTAGATAATGAAGTCCTCCCTCTTACGCGTGAAGGAAAATGGGATGAAGCATCCAAAATTGCTCTTGCTCAAACAGATTATGTAAATGATCTTTTAAGTCGTTTTACTAAATATGCAAATGAAGAAAATGACAAACGGGATGTATTAATTGCTGAAGTAGAGTCTTCTTCATCCCTTATTCAATATATTATTTTCTTCTCACTCATTACATGTACATTAACATCTATTCTATTGGCATGGTGGTTCTCTGGTAAACTCGTTAAACCGATTCAACAAATTGATGCGAAGTTAAAAGAATTAGCTTCTCAAGATGGCGATTTAACCGCTAGATTACACGTAACGAGTAAAGATGAAATTGGTGACATTGCAAATTCCTTTAATCAAATGCTTGCTAACTTACAGCATATAATAAAACAAGTTCAACAAACATCAACAAGTGTAAAAGAAGCTTCTGAAAATGTATTTATCGAAACAACTTCTTCTATGGAAAATACCGCAAAAACGAAAGAGACTATGAATGCTCTTGAGCACAATATTCGTTCCCAAGTTTCTAGCATCGAAGAAAGTTCAACCGCAATGGATGATATGGCAACGGGTGTTCAGCGTATTGCAGAAACTGCCTCTTCTGTCGCTAGCCTAGCTGTTACAACTTCTGAAAAAGCAGATGATGGAAATAAAGTCATTGAGAAATCTATTACACAAATGCATACAATTAACGAAGCTGTTAACGCTACATCACAAGTGGTAGAGCGACTCATTACACATACGAATCATATTGATACTGCACTTCAATCTATTTCTAATATTGCCGAGCAGACGAATTTACTCGCTTTAAATGCATCTATTGAAGCGGCCCGTGCTGGTGAACATGGAAAAGGATTCGCTGTTGTTGCCGATGAAGTACGAAAACTTGCTGAACAATCTCAGCTAGCAGCAACTGATATTAACCATTTACTTCATCAAATTCAAGCGGACACAAAAATAGCAAATGACATGATGACACAAGGTCAGTCAGAAGCTTCTGAAGGAATTACAGTCATTCGTACCGCTGGATCTTCATTCTCAGAAATTGTTAATCACATTAACAATGTATCTACACAAATACAAGAAATGTCTGCAACTGCTGAAGAAATGGCCGCAAGTGCTGAAGAAATGAATGCAGCTTTAAATAGTATCGCTTCTATTTCAAATGAAGTTGCTGTCGAAACATCACAAACAGCAACTTCAGCTGGTAACCAAGTAAACAAAATGAGTATCGTTGCTAAAAAATCATCAGAAATGAAAACAATTGCACAAGAACTTGAAGTGCTCGTTTCTCATTTCAAAACAAATGGTTAAAATGAAAATTCCATTTATACTTCTACGAACTCTAAATTGTTAGAAAGAGCGATTTAGAGTCTCTCTTTTTTCACGCTAAAATATCTCTTTCTATCTCCCATTCTGTCTGCTATAATTCCTAAAGGAAAGAGGAAAGCTTTATTCCTACTGGAATAAAGCTTTCTTTCAATTTTTTACATTAATTAATTCTAATACTAAGATTTCACAAAGGAGGCTTTTTATCATATGAATTTTATAGGTATCAGAAAAAAACTAATGTTCATGATGGGAACGATTTGTGCTTTATTCGGCATTGCCTTAGCTTTTATTTTATTCTTTACCATGGATCAGTCTCATAAAGCTGAAACATTACAAAAAGAAATTTCTCCTCTTGCAACAGAATTGAAAGAGCGCGGAGACGCTTATCAAGTACAACTTTCTGCTTTAAGAGGTTATTTACTACAACATGATCAAGTCGAATTAGACAAGTTTAATGAGATGAGTAAACGTCTTGAAGATACAAAAGGGCAACTTCTTTCTAACCCTAACACCTCTCAGTCCGTGAAAAGCACAATGGAATTAGGATCCACTTGGAGAAAGTTCATTGAAGAGAAAGTATTCACTCTTGCAAAAGAACAAAAATGGGAAGAAGCTTTACAAGTAGCTTCTACAGAAAATGGTACTGTTTATAAAGTAATTGGTGATTTCACAAATTACAGTAATGAACAAGCTAAATTACGCGAACAATCTATTGAAAAAATCGATCAATCTTCACTACGAATTGAATATGTTGTCTTCTTATCACTTGTTATTTGTATTGTAACTGCAATTATTCTTGCATGGTGGTTCTCTGGTAAGCTTGTAAAACCAATTCAACAAATTGATATTAAGCTAAAAGAATTAGCCTCTCAAGAAGGCGACTTAACAGCCCGTCTACAAGTAAATAGCAATGATGAAATCGGTGCAATTGCATCATCGTTTAATAAAATGTTAGAAAACCTGCAACATATCATTAATCGTGTTCAAAAAACATCTGTAGAAGTACAAACAGCTTCTGAAAATATGCTAGAAAAGACTAATACATCACGCGAGGCAACAATACGAGTTCAAAGCTCGATGTCCAACTTAAATTCAAGTATTCAATCGCAAACTTCTAGTATGGAAGAAAGCTCAACTGCGATGGATGATATGGCAATAAGCGTTCAACGCATCGCTGAATCTGCTTCATCTGTAGCCGAACTTGCTGTAGCTACATCTGAACATGCTAACGACGGAAGTACTGTTATCCAAAAATCTGTTTCACAAATGACAACGATACATGAAGCTGTAAATGCTACATCAGAAGTAGTCGAACGTCTAATCACTCATACGAAATATATTGATACGGCTGTACAATCTATTTCTAATATCGCTGAGCAAACAAACTTACTTGCTTTAAACGCTTCTATTGAAGCAGCTCGTGCTGGTGAGCAAGGAAAAGGATTTGCTGTCGTAGCTGATGAAGTTCGTAAACTTGCGGAACAATCTAAAACTGCTGCAACAGATATTAACCAATTACTAAATCAAATTCAAAATGATACAGAAACAGCTAGTTCTATGATGTCTAAAGGTCGTTCTGAAGCATTTGAAGGCATTACTGTCGTTCGTGAGGCTGGTACTTCTTTCACAACAATTGTTGAACAAGTAAATAAAGTATCCACTCAAATGCAAGACATATCAGCAACTGCTGAAGAAATGGCTGCAAGCGCTGAAGAAATAAATGCTTCACTTAATAACATCGCTTCTACTTCAAATGAAGTATCTAGTGAAACAGCCGCAACGGCACAATCTGCTGAGAAAAAGGTTATTGTTATGAATGAAATGACAGTAACTGCAAAACAAATGAAACAAATGGTTGAAGAATTAGATCAACTCGTATCTCATTTTAAAACTGAATAGCTCAAAAAAATATTCCTCTTTCAAGAGGAATATTTTTTTGAGCTCATTCCCTGCACATTATACATATATCCGTTATAATGAGAATCGATATCATTAATCTGTAGGGGGGCTACACATGTCACAACAAGCATTTGAAGAAAAATTATATGCAAACTTAGAAGCTGTTATTGATCCTGAACTAGGTGTTGATATTATCAATCTTGGATTAGTTTATGACGTTACAGCGGATGAAAATAATAATGCTATCATTACAATGACGATGACTTCTATCGGCTGCCCAATGGCTGGTCAAATCGTATCAGACGTTAAAAAAGTACTATCAACGAACGTACCTGAAGTAAACGAAATAGAAGTAAATGTCGTTTGGAATCCACCATGGTCGAAAGAACGTATGTCACGTATGGCGAAAATCGCATTAGGTATTCGCGACTAAATAAAGAAAGACCTGACATCATAGTCAGGTCTTTTTCTCTTATTATTTAACGCCTACTGCATCATAAGCTTTCGTTACAGCTTGTAACTCTTTAGAGTTTTTACCATATAAATCTTCTGCTGACTGAAGTGCTGCTTGACGCATCATTTTAAAGTCAGAGTTTGCAGTTAAATATTTAGTAAGAGCACGGTAGTAAATTTTTTCTGTCGCTTCACGGCCCACTCCAGTTACTTTCACGCCGTAATGCGTGCCACCATCAGATACTAAGTACGCAGCTTTATTGTTAATACTACTGTTAATATGAACGCCGCCATTATCAGCTGTTCCAGTGTAGCGTTTATTGTAATGATCTGGATAACCTTCACCTGGTTTTAATGGGTTTGGAATAGATGCTGGATCTTTCAGAGAACGAAGCGCATCACCAGGTTTACCAGGTGTATAAATATCAGCACCTAAATCCCAGCTCTTCTTCTCAACCATGACACCCATAATATCAGATAACGATTCATTTAACGCACCTGATTCATTTTTATAAACAAGGTTTGCTGTATGCTCAGTTACAGCATGTGTTAATTCGTGCCCGATAACATCTAGGCCAGCAGATAATGGAATAAATGTCTTGCCATCTCCATCACCGTACATCATTTGGATACCGTTCCAAGCTGCGTTATTCCAGCTTTCTCCTACGTGAACAGAGGAAATAAGCTTCGCACCTTTATCATCGAAAGAGTTACGGTTAAATGTCTTTTTGTAGTAATCGTATACTTTTCCTGCATTTACATGCGCATCAACCGCTGCTTTGTCATCAAAGAACTTATTTTTACTTTCTACTTCGACACCTGTATATCCAAACCATTGTGAGAATATGTTAAACCAGTTTTCATCCATATTCTCTGCATCAAACGTATGAACACCTTGTCCACGCTTACCATCAAATAAATGGAATGCTCCTGTCTTCTCATTTTGAGCAATTTCAAATGATTGTCTAGCACCTAATACTCCGTAACCAAATCCTGTAATGTTATCTACAGCATTATATTTCTCAATCACATTTCCATTTGTTGCATCAACAAAGTAATGCCAATAGCCTGGAGCTGGTTTTGAAATCGATGCCTTAACTAAGTATGCAAGATAGTAGTTTCCATCTTTTTCATACACAAATAAATCTTTTTTCACACCATCATAATTCTTTACTTTACCAACTTCTTTTTCAATATCTGCCTTTGCAATTGTTTCTGCTTGTTCTGCACTAATACTTGCAAAGGTAGGAATATTTTTATCCTCTAAATTCGGAATAACTTGTCCGAAGAATGCTTTTACATTATTCTCTTTATCTAGTGTAACAGTTTGGTCTGAACCGTACACAGGAATGTTATTATGTTTCTCAACTAACTTCACATGTGTCGTACCAGATTCAGCATCTTTTTCTTCCCCAACGACATTGAAATGTTTATCAATGTTTCCTGCTAATTTAAACATATCTTTTTTACTCTCTAAATATTGAAAGACCGTCTCTTTTTTATCTAGTCCTTCCGGTGCTTTCCATTCTTCACCTATGTATGCAGGTGTTTTAAATTCTTGATGATATTGAATTTTTTGTTCTTCCGCTTTCGTTGTCGTTGCTCCAAACGTTCCAAATCCCCCGGCGATAACAGTTAACGCTAATGCTGATGAAATGACTTGCTTTTTCACTATAACATTCCCCATTCCCATAAAGATTTTTGACACTTTTATAAAATTCTGAATTTTTAACCTGATACCTCTTCCAAAAATTTGAGAAACATTTTTCAGATAATTCCACGCAAAAAGAGGACACCCTATCAGGTGTCCTCTTTTTTATAAACATTTTGTTATTTTTTTAGCTCAATTGCTAAATAGTGTGATTGCTCTTTCGCTTGGATATGAATATCTTCTTCTACTGTTTCTGCCGCATCGCGCATAACAAGTATCTCACCATTTATCACACTACTTCCTTCAATTTGTACAAGGTACAATTGACGGCCTTCTTTCACAGGAAAATGAATTTCTTTTCCAGTCTCTAACGATAAAGAATATAAATTCGCATCTTGGTGAATTTGAATTGGCGCATCACCTTCCACTGGGGAAACCATATGGAACCACTCATTATCACGTTTACTCCAATCAAATTTAAACTCACCATAGTTTGGTTTATGATCAGCACGGTCTGGTAAAATCCAAATTTGTAATAAACGCAATGTTTCATTTCCTAAATTATGTTCACTATGAAATACACCAGTACCAGCACTCATATATTGAACATGTCCACGCTCAATTGTTCCTCTATTACCCATGCTATCTTCATGTGTTAAGGCACCATCTACAACGTAAGAAATGATTTCCATATCGCGGTGCGGATGCATATCAAACCCAGTTTGTGCCGCTACTAAATCATCGTTAATAACACGTAACGCTCCAAAATTCATATTATTTGGATTGTAATAATTAGCAAAGGAAAAATGAAAATGTGTATTTAACCAACCGTGATTTGCTCTACCCATATTTTTATGATCAACTTTTCTAAACATATCCTTCACCTCATATTATCTCGAATTCAAGATTTACTTTAAAATTGTTTCTTACTGTAATTTTTTTAGTAATTTTAATAATTGATTTTGTTCTTTTATATTTAATTTATGAAACTGCTCCGCTTGGAACGTTTCCTGGGGCGGGACGATCTCCTCATATAAAGCTCTTCCCTTTTCTGTTAACGAAATATATTTCGTAGTACCTTCTTGTTCACGCCCAATCCAGTCCAGCTGCTCCATTTTATTTAAAAGCTGCGTGACATTTCCTTTCGTAACAAATAGCTTCTTCCCAAGCTCTTGCTGCGTTAAACGATTATGTCCTCCAACTTGAGCTAGTACATCAAACTGAGCGGCAGATACATTCCATTTTTTCAAATGCTGATTCGTCTCACGAATACTCTTGTTATAAAAACGTGATAAACGAAACCATAATAATAGTCCTAATCTATCTTCTGTTTTCATTTCATCACCTCGCTCGTTTCATACTATTAGTTTAGAACTAAACTTTATAGAAGTCAATTACTTATTTTTAGTAAGTAACAAAGAAAGCATAGCGCTATTTCTCCACTATGCTTACATCAATTTTCTATTTTTATATTCATCTAATTTCCTCTCCGCGAACTTCCTCGCATCTTTCTCAATCCATCTCTCTTCATACGATTCACTTCCAACATACAATACTTCTCTCTTATGTTGCATCGCATGGCGAAATTCATGCAGCAGTGTTTTAAGCACTTGCTCATACTCATCCCACATACAAACGAAAATTAATTGTTTTTCTTTATGATAAAAACCACCTACGGGGAATAAAAACTCCTCTTCCTCTTCCCCTAATGATAGAAGTACATGATTTGCATCACACGTATCACAAAAAATAACTGGCGTTTTACATACTTCAATAAGAGAAAATAAATCCTCTCTAATCCTTTTGACATCCCAAGGAAGCTCCGAATCCAACACATACCAATTCTCCACCTGTTGATATACATTTTGAAACTGGAGTTCCATTTCTTTTTATTCCCCTTTCCAAGCTCTCTTTCTCTATATGTATGCCACAATATGGTAAATATTAAACATACTCTTTCCCCCTTTGAAAAATGACAATAAAAAGAACCTATATTAGTATAGGTTCTTTTCCATAATTACTTTTTTTTCATAATTTTTTTTAGTACAAAATAACCAATTGCGCAAACAATAGCAGCAAGTGCAAAATATTTCACATATGGCCCAGCTACTTTATTAATGTTTTCCCACTCTGATCCTAATTTAAATCCTAAATATACAAACACAATTGACCATGGAATAACAGCTAATGTAGTTAGCGTAATAAACTTAGCATGTGACATTTTCGCAATACCAGCTGGTATCGAAATCGCATGACGCACAACAGGAATAAAACGTGCCGTAAAGATAACGCCAGTTCCATAACGATTAAACCAATCTTCAGCATAATCAATATGCTTCTTCTGAATTAAAATATATTTTCCATATCGCTCAAGAACAGGTCTTCCTCCGTATCGACCAATCCAATAAATAAATAGTTGTGCGATTACACCGCCAATTGTCCCGAACGCAACAGCGCCCCAAAATGTAATGCTTCCTGTTGATACTAAATAGCCTGCATAAGACAATACAATTTCACTCGGAATAACTTCTAACATCAATCCAAGCATAATTCCCCAATAACCAAGTCCTTCTAGAAAAACTAAAACTGAATGAATCAACTCTCCTAACATCATTTACCTCTCTTTACTGTTTTCGTTACCAAAAATAAAAGTACAAGCAGTAAGTATCTTGTACTTTTATTTTTTAAAATTTAGTTAGTCTTCGTATCCCACTTAAAGATTTTATTTAAAAATTTATATACATTCTTTGACTCTTTTGTCAGAAGTGGACCTAAGATGGATAGTATAAGCACGTATAGTGCTGAGAATGGTTTTAACACTGACATTAAACCACCAGCGATACCGATATTAGCCATAATGATGGAGAATTCTCCCCTTGAAACGATTGTTAATCCAATATTTGTAGAAGCTTTATGAGATAATCCAGCTTGTCTTCCTGCAATCATCCCTGCTACAAAGTTACCGATTATCGTAAGAAGTACCGCACCTAGCGTTAACCATATTGCCCCGCCTAATGAGAACGGATCGATACTTAACCCGAAGCTGAAGAAGAAAATTGCTCCGAAAAAGTCTCTAAATGGAACAACAAGATGTTCAATTCGATCACTATGCTCTGTCTCAGAGAAAACTAATCCTAAAAGAAGTGCTCCGATTGCTTCTGCAACGTGAATTGTTTCTGAAAAACCAGCGATGAAGAATAACGAAGCAAATACTACAATAATAAAGATTTCATCTGAACTAATATTGAGCAATTTATTTAATAACGGCGTTGCTTTTCTAGCCACAATAAAGAATAGAAGCATATATCCTAAAGCAATTCCAATTGAAGTAAGAGCACCTAAGAAGGAAGCATGATCCCCAAGTACTAAACCAGAAACGACTGATAAATATACAGCAAGGAATATATCTTCAAACATAATAATTCCTAAAATTAGTTCGGTTTCATTATTACCAGTTCTTCTTAAATCCACTAATACTTTCGCAACGATGGCACTAGAAGAAATCGTAATAATACCCGCAATAATTAAGATTTCTAGTAATGGGAATCCCATGATAAACCCGTATAATAATCCAAGTGAAAAATTAATTAGAATATAGATTGTTCCACCAATCGCAATAGAACGTCCGGATTTAATTAGTTTCTTCATCGAAAATTCTAGCCCTAGATAGAAGAGAAGGAACAGAACACCAATTCTTCCAAGGAAGGATATTACACTTGCACTTTCAATAAATTTGAGATCGATAACACCTATTGTCGGTGCGTGTGGACCTACTAACATGCCAAGAACAATTAGAAAAGGAATTACTGAGAACTTAAACTTTCCAGCGATTACTGCCGCAATTGCCACTAGAACTAAAGCTGTACCAACTTCAAAAATTAAAGTATCCATCTAGTCAGTCCCCCTATTCGAAAGTAACTCATTAATAATTTTTTTAATTTCTTCTCTCTCACCTGAAACTACTAGCATATCGCCTTCTTCAATTACTGTTTCTGGTCCTGGATTAAATAGCTTTTTCATATTCTTTTTCATAACTGCAATTATCGTTACGCTATACGTTTTTCTTATTTCAAGATCACCAATTGTTTTTCCGATTGCTGGAGCTGCATTCTCCACTTTAAACCACTCAATCGCTAAACCTTCAAAGACCATCTCAACATTTTCTAATGCCCTAGGCTTATATACCATTCCACCTAATATTGCTGCAACTTGTCTTGCTTCTGAGTCACGTAATGAAATACTAGAAATACTTTCTTCATGGTCTGAATCAAAATGATACATTTCTCTACGTCCGTCATCATGGATCACAATCACCATTTTTTCGTTACCTTTCGTAACGATTTGAAATTTATACCCAATACCTGGAAGTTCACTTTCTCTAATATTCATATTTAGCTCCTCCTCAACAATTTTATTTGAATTTTCTGTTTTTCAGTCTTTTGTTCATCCAACCAATTTTAGAAATTCTAACCACTCCGGATACTTATGATTTGGAAATCTTTTATTGTAATAATAAGTGGCCCCTAGAAAAATACTTGAAGATGTAACGATAAAAAATACATTGCTTCTCATTTTTAAACTCTTAAGGCTTACTTTCAATAAAGTTTCTTCTTTCAAATTATCCCCACTTTCTCGCTTTACATTTAGTTTTTTAAAATGTAAATAATTCTAAAAATATTATTATGTAACATAATCATAACATAAAATACATTTAAGTAACATCATTTTTTAGAAAAATTGATTCTAGTATATTTTTTGCATATAATTTTCTTATTACGGAAAAAAGGAAGTGTATTATATGGTTGATATCTTTAGCAGGTTCCTTGAGGTAACGAATAATATTTTATGGTCATATATTCTTATTGCAATGTTAATCGGCTTCGGTCTTTATTTCTCTTTCAAATTAAAATTTGTCCAAATTACTCATTTCAGTGAGATGGTCAGTTTAATTAGTAAAGGGTTTAATCGAAAAGAAAAAAAGAAAGATAGCATCTCTCCATTCCAAGCATTTTGCTTAAGTGCAGCCGCTCGCATTGGTATCGGGAACTTAGCTGGTGTAGCATTAGCAATTTCAATGGGAGGACCTGGTGCAATATTTTGGATGTGGTTTATCGCCATCCTTGGAGCAGCTACTAGTTTTGTAGAATGTACGCTCGCGCAAATTTATAAAGTAAAAGATGGAAGTAGATTCCGTGGTGGACCCGCATATTACATGGAAAAAGGGTTAAACAAACGCTGGATGGGTGTCTGGTTTTCACTTCTCATTACAGTTGCGTACGGATTAATTTTCAATTCAGTACAAGCAAATACAGTAACAATAGCGTTTGAAAATGCTTTCGGATTAGAGCGAACGATCGTAGGAGCTCTACTAGCTTTACTAGTTGCAGTTATTATTTTTGGCGGTATTAAGAGCATTTCACGCATTACAGAAATGATTGTTCCCCCAATGGCAATTGTTTATATTGGTGTGGCTATTTTTGTCGTGATTAACAACTTCAATATGTTACCAAGCATTTTCATGGAAATCTTTAACGGTGCATTCGGTTTAGACCAAGCCATCGCTGGTGGTATTGGAGCAGCTATCAAGTTCGGAATCCAACGCGGTTTATTCGCGACAGAAGCAGGTATGGGGAGCTCTCCTAATGCAGCAGCAACATCTGATGTATCTCATCCTGTAAAACAAGGACTTGTTCAAGCATTAGGTGTTTTCGTAGATACATTCTTAGTATGTACATCAACAGCGTTTATCGTATTATGTTCTGGACTTTACAAAGGATCAAATTTAGAAGGTATTGAATTAACACAGCAAGCATTAAGTTCACAAATTGGACCGTGGGCAAGCACTTTCTTAGCGATTATTATTTTCCTCTTCGCTTTCAGCTCTTTACTAGGAAACTACTATTATGGTGAAACAAATATCGCATTCATTAAAGAAAGCAAAACATGGTTAATGATTTATCGTGTTGCAGTTGTCGGAATGGTATTCTTCGGATCAATCGCTGCTCTTAAAACAGTTTGGAGTTTAGCTGATTTATTCATGGGACTAATGGTATTCACAAACTTAATTGCCATCTCATTCCTTAGCAAATTTGCCTATGCAGCATTAGTAGACTACATTAAGCAAAAGAAACAAGGTAAAGATCCTGTCTTCCTTGCAAACTCTATCCCTGGCTTAAAGAATACAGAGTGCTGGGATGGACAGGATGTAGAAGAAAAACAAAAAGCTGTTTAACAAACAAAGGCCCTATTACTTCACCGTAATAGGGCCTTTTATTTACAACAGTTCATAATTTGTTCAAATTAATTCCAGCAAAAGGGTTGATTTATACAAATTACTAGATTATAATAATTATAAATTAGTAATTGATATAACATAACAACTCAAAAGGAGATTGATCATAATGAACAAACAAGTAATCGAAGTATTAAACAAACAAGTAGCAGACTGGAGCGTTTTATTTACAAAATTACACAACTTCCATTGGTACGTAAAAGGACCTCAATTCTTCACATTACACGAGAAATTCGAAGAACTTTACACAGAATCAGCTACTCACATCGATGAAATTGCAGAACGCATTTTAGCAATTGGCGGCAAACCAGTAGCAACAATGAAAGAATACTTAGAACTATCTTCTATTCAAGAAGCAGCTTACGGAGAAACTGCAGAAGGGATGGTCGAAGCAATCATGAAAGACTACGAAATGATGCTAGTCGAACTGAAAAAAGGCATGGAAATCGCTCAAGACTCTGACGATGAAATGACATCTGACCTACTACTAGGCATCTACACAGAACTAGAAAAACACGCTTGGATGCTACGCGCATTCTTGAATCAATAATAGATTTTAAAGCGGAGGTAGCTTGCTCAGAATGTGAGGGGGATGGAGCTTTTGACGTAGAGGCGCTCTTTACCTCGCAGGAAAAAGCGAAGCCACCGAACATTCTAGCTACCGGAGCTGGATATTATGTAAAAGCAGAAGCGACTCTTTCAGAGTCGCTTTTTTATGTAATGGTTGCATTTAACGGTACACGAAATTATATCAACGATTTTTCAAATATATCGATCATAACTCGCAATATATCAACGATTTTTTCATTATATCGGTCATTACAAGCAATATATCAACGATTCGACAAAGGATATCAATTTACCGACAAATCACGACAATATTAACACACCCCTCGCCCTACTTTTATCAATATATTACAATCTCATCTATGTTAAAATATAGGAAACACCTTTTAGTAAAATAGATCCAAAAAGCTTTTCCAAATTCATCATTTACTACTTAAATGGCGGGAGTGGTTCAGTTGAAAGACTACTTAATTAGAGCATTTTTTGCGTTAATAACAGTTGGAATCGTCTTACTTATAGCTAATATTTTCAATATACGTGTCGAGGTTAAAGACTATGCTTTCCTCGTTGTTGTAGCAATTGGTGGCGGCTGGGGTGGCTGGTACCTGTATAAAAAACAAAGTAATCAAAATGATAAAGGCATTCCAAAGTAATATGGAATGCCTCTTTTTATTGCCTTCTGTAATAAATAATGAAATTCAGACCACTAATACAGCCAATTGCAATAAACATGCTAAAACTCTGTCCATCTCCACCTAGACTATACTCATCAACGATAAATCCAGACATAAACAATGTTATCGCTGAAACACCAACACACAATATCGAAATAAACCAAAGCGAAAACTCATTAATCAGCTCTTTCTTCTGTCTTAAAACAATTAGCATAACAAGAATAGACGCTGCTAAAATACTTTTAAAAACAGGACGTAAATACACAAACTCCTCCATCTATTTCTCCTTTCCGAAAAACTATATATTATAACATTAATATATTTAACTAAATTAAAAACACATGTCTTTTTACGATGAAAAAGACATATGTTTCTATAAATCGCTATAAAAACGTACTATGATAATTGCTTCCACTTCGTCCCCAAGACAGGACGCTCGTAATTTTGGATTTCATGAATTAGTTTATCTGCCGTCTCAGCGGAAACAATTAACTCTTTATTCGATGGATTCATAAAGCCTTCTTCTGCTGCCCGTTCAACCATTTGCAAAATTGGTCCGTAAAAGTCTTTTATGTTCAATAAACCAACCGGCTTATTATGTATACCAATTTGTGACCAACATACTACTTCAAAGAGCTCTTCAAACGTTCCATATCCGCCTGGTAATGCAATGAAGGCATCCGCAAGCTCTGCCATTTTCGCCTTGCGCTCATGCATCGTTTCTACTTCAATTAATTCTGTTAATCCTGTATGTACGATTTCTCCTCGAAATAGACCACGCGGCATAACACCTGTTACACGTCCGCCTAAACGAAGAACTTCGTTTGCTACTTCTCCCATTAATCCAACGCATGAACCACCGTATACGAGCTCATAGTCGTTCTCAACAAACATTTTCCCTAACTGGATTGCCTGCTCTTTAAACTCTGGTCTCTCCCCTAAATTGGAACCTGCAAACACACAAATCTTTCTCATTCCTACACCCCGAAACTATATATTGTTATGATACAATTGACATTGTACAACATATTGAGGAGATGAGGAAGAAATGGATATCGTTGCATTTCAAAGATGGGTTGAGGAATTTTACGAAAAACGAAGCTGGTCACAGTATAATGCCTTTATTCGCTTAAATTTCTTAACTGAAGAAGTTGGAGAAGTTTCACGAGTTGTTCGCGCTATTGAAATCGGCCGCGATCGTCCTGATGAAGATGCGAAAACAGAAGAAGAGCTAAAACAAGAACTAAAAGAAGAACTTGGTGATGTACTATCTAACCTTATTATTCTTTCGCAAAAATATGATTTGGATTTACAAGACATTATGGACGCACACGTCACAAAGCTTTCGAAAAGGTTCGAAGCACTCAAATGAGAATATTATCAATTATGGTATAATATTCTTGTCACAATACTAAGGGGGATTTTATGTTATCTAAAAAATTGCATGACGCATTAAATGAACAAATGAACTTTGAATTTTACTCTGCCCACGCCTATATGGCAATGGCTGCTTACTGTACAGCTGAGAGCTATGATGGATTCGCTAACTTTTTCCTTGTACAAGCTGAAGAAGAGCGTTTCCACGCAATGAAGCTTTACAACTATATTAACGACCGCGGTGAGCGCGCTATTATTACTGGATTCGATAATCCAAATAACGAATACGAATCTGTATTGAACGCTTTTGAAGTCGCACTTGAGCACGAGCGTGAAGTAACGAAACGTATTTATCACTTATCTGATATTGCTTGGGATGAGCGTGAGCATGCAACAATTACATTCTTAAAATGGTTCGTTGATGAGCAAGTAGAAGAAGAAGCTTCATTCGATAGCATCATTCAAAAATTAAAACGTATTACAAGCGATTCAAACGCGCTATTTATGCTAGATGCTGAATTAGAGAAACGTACATTTACGCCTCCAGCTGAGTAGTATTTTAATCACCTTAATGCATGTATTAAGGTGATTTTTTTATTTGCTTTCTATCTTAAAATCACCTTAAATTTCCTAGCATTTGACATAGAACCAGTTAAGGAATGGTATTATCTTCAATATAAAGTTCAACTAATCGGGCCTTTACGGGCAGTTGATCTCCCACCCAACCTCTTTGCCCCGCCAAATTTTGAGGTGGGAGTCTTACTGCTGGTTAATGCGGGATAAAACAATATGTGAGGAGAGAAAAAATGAATCAACGTGTAGAAGCTGTTGATGCAATTCGTGGTTTCGCTTTATTTGGCATTTTACTTGTTAATATAACATTAATTCAATTCGGGTTATTCGCTAATGAAAAACCCACTTATATTTTCGGAAAACTCGATGAAAGTGCTAATTGGTTTATTCAATTTTTCGGCACACAAAATATCATTTCCCTATTCTCTTTTTTATTTGGGCTTAGCATTATTTTGTTACAAAAAAGTATTATCGCAAAAGGAAAAAAGTTTTTCCCCACATATATAAGACGTATTAGCATTCTTTTACTACTAGGTTCCATTCACGGTACCTTTATTTGGTCCGGAGATATTTTATTTGCATACGGACTTATCGGGATTTTCTTAATGATGTTTATAAATAGAAAACCAAAAACATTATTGATTTGGGCAACTATTCTACTCGCACTCATTACACTTATGTCTTATCAAACTGATCCAAATACAAATATTAATGATTTTGCTCCTTATATTGAAAAAGAGCATAAAGTTCATGAAACTGGAAGCTATATGGATCATGTCAACTTTAGGTTAACTGAAAGTCCTTTCGATTATATTGGGATTAACGGTTTCTTCGGACTAGTTTTCATATCAATTTTCGCAATAATTTTTATGTCCCCACTTTTCTTACTCGGAATGTATGTAGGAAAAAAGGGCTGGCTATTTGAGATTGATAAACACATACCTTCTATCAAAAAGATTTGGCTTATCACTGGTATTTTCTCTTTTACAATTAAAATCTTAGCCGTGTTCGTAAAGCATCCAATTTTAATTATGTTACAAGATGGCCTTACATCAGTAACCATGACATTCTTTTACGGAAGCACCATTATTTTATTATTCCATTACAAAAAAGCATCGCGCTTACTAACATATATGGCGAATATGGGGAAAATGTCGGTTAGTAATTACTTAGCTCAATCCATTATCACAACAACAATTTTTTACGCATACGGCTTTGGCTTATTCGGTAAAATCGGATATTTCTTCGGTATTCTTTTGACCATTGGAATTTATACAATTCAATTATTCGTTAGCACCTATTGGCTACAGAAATACCGAATGGGCCCTATAGAATATGCGTGGAGAATGGGAACTTATTTAGAGAGACCACGATTTAAAAAAGACTTGGATAAAGCAAGTTAAACAAAAAAAGCAATGAGCCTACGCTCATTGCTTTTCTTAATTTATTAAAGCATAACCCCAACAATAATCGCTGATAATATACTTACTAACGTTGCACCGTATACAAGTTTTAGTCCGAATGATGATACAACATTTGCTTGTTTGCCATCGATACTCTTTGTTGCACCTGCGATAATTCCAATAGATGAGAAGTTCGCAAATGATACAAGGAAGATAGATAAAATACCTACTGTACGAGTTGATAAATCACCA
Source organism: Bacillus cereus group sp. BceL062 (assembly GCF_051780025.1). Lineage (NCBI taxonomy): Bacteria > Bacillati > Bacillota > Bacilli > Caryophanales > Bacillaceae > Bacillus > Bacillus cereus group sp. BceL062. The sequence goes on along the minus strand of NZ_JBPWGY010000009.1, from coordinate 124,315 downwards.
GCTACTTTTCCAAGGTCAAGCATTGCAACGAATTCGTTCGTTACTAATTTTGTTGCCATAATTTGTCCCGCTGCTAGCATCTCTGATGTTGGAATACCCATTACGAATGCTAATGGTGAGAAGATATATCCTAAAATGCTTTGGAATGTGATTCCGAAAATTGAATCGAATACACCGTTAATTGCTGTAATTAATGCTACGAAACCGATTAACATCGCCGCTACTGTTACAGCGATAGAGAAACCAAGCATAATATATTCGCCTAACATTTCAAAGAATGTTTGTTTCTTATCTTCTTGTAATTCTAAAATATCGTCTTCTTCTTTCACTTCATATGGATTGATAATATGAACGATAATGAATCCACTAAATAAGTTTAATACAAGTGCTGTTACTACATATTTTGGATCAATCATTTTCATATAAGAACCGACGATTGACATTGATACTGTTGACATTGAAGATGCACAAAGTGTGTATAAACGATTTTTCGGTAATTTGCTTAATTGATCTTTTACTGTAATAAATACTTCACCTTGACCAACAATTGCAGCTGCTACCGCATTATATGATTCTAGTTTTCCTAAACCGTTGATTTTACTTAATACGAAACCGACTGCACGAATGATAATCGGTAAAACTTTAATATGTTGCAGGATCCCGATTAATACTGCTAAGAAAATAATTGGTAATAATACTGTTAAGAAGAATGGTGCTTGTCCATCGTTTGCTAAACCACCAAATACGAAATTAACCCCAGCTTCCGCAAATTTTAAAATAGCGCCAAATCCATCTGCAATCCCTTTTACTAATACAAATCCGACCTTTGTATTTAATAAGAAATACGCAAGTACCAATTGAATCACAAGCATAAGTGCAATTGGCTTATATTTAATTTTCTTACGATCTGAACTTATAAGGAAACCTAGTACAAACACGACAAGTAAACCAACTAGAAACATTACTATTTTCATATGTGAATCCTCCACTTCTCCCACGAGTTATTGGTCGTATAACGTATAACGAATGACGTCTGACCATTGTTGTTAAAAAAATTTAAAACCCCTAAATACTATTCAACTGTTATCTAAAATCAGTAAGCGTTTACATAAATTGCAATTTATAAAAGGTAGCCTCTTCTCTCCTACCGTATTAAAAGTCTGAAATTGATACCACCTACAAATCAAATTGTAAGCGTTATCTAGAAGAAATGCAATATAAATTTTAAAAGATTTTCATATGTTAATATATTCCTAATTAATTGGTTTTTTTATGTAAATTAACCATAAAAAACGGCCCTAGCTATGAGCTAGAACCATCCTTTTTATCCCGCATTAACTGGCAGTAAGATCCCACCTCAAAATGCAGCGAAAGCAAAGAAGTTAGGTGAGGGATCAACTGCCCGTAAATGCCCGATTGGTTCAACTAATAATCACTGGGGGATGAAGCCCCCCACTGATTAAAGTTTCACTTTATAGCATAACACCAACGATAATCGCTGATAATATACTTACTAATGTCGCACCATACACAAGACGTAAACCGAATGATGATACAACATTTGATTGGTTTTCATCGATACCTTTCGTTGCACCTGCGATAATTCCAATTGATGAGAAGTTCGCAAATGATACAAGGAATACAGAAAGAACACCTACTGTACGAGCTGATAAATCACCAGCTACTTTGCCAAGATCAAGCATCGCAACAAACTCGTTTGATACTAATTTTGTTGCCATAATTTGTCCCGCTGTTACCATCTCTGCTTGCGGGATACCCATTACGAATGCTAATGGTGAGAAAATATATCCTAAAATAGCTTGGAATGTAATACCGAACACTGAATCAAACAAGCTATTGATTGCTGTAATTAATGCTACGAAACCAAGTAACATTGCTGCTACCGTAATTGCAATCGTGAAACCAAGCATAATATATTCGCTTAACATTTCAAAGAATGATTGCTTTTTCTTATTTTCTAACTTCAGTGTATCTTCTTCTTCCGTAATATCGTACGGGTTAATAATATGAATAATAATGAAACCACTAAATAAATTTAATACAAGTGCTGTTACTACATATTTTGGCTCGATCATTTTCATATAAGAACCAACGATTGACATCGATACTGTTGACATTGAAGATGCACATAATGTATATAAACGATGTTTTGGGATTTTACTTAATTGATCTTTTACTGTAATAAATACTTCCGCTTGTCCAACAATTGCAGCTGCTACTGCATTATACGATTCTAATTTCCCTAAACCATTTACTTTACTTAACAAAGTACCAATAGCACGAATAAATATCGGTAAAATCTTAAAGTGTTGTAAAATTCCGATTAATACTGCGAAGAATACGATTGGTAATAATGCAGTTAAGAAGAATGAAACTTCTCCTTTATTAACAAGGCCACCAAATACGAAAACGATTCCAGCTTCCGCATACCCAAGAAGTGCGCCAAATCCATCTGAAATTCCTTTTACTAAAATATAACCCACTTGCGTATTTAATAAGAAATACGATAATGCTAACTGAATTACAAGCATGAGTGCGATTGGTTTATACTTAATCTTCTTTCGATCGGCACTTATAAGAAAACCGAGTACGAATACAACGAGTAATCCTACAAGAAACATAACAAACTTCATTAATAAAATCCTCCATTTAACTCTTCATTAACGTTGAACGTCTGACCATTCAAAACAAGAAATAATCCGAACTTTCCATTTCTCCACCAAAACACTTTACTGGATATGAAAAATCATAAAACCTCTTGTCTCAAAGGCATTTTCCATTCTATCATAAATCCCAACTCATATCCGCACTTTTCTAAAAAAAATTACATTTTATTATAAAACCCTCATTAATGTTCGTCTTTTGCCCCTTTCTCCTATTTTATAACTACACAAAAAACGAGCATCAAATTTCACTGATGCTCGTTCCATCTTTTATCCGCTATTTGCCGGGCAGTAAAACTCCCACTGATTAAAGTTTCACTTTATTATACAGCTTTTTCTTTCTCTGCTACTTCCGGCTTATCCCAACACTCTGTGTTCAACCCTGGAATAGACTCCGCATAAAAGACTGGATCTTTTCCTTGTTTCTTTTGCTTTACGTAATCTGATAACGCTGCGAAAGCGTACTTTGAAAGGAATACAATTGCCACTAAGTTAATAACAGCCATAATCCCCATAAATAAATCTGCTAAGTCCCAAACGATTTGAATTGTTGCTACAGACCCTAACATAACCATACCAAGTACAGCAATGCGGTATGCCGTTAATAACACTTTACTTCCATTTAAGAACTCAATATTTGTTTCACCATAGTAGTAGTTACCTACTAATGAGCTGAATGCAAACAAGAAGATTGCAACCGCTACAAATACAGATGCCCACGGTCCGATATGTTGGCTTAACGCTTGTTGCGTTAATTGAATTCCATTTAAATCAGCTGCACCAGGTACATCAGATAATAAAATGATGAACGCTGTACAACTACAAATTAATAATGTATCTGTAAATACCCCTAAAGTTTGAATAAAACCTTGTTTAACTGGGTGCGTTACGTTCGCAGTCGCTGCTGCGTTCGGTGCACTACCCATACCAGCTTCATTTGAGAATAATCCACGTTTTACTCCTAGTAAAATCGCAGCTCCTAATCCCCCACCAACTACTTCTTTAATTCCGAATGCATGTAAGAAGATTTCTTTAAATACATACGGAATTGCCGTAATGTTTGTTACAACAACGAATAATGCAACTGCTACATATATAATTGCCATTACCGGAACAATCATTTCAACTGCACGTGCAATTCGCTTAACCCCACCGAAAATAATGATTGCAAGTAAACCAGCCATAAACAGACCTACAAGTCTACTATCCATTTTAAATGCGCCATCAAAAGCTGCCGCAACTGTGTTTGACTGCACTGCATTAAAAATCAATCCAAAACTCACTGTTATTAGAACAGAGAAAACAACACCTAACCAGCGTTTCTTTAAACCCTTTTCCATATAATACGCTGGGCCCCCACGGAATGCGTTCCCATCTTTTACTTTATAAATTTGCGCTAATGTGCTCTCTACAAACGCAGAAGCACCCCCAATTACCGCAATTAACCACATCCAAAATACAGCACCTGGACCACCTGCTGAGATTGCAATAGCTACACCAGCTAAGTTACCAGTACCTACACGAGAAGCTGTACTCATACAAAATGCTTGGAATGATGATACACCGCTTTTTTCTTTTTGCGCTTTTCTTGTCTTTGAACTCGCCCCGTCCCCAAGTAGGCGAATCATTTCTCCGAAGTAGCGAATTTGGACAAATTTCACACGAAATGAAAAATAGAGTCCTAATCCAATTAACATCGCGATAATGATATATGACCAAAGGACATTATTTACATCCCCAATTACTTTAGCTAAAAAATCCATAATCGAATTGCCCCCTCTTCCTAACAATAAGAAAATTATATTCTAAAAACTTTTAGTAATCAAGAACTTTATGTTAGGTTTTGTAACACGGATGCGTTAGGTTTATTAACACATATATGTTTTCCGCTTAAAACTATGACCAATACGTGCATTTATCCACACTCAATCACTCATCCCATTTGGCCAATCATACTTTTAAAACAGTACGTTACCTACAAATAATGAGAGAAATGAACAAACAAAAATTATATTAATAATTACCTTTCACCCTTCTTATCATTTACTACAATAAAAAAGGCGAGCATCGAATTCCTCTCGATGCTCGCCTTTTCATTACACTGCTTTTTCTTTATCCGTTACCGCTGGCTTATCCCAACACTCTGTATTCGTTAAACCCGGAATAGAATCTGCACTGAAGACTGGATCTTTTCCTTGTTTCTTTTGCTTTACATAGTCTGCCAACGCAGCATACGCAAATCGTCCAAGAAGTGTAATCGCAATTAAGTTTGTAATTACCATTAGACCCATAAATAAATCTGCCATGTTCCATACGACTTTAAGCGTCGCAACAGAACCGAATAATACCATTGCAACTACCGCAATACGGTAAATTGTTAACCAAGCTTTACTTTGTTTAATGAATTCAATATTCGTTTCACCATAATAGTAGTTTCCTAGAAGTGAACTAAATGCAAATAAGAAAATAATAATCGCTAAGAAGCTACTTGCCCATGGGCCGATTTGTGAACTTAATGCATTTTGTGTTAATTCAATACCTTCTAAATTCGTTGCTTTATATGCACCAGAACATAATACGATAAAAGCTGTTGATGTACATACTAAAAATGTATCTACTAAAACCCCGATTGTTTGAATAAAACCTTGTTTCGCTGGATGCGTTACATCAGCTGTTGCTGCCGCATTCGGCGCACTACCCATACCTGCTTCGTTCGCAAATAATCCGCGCTGAATACCAAATTTCATTGCAGCACCGATACCGCCACCTACAGCTGAATCTAAACCGAATGCACCTTTAAAGATTTCTGTAAATACATCTGGTATTAAATAGAAGTTTTTAATAACAACGAAAATAGCTACTGCAATATAAATAAGTGCCATTGGCGGAACAATCATTTCTGACATACGCGCAATACTTTTCACACCACCAAAAATAATAACTGCAACTAATACCGCTAATACAATCCCAACAACATAACGCTCTAAACCAAATGCATTCTCAAATGCTAACGTAACTGTATTCGCTTGTACTGAGTTGAAAATTAAACCGTAACTAATTGTGATTAGAATAGAGAACCAAATTCCCATCCAACGTTTATTTAAACCTTTTTCCATATAATAAGCAGGACCACCACGGAAGCCACTGCCATCTTTTATTTTATAAATTTGCGCAAGCGTACTTTCCACGAAACTTGAAGACGCCCCTATAATTGCAATAACCCACATCCAAAATACAGCTCCGGGTCCTCCCATAGAAATAGCTAACGCTACACCAGCTAAGTTTCCGATACCAATACGAGCTGCTGAACTCATACAGAACGCTTGGAAAGAAGATACGCTACCCTTTTTACGTGTCTTACCAGTTAGTCCATCACTCATTAATCGAACCATTTCTCCTAAATGAGTAATTTGTACGAATTTTAATTTAACAGAAAAATAAAGCCCTAAACCAATTAGCATTGCAATAAGAACATATGACCAAAGAATCGTATTCGTTGATGAAACGAATTGATCTAAAATATTCATACAATTAACCCCTCCTTTTCTCCATAAATCGAATTATATTCAAAAAATATTCAAAAATCAACATTTTTCGACATCTTGCGACTTCCAAATATTAGGTTGATCTACATAAATACATCATTCTTTTATGACTCCACTTTCAGTAGCTGTGCATACTAAAACAAAAAATAATTTCATAAACAACACCATTGACAAAAATATATAACTGTAACTATAATGGTTACATCAGGTTGTAACTAACCTAATTACATTACATTCATTCATTTCAGATATACACTTTAACAAAACACTTTGGAGGGATTTATTATGAAAATCGGAATCATCGGAGCAACTGGTAAAGCTGGAAGCCGTATTTTAAAAGAAGCATTAGATCGTGGACATGAAGTTACTGCAATTGTAAGAAATGCTGCGAAAATTACAGAAAAAAATGTAAAAGTTTTAGAGAAAGATGTATTCGCTCTTACATCTAACGATCTACAAGCATTCGATGTAGTTGTAAATGCTTTCGGTGCTCCAGCAGGACAAGAGCATCTTCACGTAGATGCAGGAAATGTACTGATTGAAGCTGTGAAAGGTGCACCACATACAAAATTACTTGTAGTTGGTGGAGCTGGAAGCTTATTTGTAGACGAAGAGAAAACAACACGTGTATTTGATACACCAGGTTTCCCGGGCGAATACCTTGCAACAGCTCAAAACCAAGGTAAAAACTTAGAAATCTTGCAACAAACAAATGATATCACTTGGACATTCATCAGCCCTTCTGCACTATTCGCATTAGGAAAACGCACTGGCTCTTACACAGCTGGTAAAGACAATCTTCTTGTTAACTCAAAAGGCGATAGCTACGTAAGTTACGAAGACTTCGCAGTAGCAGCACTTGATGAAATCGAAAATCCAAAACATGTGAACGAACGCTTCACAGTAGTTTCTGAAGCTGAATAATAAGAAAAAGCTCGTAAAATATTATGTTTTACGAGCTTTTTTATTTTTAAGCTTTTACCTCTTGTATACCTTCTATTCTTTCGAAACCTTGTTTGGTAATTTTAAAGAATACGTCATGTATATCATACCCAAATAACATACCATTAAATTGTTCTGTCAATGCTTTCGTATTTTCCATTCCTTCTAATCCATGTATATAAAAAGCACCGGCAAATGCCAATGCTTTTTATACTATCTTTTAATTTGATTCGGTTTATGTGGCTCATTTGGAGTATACGGTTTATTCGGTTTCTGTGGTCCTTCAGACTTTTTCCAACTCACCGCTAATTCCGGACTTGTTTTCTCTTCACTACGCTCAAGTAATACTACTGCATTTTGAATTGTTGGTGTTCCTTTATGCGCAATCCCTTGTAATTTCGTTAAATTCCCTGATACTTTAAAGCTAAATCCACCTGCTGGTGTTTGTTTCGGAATTAAAATGCGGAACTTTTCTCCTACATTAAATTCTGTTTTTGCTTCGCCTTTTTCATTTGCAAATTTCACACCAGCTGGTGCACCTGTTGCTTGCACTTTATACGTTCCGCTTTTTGCATTTGTTTCTACTGTATATAAACCTGTTTCAAAGAAATCATTTTTTAATACTGCTTCTTGTTCTTCTGTAGGAGTTACACTCATCGTAATTTCTTGTAACTCTTCACTCGCATTTGCCTTTGCAACTATGTCTTTCGTTACTTTCTCTACGTTTTTATTACGGAAATCTAAATCGTTAATATCGATTTGCTTTAATGCATTCCATACTGCAAGCTGTGTTGCGTAATGTGCTTCTCTCCAATCGGAAACACCTAATTCTTGCGGACTCTTTTGTGGATATCCATTTAATAGTACACGATACACGTTAATATCCACTTTTCCCATTTCCGGTAAATCTTGACCACTTGGAGATTTCAAATCTACATTTAAGCAAAATGCAATTTTTCCATCTGCCGTTTTAATAAGCTCTGTTCGGATTGGTTTCTTCTTTGACTTACTATAACTCCAATCCATTTCATACTTTGTATGATCCATAACTTCTGCGAATGCCTTTTGAAGCGGGAACAACACAAATAAAACACTTAAAAAAACAGCTAAAAGTTTGAACGATTGCTTTATATTCATGTTTTACAACCCCTTATGAAATAACAAATTTACTAATAAGTAGTATTTAGTTAGAAATTTTTTTTATACATAAACACAACAAAAAGAGTGCAAATAATTTGCACTCTTTTTCTCTACTTTAATCTTAGAAATCGAAGTTATCAGGATCTGGACCAACGCGGTGATTTTGGTTTAATGCATCGATTTTTTCCATATCTTCTTTTGTTAATTCGAAGTTAAATACATCAGCATTTGCAATAATACGGTGTTCTTTCGTTGATTTTGGAATTGTAATTACTCCATTTTGTAAGTCCCAACGTAAAATAACTTGCGCTGTTGTTTTGCCGTGTTTATCAGCAATTTCTTGTAATGTTTCGTTATCTAATAATTGACCTTGCATAAGTGGTGACCACGCTTCCATTTGAATACCTTGTTCTTTACAGAAAGCTTGTAATTCTTTTTGCGTTAAACGAGGGTGATATTCTACTTGGTTAATCATTGGCTTAATTTCTGCATCTTTCATTACATCTTGTAAGTGATGGATTTGGAAGTTACTTACGCCAATTGCACGTACACGCTCTTCTTTATAAAGTGTTTCTAGCGCTTTCCATGTATCTTTATATTTTCCTTCTACAGGCCAGTGAACAAGGTATAAATCTAAATAATCTAGTTCTAATTTTTTTAAGCTCTCTTCATATGCAGCAATTGTTTCGTCATATCCTTGATCTGCGTTCCATACTTTTGAAGTGATAAATAATTCTTCTCTTGAAATACCAGTCGCTTCAATACCTGCACGGATTCCTTCACCTACAGCTTTTTCATTTCCGTAAATTGCAGCTGTATCGATGCTACGGTATCCTGCTTTAATCGCTGATTTAATTGCTTCTACAAGTTCTGGTCCTTCTTCTACTTTAAATACACCTAAACCGAACCAAGGCATTTCTACACCATTATTTAATACTGTTTTACTTTGTAAGTTTTTCATTTTATTTTCTCTCCTTTTATTTTACTTGATCTCTTTTTTCTAATGTCATACTCCATGCTGTTAAAATAACAGCACCTACTACCATAAGGCCGCCTACCCAAGCAGTATGGATTAACCCTAACGAATTCGTTACAAGGCCACCTATATAAGAACCTAAAGCGATTCCTCCGTTAAATGCGGCAATATTAATTGCTGAAGCAACATCAACCGCACTTGGAACAAAGCGCTCTGCCAATATAACTACATATACTTGTAGCCCCGGAACATTCATAAACGCGAATAGTCCCATGAAAATAATTGTGATTAATCCAGCTACTTTAAACGGCGCTGTAAATGTTAAAACAAATAATATAATCGCTTGAATAAGGAACATGTAGAATAGCGCTCGAATTGGATTATGATTCGATAATTTTCCGCCGACCATATTCCCTATCGCAATGGCGATTCCATACACTAATAAAATGATGGTAACGGTACTTGCTTCAAATCCTGTTACTTCTTGTAATAACGGTGATAAATACGTAAATGTTACGAATGTACCGCCGTATCCTAGTGCAGTAATAATGAAAACAAGTAACAGTCTTCCATTTTTAATTAGTTTAAATTGATCACGAAACGATACAGGTACACCATTTTTTAAATTAGATGGGACGAGTATACTATTTGCGATGAAAGCAATAATTCCAATTACAACGATCGCCATAAATGACGCTCTCCAGCCAAACTCTTGACCGATAAATGTTCCAATTGGCACACCAGTAATAGTCGCAACTGTTAATCCAGTAAACATAATCGCAATTGCGCTAGCACGTTTATTCTCTGGTACGATTGCAGCCGCAATTGTAGATCCTATCGACATAAACACACCGTGTGCAAATGCAGCTACAATCCTTGCGATAATTAATACAGTGAAGCTTGTTGCTACCGCCGCAATGCCATTACCAATAATGAAAATAACCATAATCCACATTAATAATGTCTTTCGCGACATACTAGCCGTTAACGCTGTTAAAACAGGAGCTCCTACTGCCGCTCCTAACGCATATAAGGAAACCGTTAAACCAGCTGTTGTAACCGAAACATTTAAATCTTTTGAAATAGATGGTAGTAAACCGACACTAATAAACTCGGTCGTACCAATCCCAAACGCACTAATTGCTAGTGCTAATAAAGCAAACATACTTCTTCGATTCGTCTGAACTTCCGAAGATGGTACTGTATATGAACTCAATTGAATTCCTCCTTATTACAAGAAATCCAATCATAATAGTATGATAAAAAGGCCCTTCTATCTTCTAAAACATATATTTCATACTTACAAATGCTATTATGAATGGTTTCATTCTTTTTTTGAAGAACGCACTTTAAAGTACGATAGGCACCAAAAAGTAACATAGTCACTTTTCAGTACCGTACTACTCATTTGCCTCTTACATGTGCTATTATGAAACATATTTAACATAATAAAAAGTACGTACTTTAAAGTGCTATAGGTACTAAAAAGTAACATTTATATTATTTAACTTACTTTGCTCACAAAAGGAGGGTTTCATATGAAGAAATACAATATTCCTGTAGAGGCGACTTTAGAGGTTATCGGCGGCAAATGGAAAGTTGTTATTCTTTGTCACTTAACTAAAGGTACAAAGAGAACGAGTGAACTAAAACGCTCAATGCCTGGTATTACACAAAAAATGTTAACGCAGCAATTACGTGAATTAGAAGACGACGGCGTTATTCAAAGAAAAGTATACAATCAAGTCCCACCAAAAGTAGAATATTCTCTTACTGATTACGGTTGGTCTTTAGAATCGATTCTTGATTCTCTTTGTTCTTGGGGCGAATGCCATCTTGAAAAAGAAGGTAACACATCGCTGCTAATTGCGGAAGGTGAATAATAGGAAAAAGGAAAAAACGAACATGAATTTGTTCGTTTTTTCCTTTTTTTCTATATATATATGTACATTTCTAACTGAAACAAAATATTTTATACGCTTTCATACCTTGTCAGCACTACGTTATACACTCAATATCAAATAATTAGGAATCATTTTTATGTTAACATAGGTGTATATAGTATATAATATAGGATATATATTATATACACTTTCCGGTAACGGAGCTTTTCCATTATGCGGACAAGCCATATATCGGACAGTTCATAAATAATAAGTAAGACGTTATGGTTTTAGATTTATGTTTGCAGCTTAGTTGCTGTCATAAATTTAAAGGCATTTTATTGTGTTTTGTGAAACTTTGTATAAAGTTTCGTAAACGGTTACTATCTTACTTATAAAAAATAAGAGTATTGCTATCGTAAAGGAGAATTGGAGATGCCAGAAACTATGACTCAAACAAAGCCAGAACAAGAAACTGTACAAATTTCTGCTAGCCAAGGACAACTTGATGTACTTGATCAGTTGTTAAAACCTGAGGTACAAGAATCATTAACAACACTAGTAGAACAGCTTCCAAAATTAACTGAGCTTGTTAACATTTTAACTAAGTCTTATGACTTCGCTCAAACTGTTGCTACTGATGAAGTATTAAAAAGCGACACTGTTGGTGCAATCACAGAGCTTGTAGAGCCTGTAAAAGATACAGTGAAAAGCATGGCTGCAACTGCAATCGAAGCGAAAGATCGTGCTGACGAAAGCAACGAAGTTATCGGCCTATTCGGTCTATTAAAATTACTAAAAGACCCACAAGCACAAAAAATGTTCCGCTTTGTGAACGCATATCTTCAAATTAGTGCAGAACGTAACAATAAATAAGTTAACTTATAACAACAATTAGTAAAGACGGGGGATATCATACTATGTCAAAACAAATTGTCATCTTAGGCGCTGGTTATGGCGGTCTTCTTGCCGCTTTAAACGTACGTAAATTTTACAGCAAATCAGAAGCACAAGTTACAGTGATTAACCAATACCCAACACACCAAATCATCACTGAACTACATCGCCTTGCAGCTGGTAACGTTGCTGAGCAAGCAATTGCAATGCCACTTACAAAGCTTTTCAAAGGTAAAGATATCGATCTTAAAATCGCAACAGTTGAGTCATTCTCAGTTGATAGCAAAGAAATCAAACTGGCTGGTGGCACTACATTATCTTACGATGCACTTGTAGTTGCTTTAGGAAGTAAAACTGCTTACTTCGGTATTCCAGGACTAGAAGAAAACAGCATGGTATTAAAATCTGCTGCTGATGCAAACAAAATCTACAAACACGTTGAAGACCGTATTCGTGAATACGCGAAAACGAAAAACGAAGCTGATGCTACAATCGTAATCGGTGGTGGCGGATTAACTGGCGTTGAGCTAGTTGGTGAGCTTGCTGACATTATGCCTAAACTTGCAAAAAGCCACGGCGTAAATCCAAAAGAAGTTAAACTTCTTCTTGTTGAAGCAGGTCCAAAAATCCTTCCAGTATTACCAGACCACTTAATCGAACGTGCAACTACTAGCCTAGAAGCACGCGGTGTTACATTCTTAACTGGTCTTCCTGTAACAAACGTTGCTGGCAATGAAATCGACTTAAAAGACGGTCAAAAACTTGTTGCTAACACATTCGTTTGGACAGGCGGCGTACAAGGTAACCCATTAATCGGTGAATCAGGTCTTGAAGTAAACCGTGGTCGTGCAACAGTTGATGCATACCTACAATCTACTTCTCATAAAGACGTATTCGTTGCTGGAGACAGCGCTGTTGTCTTCGCTCCAGACGGACGTCCATACCCACCAACTGCACAAATCGCTTGGCAAATGGGTGAGTTAATTGGATACAACTTATACGCAGCACTAGAAGGCAAAGCATTCGAAGAGTTCGCACCTGTAAACTCTGGAACGCTTGCTAGTCTAGGACGTAAAGATGCTGTTGCTACAATTGGAGCAAGCAATACTCCACTTAAAGGCTTACCAGCATCATTAATGAAAGAAGCAAGTAACGTTCGTTACTTATCACACATTAAAGGTCTATTCAGCTTAGCTTACTAATCTGAATATAAGCCCGAATCATGCCCTGCATGGTTCGGGCTATTTTTATCCCGCATTAACGGGCAGTAAAACCTCCACCTTAAAATCCAGTGAATGCAGGGATGAAGTCGGAAGATTAACTGCCCGTAAAAGCCCGATTGGTTCAACTAATAATCAGTGGGGAGGAACAACCCCCCCCACTGATTAAAGTTTCACTTTATCCGTAATTTTCTCTAACTTATTTATTCGGCAGAAGAATCGTATAACCCTTTTAATTATCTAAATTTACTGATTATTTTATGTCTAAATTGTGTATATGAAAGGATGGAAGTATCCTTCCTACTCCCATCCCCTTCACACAAACTATTCTCCTAATTTCACAAGGCTGTAGTTCTTCTTCCCTTTACGAATAATAATAAATTTTCCATCAAATGAATTTTCTACAGTAACATCCGTACCTACATCCGTTACTTTCTCACCATTCATAGAAATCGCACCGTTATTAATGTCTTCACGAGCTTGACGTCTAGATGGTTCAATCCCTAAATCAACTAGCCACTCTACAATATTTTTCGTCTCTTTGGAAGACTGGAATGTCGGCATCTCTTTAAAGCCTTGTTCAATTTCATCAGCTGTTAACGATTTAATATCTCCGCTAAATAATGCCGAGGTAATTTTCACAGCTTGCAATAATGCCTCTTCTCCATGAACGAATTTCGTCATTTCTTCGCCTAACACTTTTTGCGCTTCACGTTTATGAGGCTCGGCTTCTACCTTCGTTGCCAATTCATCAATTCGCTCTTTCGCTAAGAATGTAAAGTATTTCAAGTATTTAATTACATCACGATCATCTGTATTCACCCAGAACTGGTAAAATTCAAATGGCGTTGTTTTTTCAGCATCAAGCCAAACCGCACCACCTGCTGATTTTCCAAATTTCGTACCGTCTGATTTTAATAATAACGGAATTGTTAGTCCAAATACTTTCGCCTCATGCCCTTCTAACTTACGAATTAAATCTAACCCGCTCGTAATATTTCCCCATTGATCACTACCACCAATTTGCAGTTGAACATCTTCTTTCGTGTATAAATGATGGAAATCCATCGCTTGCAAGATTTGGTACGTGAATTCTGTAAAAGAAATGCCTGTATCTAAACGACTTGCTACAATATCCTTCGCTAACATGCTATTGATGCTAAAGTTTTTCCCGTAATCACGTAAAAACTCGATAATGTTTATTTCATGTGTCCAGTCGTAGTTATTTACCATCTTCACTTCGCTATTTCCGCCGAAATCAAATAGCTTTTTCATTTGCGCTGTTAACGCATCTACATTATGCTGCACTACTTCTAAAGTTTGCAGTTGACGCTCTGATTGACGTCCACTTGGATCACCAATTGTTCCTGTTGCCCCGCCAATTAAAATAACCGGATGATGACCAGCTAATTGGAATCTCTTCATCATCATAAACGGAATCAAATGTCCGATATGCATACTATCACCAGTCGGATCAACTCCGCAGTATAGTGAAATCTTTTTCTCTTCTACTAACTTACGTAAACCTTCTTCATCCGTCTGTTGATTCACAGCACCGCGCCATTCTAATTCATCAATAATATTCATCTTTTGTCATCCCCTTTATTTTTTTAAAACAAAAAAGCCCCTATGTCTATGACATAGGGACGATTATTCACCGTGTTACCACCCAGTTTGCATAAATAGCATAGCTATTCATACCACTCTTAGCAATAATATCGATTGCTACTCCGCTTAGCGTTACCTAAGATACTCCAGAGTGTAATTCACAAGTTTGTTTGTGCTAGGTTCCAGCAACCCCTAGCTCTCTTTGATAACAGTGACAAACTGCTACTGGGCTCTTTCAACGTATGTTATTTGTTAAATTATTAGCCATTATATTGAATTGAAAACAAATTGTCAACAATACCCAAATGTTATTTTAAAATAATTCATACTTTTATACGCTTTTAATTCAAAAATTATTGTAGATCTTCTCCAATAATCCTTACTTCTCTCTCTAACTTCACACCGAATTTTTCTTCGACTGTCTTTTGTACGAAGTGAATTAAATCGATGTAATCTTGTGCTGTTCCATTATCAACATTCACCATAAATCCAGCATGTTTTAATGAAACTTCTACTCCGCCAATTCGCTTTCCTTGTAGTCCTGATTCTTGAATCAACTTACCAGCAAAGTTATTTGGTGGACGCTTAAATACACTACCGCATGAAGGATATTCTAAAGGTTGTTTCGATTCACGCTTATACGTTAAATCATCCATTTTTTCTTTAATCTCTTCATGTACACCTTCTTCAAGTTCAAATCTCGCTTCAAGAATAATGTAATGATTGTTCGCAAATACACTCTTACGATATCCAAATTCAAATGCTTCTTTCGTTAAAGTGCGTAACTCTCCATCACCTGTCATTACGACAGCTTCTGTTAATACAAACGATACTTCACCACCGTAGGCACCAGCATTCATATATAATGCTCCGCCAACTGAACCTGGAATGCCACAAGCAAACTCAAGACCTGTTAAATTGTGGTCTAATGCAATACGTGATACATCAATAATTGCTGCACCGCACTGTGCTACAATCGTTGTTCCTGTTACAGTAACACCTGTAATATGAATTAAACTGACCGTAATTCCGCGAATCCCACCATCTTTAATAATGACATTTGATCCATTTCCTAAAAACGTAACTGGAATATTATATTGGTTAGCATACTTAATAACTTCTTGAATTTCATCATAATTCGTAGGCGCAACGAACACATCTGCTTTTCCGCCAACTTTAATATGCGTATGATTCTTTAACATTTCATCTTGTGTAACATGACCTTCAGGCAATACCGTACTTAAATATTTATAAACCTCTTGCATATTCATTTTACGATTCCTCTATTTCTATATTCTTTTTATCCCGCTATACGGGCCCATAATATCCCCACATACATGAAATAAAACTAAAGTGGTGGATACAGTGTACCCAAAATCAATTCGAGACACCTATAAACCTCTTAAATTATAAGAGGTGCCACTCATATTAAAATATATATTGCATAATAAAGCAACCCAAATGGACTACTAAACTTGACATGTCATCAGAAAGACAACAATTTGTAAAATATATAACTTTTACAAAACACTATCCTTCAGTATCTTACTATACCACACGAAAATAAAGTGGTATTTTTTTGTAATCTTTACTTTATTTTCTTCAATATAAAAAAAGAGCACATCCCACAGAATGCGCTCTTTCTATACTCTTTACATTACTTTTCGTTCTCTTCTTTTTCCTTATCAAACCATAATAGTTCATCGTCATCAACTTCACCATTATAATTGATTAAAATCTCTTCTCCAGCTTTTATATCCTTATAAGCAAAGAAGTTAAACGTATGGTTCTCGAAGACGATATCATACGTTGCATTCGGCTTATATGAATGATTAAATAACATGCCGTATCCTAAAAGGAATGCCGTATGATTTACCCCATACTCAAATGCGTAGTCAGCAAGTAACGTTTTCTCAATATGTTCATGCTGTTCATTCGGATAAGAGATAACTGGTGCTGAATGTATCAACTCACCCTTTTTAATATCACGAGTTGCAAATACACCTCTATTAAATTCTCCATCACTAAGTTCAGAAGTCTTGACTTCGATCATATGTGTCACCTATATAATTCTTTCTTTGAAGTATTTTATCTCGCTATCCGCGAGGTTTAACTAATAATCAGTAGCTATTAGTTAAATTTTATCTCCTTAAGCTTGGCAGAAAACTCATAGAAAAGCAATTAAATTCCTATCAAGTATTCGTTCAACTGAAAAAGAGCACATCATTTGTGCTCTTTTTCAGCGATATTATTTTTCTAAAATATCTTCTAGCAACTTCACTTGCTCACTAACAGTATGTAGCGTCTTCACCGACGTATCATTTCGATTCTTTTCTTCTTCAATACTTGCTAACACTTCTTCCGTAGCTGCAGAAGTTTGCTGAATTACGTTAGAAGCATGTGTCACATCTTTAACGATATTCGTCGTTTTAACTTGGAAATTTTCTTGATGACCAACAATCTCTCTCATTACATCATTAATCGTATCAATAAACTTCCCTAAATCCGTTACATTCGTTAAAACACTTGCTAACATTTCGTTACACTCTTCTTGTACTCTTTCTGACTTCTCTACCTGCACTTCTACTTTACTTGCTTGATTACTAAACTCCTTCAAAATCCCTTGAATTCTCCCCGCAGAACGATTCGATTCTTCAGCAAGCTTTAACACTTCATTCGCTACAATAGCAAAACCTTTTCCATGTTCTCCTGCCCTTGCAGCTTCAATATTTGCATTTAAAGCTAGCAAACTCGTTTGACTTGAAATATTCGTTATTACATCTACAATTTCATTAATTTGTTTCGATTGTGTCATCAATTCTCTAAATATCGTTCCTGATTGTGAAACAACATCATTTAAACTTCTCATGTTAGCTTCAAAATTTCTTAAAGTGTTTACACTGCCCTTTGAGATTTCCAAACTTTTATCAACACGCATCGAAGCATTTCTTACTTGAGAGATGATTTGGTCAATATTTCCCTCCATATCATTCAATACTTCTACTGAACGTGACATCATCTCTGATTGTGATTGAGTACCAACTGCCACTTCTTCAAAAGCAAAATTAATTTCACTCATCGACTCCATCGAAGTGTTCATATTCTGTCTTAAATGATTGAAATTACTATCTAACTTCACAACAGTTTCCTCAATAAGCCTTTGCGTTTCTTCTAACTCCTGAGCTTTCTTCATCACTGCTTGCTTCTCATCACTTAAACGAGCCAAAAGATTAGAACCAATCTTTGTGACACCCCACATTGCGATCGTTACAATCGCTAACAAGCTTGCAAAATTTGCAGCTTCAGATGATGCTGTATAAGCAAAAAATTGATTTGGCCAATAACTACAAAGTATAAATGTAACAACAACTGCTACCCCGCCAAGAATTAAAATAAGACGTTCACTCAAATAAATAAGTGAAACTGCTAATGTAAAATAGACCATTTGAAATACAGCTGGGCTTTCATTAAATGCTTGTACCATAATGAAAGACATAATAAGTAGCATACATGTCATGATGTATTTATACATTGCTTCCATACTTTCTATAAAAGTAAGTAGCGTTCCAAATACTACGATAGAAATACCACACATCCAAAATGCTACTGCTCTCTCTGTAAAAATATATCCGTAATACCCAATCGCGAGTACCCCGAGGAAGAAACTGCAAATCGTGATAAACAGCAATAAATGATTTTTCTGTGATTCTTTCTCAAGGTTAGAAAAACAAGTTCTCTTTAACCACTCCATATATGAAGCCCCACCTTCTCATACGTATCGATTACTTCAGCTTGAATACCGCACTCACTGGGTTATGATCGCTATTTTCAAACTTCAAATCTTTCCCTTGTACATTTACAATTTCAACATTCGGTGAAACGATAAAGCCATCAATAATCGTGACAAAGTTTTCACCTTCCACGTATTTCTTTACATCATCTCTCACAGTCATAACAGACGGATCTACAGCCCACTTAAAGCCACCATCGGTAAAGTCCTTCGGTAACTCTACTAACCACTCAGGACGCTCCTTCACGAACTTCGGATCACTTAACTGAACGTTAGAAATTAATTGATTCCAGTCCCCGCCCATTATTACGTAATCACCATTTTTATAATGTTTGTTCATATATTCTTTTAAATACTCCACTTGTTGCTTTCTAATTTTTCCGCCTTCATCATAAGCAGACAAATGTAAATTTACGAGTCTAACAAATTTTCCATTATTAACAGGAATTTTATGTTCAACAATCGCTCGGTCTAAATCAAATAAACGCTTTGGCCACGGCTCCATTCCTGGTAATTGGAACCTCTTCGCTGTTTGAACTGTATATTTAGAAAACGTACTTAGTCCAGCATCAGCATATCCCATTGGACTTGTGATTGGCACCGGAACCCATTTTGTATCATAGTTCTTTCCGAACGAAGAAGCATAATCAGGCAGTCCTTTTTTCAAAAATTCATGCCCATTTATATCAAATGATCTCATTGATTTTATATCTACTTCTTGTAATAGCGCAAAATCACTATTCTCATTTTGTAAAAACGAAAGCATATTCTTTAAATTCGTTTCCGTTTGTTCTTTACTACTTGAACCAGACCCTTTTCCTCCATCCATAAAGAAGTCTTGATCCTTATCTAGTCCAGCATATCCAATATTAAACGTTGTAACTTTAAATTCATTTCCCTGCGCAATTACGCGCTTCTTATTGTTTTCCACCTTCAAGCTTATAACATCAGCTGGCTGTTCTTTTGTAAGTGTCATATACGCTAAAAACCCACCTACAACTCCCACACCTACTAAAATACATATAAGTATTATTTTTAATAACTTTTTCAAACAAACGACTCCTTTTCTAAAACATACGATTTTACTTTTCTTTATTTTCAGTCAAATAAAAAATGACAGATATACGAAACATTTTATCACACTGAAAACCTTATATCACTATATTTAGTTTATAAGTAATAATTCTCTATCTTAAACGATTAGAGAACTACAAAATACACCAACTTCTTCACTGGAAATCAAACGCAATTTTTAGTACACTATATGTAATAATTATAGGCGATGGAGTTCGCCATAACCGCTGCTTAGCTAATGACTCCTACCAGTATAACTACTGGTAGGAGTCTATTTTTTTGAGCAAGCTATTTAAAGAGGTGAGGAATTTGATTTATATTATCGTCGGTATAGCCGGTATATTAGGAGCCCTTTCTCGTTATTATTTAGGTCTTACTATCCATGAATTTTGGCATCATTCATTTCCATTAGCTACATTACTCATTAACTTAATCGGCTGCTTCTTATTAGCATGGCTGACTACATATGTTGCACGGCTAAACATCTTACCTTCGGAGGTTATCACAGGCATCGGAACTGGATTCATCGGTTCTTTTACGACGTTTTCAACATTTAGTGTAGAAACCATGCAATTAATTAATCATGCTGAATGGAGCCTGGCTTTCCTATATGTATCATGTAGCATACTTGGCGGTCTCATTATGTCTGGACTTGGCTATACACTAGGTGATTTCTTAATTAAGAAATCAGTTACGGAAGGTGATCACTTATGATGGAAGCTTTATTAGTGGCAACTGGAGGGTTTTTCGGTGCGATTACACGATTTGCAATTAGCAATTGGTTTAAAAAAAGAAATAAAACATCCTTTCCAATTGCTACATTCCTTATTAATATAACAGGAGCATTTTTACTCGGATATATAATTGGCAACGGAGTCGCTACAGGCTGGCAATTATTATTAGGAACTGGATTTATGGGCGCATTCACAACGTTTTCGACGTTTAAATTAGAATCCATTCAGCTTCTCAATCGCAAAAAAATTTACACATCCCTTTTATATGTAAGTACTACTTACATAATCGGTATCCTCTTCGCATTCCTTGGAATGAAGCTCGGTGGAATATAAAAAAGCGACTCTATTGAGTCGCTTTCTTTCATAAGAAGTAAGTCCCGCCATATGGAATGGAAAGTAAACCCGCTGGATACACATCATAATGCACACTTTGCATTGGAAATTGTGAGTATTGCATATACTGTCCTTGCATCATTTGTGCAAAATATGCTTGTTGCTGCATTTGAATCACTTGATTCACAGCATGAATTGTCCCCTGTGCCCCGGCTAGCGTTATAGCCGCTCCTACTTGTCTACCATTATAAAAATAATGATTCATCATTATTCAGCTCACTTATTATTTTTCTTCCATATGGTATGTTTCTATTTCATAGTGAGTATTTTGTCCCGATTGGGGAATCCATCACTAATTAAACTTCACTTTATCTATTACTTTTTCTCAGCTTTGAAGTAATATATCCAAATAGTAATACACCAATACCACTAAAGAACAATACATAACTTACCGGTACTAGGAAAAAGAAAGGTTCTTCAAGAAATCCATCCGCTCCTACTTTACTGTTTGAAGCATGTATAGTTAAAGAAATAATCGCTAAGATCATGAAAGAAATAGCTACTACGTATTTATTTTTCATTTTACATTCTCCTCTATTCATATAATTCTTCTTAATTAACATCATATTATCCAAAACAAAATCATTAGTCAATAACATTTTATCGTTTTACAATAAATTATTATTGACTAAAATGAAAATAAAAGGTTTATGAAGCATCTTAAATTGCCTCACAAACCTTTTATAGACAATAAATATTTACACTTCAAACTTCCTGCTTAATACAATATACATTGCGCAAAATAGTACGAATATCCCAGCATAAATTAACAAAACCTCTACACTAAACACATCAGCCAAAGGACCAAATATAATCATCCCTAAAGGTAAAGCACATGAATTCGCAATCTGTACGAGGCTAAACATTCTGCCATGCATAACTGGATCTACTTTCTCCTGCAATAACACAGTAACTGGCGTATTAAAACATGGCATTGTTATACCAATTAAAAAATTAAAGACTAAATACATAATAAATACCGGTGCAATTCCTAGTCCTACCATAAGCAGACCATATAACGCACAGGCCAACGCTGTTGTATGCATACGATTACGGAAACCACCCCATGCTGCAATCAGTACGCCACCAGCTGCTGCACCAGCACTAAAGGTCATCTCACTAGCAGTAAGTCTCCACATTTCCGCCCCGAAGGAACGAGTCACCATTAAAGGTGTTAAAAAGGCGGCTGGACTTATTAAAATCATAATAATGATTAATAAAACGAGTAGCCTTTTCATACATACATTTTCTTTTAAATAAGCAAACCCTTCTTTTATACCTTGTAGATTAGATTTTTGCTTAACCCCTACATTCGCATGTCCTTCCACTTGAATGATAAACATAATACTAATTCCGATTATAGCTGTAATAACATCAATAAAAAATGTCGTTTCAATGCTAGTAACAGAAAGAATTACGGCACTTACCGCCGGTGATAGAAACATAATTAAAGATGTAATACTACTATTTATCCCATTTACTTTCATAAGATAATCTTTCGGAACAATTTGTGGAATTAACGCATTCACAGCCGGCGTTTGTACACCTGTACCAGCTGAGCGAATGAGTAATACTATAAACAGCATCCAAATACTTTTATATCCTGTTAAAAATAAAATTGCCAAAATTAACGTAGCAATCGCTATAATTCCATCCGATAACATAATCATCTTTTTACGGTCATAACGATCAATCCACACACCAGCAAATAAAGATATCGCAATTTGTGGTAGAAAACCGCAAACAGTTGAAATGGTCAACATCGCCCCTGATGATGTTGTAAGGGTGATATACCATATAATCGCGTATTGCACGAGAGATGAACCGAACAACGAAATAGTTTGAGCGGTTAAAAATAATATAATGTTCATTCTCCAATTATTTTCATTCATATATTTCACACCCCCTTAACTAATCCCGTCTCTATATTGAAAATACTATCCGCCCAATCAAGATAAAAACTCGCTTCATGAGATACGAGTATAATGCTGCCCTTAAACTGTATTAGCGCCTTTTGCAAAGCTTCCTTCGCTTCTGCATCTAAATGATTTGTCGGCTCATCTAAAATTAAGAAGTTACAAGGTGATAGTAATAATCCACACAGTTTCACCTTCGATTGTTCACCACCACTTAACGTACGAATTTCTTGCGAGACATGAGTATCTTTCACACCACACGCAGCTAAATGATGACGTATTTCCTTCATATTCAATGTAGGAAACTGTTCCGAAATAATTTGAAGCGGAGTTAAAGAATCATTGCTCCAATTTAAATCTTGCTCATAATATCCAATCTTTATTTGCTCTGAGAAGTGAAATTCTCCAGCAATACTAGCAATAGTGCCAACAATTGTTTTTAATAAAGTAGATTTCCCTACTCCATTGAATCCTGTAATAACAAGTTTTTGCCCACTCATTACTGAAAAATTCAATTTTGGTAAGAGAGCAAAGTCATAACCAACTTCGAGATTATTTACCTCAAGAACTGTTTGAACTGAAATAGGAAGTTCCCGAAAATGAATAGACGGTTTATGGGTAAAACTTGGTGGCGCAATTCTTTCCATACGTTGCAACTGCTTTCTACGTCCTTGTGCTATTTTTGAATTCACTCCAGCAATATTTCTACGAATATACTCTTCCGTTTTTTCAATTTTCTTCTGTTGTGCATGGTATTGGCGAATATAATCTTTTCGCAAATGCTCCTTTTGTCTTACAAAATCTGAGTATTTTCCGTAATACTTCTTAACTGTTCCAAACTCTACATCACATATGCAAGAAGTCACCTTTTCCAGAAAATCAAAATCATGTGACACTACAATAAACGCCCCTTCAAAATTCATTAAATAATTAGCAAGCCACTCCACATGCTCCTTATCAAGAAAATTCGTCGGTTCATCTAGTAATAAAATAGTCGGCTCTTCTAATAAAAGCTTCGCTAAAATTACCTTTGCACGTTGTCCTCCACTTAATTCACCAATAACACGATCCATCCCGATAGCATCAATACCTAAACCAGCTGCCACCTTATTCGTTATACTGTCTACCGAATAAAAATCACGAGCCTCAAGCTGTTCTTGAATCTCTGCCGCTTTTAATAGTTGATTCTCATCTCCAGTCCTAGCACTTTCTTCATATAACTTGTTCATTCTATCTTCCATTTCATACAAATCATAAAAAGCTCTCTTTACATATTTTGAAATGGTATAGCCCCCATCAATTTCTGCGTATTGATCCAGATGTCCAATTTGAATATTAGGTTGCCACTTTATATCTCCTTTATCAGGAATGATTTCTCCAATCAATATTTTCATTAACGTGCTTTTTCCTGCACCATTCTGTCCAACAATCCCCATATGTTCTCCTTTATGCAAACTAAAAGAAGCATTTTCATATAAGGCTTTATCTATAAAACTATGTGATAAACTTTCAACTTTAAGTAAACTCATTCGTATTCCTCTTTTCCTGAAATTAAAAAAAGCAGAGAGATAGCGTCATTCGACACTAGCCCTCTGCTTCGTGGTTTTTCCTATACTACTCCAATTTATAGTAAAAGCTCATTGGAATAATATACACAAAGGGCCATAGACAAAGCATTGTCTATGACCCTTAATCTATTTTATACATCGACTTACAAACCGTAACCAAATAAGCATAGATAAACTATACTTTTTTAGAAAAGTTATTCAGCCGATGAATATAGGGGATTTATGCCCCTTGATTAAGCTCCGTACAACGCTTCACCGTATACATTTGTGCGGAGCAAAGTTTTCTAATGAGTTTTACAAATTTTATATAAAGCATGTTCTGCACCTTCCTTAATACTTAAAAGGGATTTTAGCATACGGTTTTGCGAAGCGTCAACATTACTTCCAAATCATTCAACTACTTACTTTCAAAATATTGCTTCTGAAACATACACATTCTTATCGCATTATGATAGTTACCATCAACGAAAAACTCGTCGAGAAGCTCACCTTCTACCATAAATCCAACCTTTTTATAAACATGCACAGCCTTTTCGTTTTCTTTATCGACAACTAAATATATCTTATGCATATTTAAGACAGCAAAGGCATAACCCATCGCTAAACGCGTCGCTTCTGCTGCGTAACCATGCCCCTGATAATTTGGATCAATAATAATTTGGAATTCTGTTCTTCGGTGAATATAATCAATCTCCACTAACTCAACCAATCCAACCATTTCATTATCTTTCTCAACGATAAATCGGCGTTCACTTTGATCGTGTATATGTTTATCATACAAGTCCTGCAATTCTACAAAGGCCTCATAAGGTTCTTCAAACCAATACGACATAATATGCGCGTTATTATTCAGTTCGTGTACAAACTTTAAATCTTCTCGTTCTAATGGACGTAACTTCAATTCCTGACTCATTTCTATAACCTCCAAGTAAAAGAAACCTCTTCACTTAATTTCTCAATTTTTTTCAATTTCAAACGCCCTAATTTCATTGTAAACTTTCAAGTAACTTGAAGGTCAAGGTGAAAAAAGTAGTGCAAACTTATGTCTGCACTACTACTCTTTTCTCAAATCTCTCATATTCGATATGTATAAAGCAATGACTAAAACAAGAATGGATCCCGCATATAATAACGTCTCCATCGGTTCCTCATGAGATACAATAATTAACCGAATTAATGCCGTAATTCCGATATAAATAAAATAACGTAACGGGAAATGATAGTTCGATTTAAAATACTTAATAATTAATGCAATAAACTCGAAGTATAGGAAATATACGATGATACTTTCAACCAATTTATACGATGTATATTTCTTTGTTGAAAAGATGTATTGAATAAATGTGATTGTCTCATTAATTAAAAAGATAGATAAGACAATGGATAATATAATTAGCGCTATATTTAATATCCATTGCAAAACACTAGCTATAAGATGATCGATATTAAATGACTTCATTTTCTCTTTAAACTCCCCTTCGTATACGTACGTATTTATTATAGCAAAATTATCATTGGAAAGAAGTTAAATCATATATTCGTCCTTTGTTGTTGCCAGTGTAGGGAAGATTTAGTGTGTGGAGAATTCTGTTTACAACCATACCCGACGAAACATGGAGAAACTCTTTCAAATTACCGTTCGTACATGTCGTACTAATGAGCAATGCATAATCTCGTATAGCATCCTCATGTGCCACTTTTGAAAAATCTTTACAACTTGTACAACGCCAGCCCTTCTTCACTTTAACCATTGGAATAACTAAGCATTTCTCACATTGTACTCCATTTAACAACTCCTCTTTTTCTATTTTATATTGCTCAAGTATATTTTGTTGAAGTGGAGAATGCTCCGTTATTATTTGATGAATGAGCCTATCTACATTATCTATAACTTTTCTTTTATATTTACTTTCAAACCACTTTATTTTATGAGGTAAATTTGCACTATGAATAATTGTATGAAGAAGATTGTCATCTGAAGATTTTATAATGGTACGAGGCGAGCTAATAACAACAAGGGACTCAATTGGAAGACTAGAGGAAAATCCATGTAAGCTTAACCATTTTTTTAGTTGTATTTCTTGCCTTTTTATTTGTAAAACCGGATCTGGAAATCCCTCTGAATTTCCTTCTGTTATTCGGATAAGTTGATTAAACTTTGTATCAAATATTAATGTACCTGCTATATTTTTTATCTCAAGAAAAAGAAGAAACTTTGTGGAAAGGATAATAGTATCAATTTGAAAGTATTTATCATAATTAGATAAGCGAACATCATGTAAAATACTATACTCTTTCTCAGAAATAAAACTAAGTGGATAATCAATCGATTGCTCCCCTTTATACCCCGCCATGTGTTTTACCAAGTTTTCTCCAATTAAATTTCGTTTCGGATGATGTACAGGTAACCTTCTAAGAAGTGCTTCTAACTGCCTTATATAAATCGGCATTTTTCTTTCTTTCACAATCACCTCAAACACCCCTTTACAAATATATCAACGATTTTTTCAATATATCTATCATAACTCACAATATATCAACGATTTTTCCAATATATCTATCACAACTCACAATATATCAACGATTTTTCCAATATATCTATCACAACTCACAATATATCAACGATTTTTCCAATATATCGATTGGTCGACAATATCCGACACTACCTCACTCCAATCACTCACAGCATATCCTAGAAAAACACCTTCAGCAAAAACTTAAAATCGCATTTCCTCATAAAAAACCATAACCCGCTCCTCCAGCAAAGTTATGGTTTTTACCTTATAATGCCACTCTACCTATAACTTTGCCGTGAATTCCACAAAATCCATTTGTACTTATACCAACTTTCACTTTTTTCACACTGAAACTATATACCTCAAAATCGTTTCATAATGTTATTACTTCAGCATAGCTACAATTTATATAATAACGGTACAGTACAAATAACGTGCTAAATCACTAAGTATGGGGGAATAACGATGAACGAAGCATTACTATTAGTCGACATACAAAATGATTACTTTAAAGGCGGCAATATGGAATTACATCACCCTGAAAAAGCCGTCCAAAAAGCGAAAGAAGTATTGAGAGTGTTTCGTGAAAAACATAAAACAGTTATTCATGTACAACACATTGCGAACAATGAAGGAGCTACCTTCTTCCTACCCGAGACAATAGGTGCTCAAATTCATGATGATGTACAACCGATCGCTAATGAAAGAGTCATACAAAAACACCACCCTAACAGTTTTTTAAGAACAAATTTATTACAAACATTAAAAGAAGAGAAAATAGACCAACTAGTCATTTGCGGTATGATGACTCATGTATGTATTGATGCAACAGTACGGGCTGCCAGTGATTTAGGATTTCAATGTATTGTAATTGAAGATGCTTGTACAACAAAAGATTTAGAATTCCAAGGAAATCTAATCCCAGCAGTACACGCTCATCAATCGTTCATGAGCGCATTAGAGTTTGGTAATATTTACGCAAAAGTCATGTCAGCAAAATGTTTTATAAACAAAAACAAATAAAGAATTACAGTTCCATATGAAAAAAAGAAAGAATAAATATCTTATTCTTTCTTTTTTTCATATGTCTTAATGACAGTGTTTATACGATAATCACCATAATGTAAAACATCTGCAAGCGTCTCTTCTAATTGCTGATGCGAAGATGTGTGAAGAATCATGATATAACACCCATCGCCACTTATACGATACATTTCAGTAATTACGTCTGTTTTTTCGAAAAAACTTTGAATTTGATTATGATAATGTGGTGCATGCAAAAATAGCGTAACAAACGTCATAATGGATCCTTCCAGCTTAGCTCTGTCGATATCTATCGTATATTTTTGAATGACACCTGCCTCTTCTAATTTGTTAATTCGTTTTCCAACGGCTTGGCCAGTCAAATGTACTATCTCTCCAATTTCCCTCCAGTTCATTCTAGCGTTTTCTTGTAGTAACTGTATAATTTTAAAATCTGTTGAATCAAACATGGACATCCCCTTCCTATATGAAGCGACTTCTATAAAATCTTCATTTCCCATACAGTTCAGCTCAAAAATTTTGCACTACAATCGATTAACTCTATTAGGAATTACATTATTGTTAACGGCTTTCCTTCTTCTTTACAATGTATTTTTTTGATTACTCGTAGGCATCAGAAACAACTTTGGTAAATATTCGAAAGATCCCTGCAGCAAGCTAGCGATTGCTTTTTTATAAATATGAAAATTTTTTAGGAATTAGTTTATCTTTTTTTAATGTTTTATTTAGAGGGAGTTTATACTCTGGGATTAACATAATAAACGTAGCAACTAAGTTCATTGATTCAACCTAAATCTTTTCATATAACAAAGATTCAGAAGGATGAACTACTACTATAATCACAAACCGCACTACTTAAAACCATGTGAATAACATGAAAATCATACAATGAGGAGACGATAAAAAATGAACCAAAAAACGAAAGCACTATCATCAATACTGCTCGGATTCACATTAGCATTAACAGGGTGTGCTGGTACTAAAGCCGAAGAAAATCATGGTAAACAAAAACAAGAACAAGCTGCTAAAGAGACGAAAAAGGAAAACAAGTTAACGAAAGGCCAAAAAATGGCTAACATTCTTAGCGATACTAATTGGCAAGGTACAAGAGTATATGACAAAGATAAGAATGACTTAACAAAAGAGAATGCAAACTTCATTGGCCTTGCAAAATATGATGCGAAGTCCGGCAGATATGAATTCTTTGATGCTAAGACAGGTGCAAGTCGTGGCGATAAAGGAACTTTCTTTGTCACAAATGATGGGAAGAAGAGAATATTAATTTCAGAATCAATGAAGTATCAAGCTGTTGTTGACATGACAAAACTAAATAAAAATGTATTTACTTATAAACGAATGGGGAAAGACGCTAACGGTAAAGATGTAGAAGTTTTCGTTGAACATGTTCCATATAAAGAAAAAGAACTTTCTTTCACTGATCCGGACAAGCAACTGAACACTACTACAGGCGATATTGTTAAAAATGTTGATGGAGATAAAATTTTAGGCGGCACCCTTTGGCATGGAACAAAAGTATTAGATGAAGCTGGTAATGATGTAACACAGTTTAATTCTAATTTTATAAGTCTAGCAAAATTTGATGACAAGTCTAATAAATACGAGTTCTTCAATAGCGAAACAGGTCAAAGCCGCGGTGACTATGGTTACTTCGATGTTGTACACGAAAATAAAATAAGAGCTCATGTATCAATTGGAAATAATAAATATGGTGCCGCTCTTGAACTTACTGAACTGAATAATAAGAAATTTACGTATAAAAGAACTGGTAAAGACCAATCTGGTAAAGACATAACTATATTCGTTGAACATGAACCTTATAAAGGTGATGTTAAACCACAATTTAGTTTTTAATAAAGTTTACTTAAAAATCCTGTACTGAGCTACAGGATTTTTCTTATGAGTCTACTTTTTATATTCGAAACATGAATTAGCTGTAAAATGAAATAGGATCATACCGTCAGATAAGTAATAATAGAACCCCTGTTGCATACAGCGCAGGGGTTTTGATGTTAAAAAATTCCCCTTCACTAGTCAAAGGCAAATAATGAAAAAAGAAAAATCAGATGTAAAATAATCAATAATTATTAAAAACAAATAAAAGGAGTATCTCTTATTTAATAAGAGATACTCCTTTTATTTTTGGAAACATGTCTTAGCCACAAGCAAAAGGAACCATAAACTTACATAAAGTTTATTTTAACTTCCCTATTGATAGGTTAACACGGTAATTCCCATACTTTAATAGTCGTCCTAGAAAGTTATCCAATTCTTCATTGGAAGCAAAATGTGTTTTTAATAAATAACATCCGTCACCACTTATACGATGTACTTCAGAAATCCCTTCTTCTCCTTGAAAGAAATTCATAAACTCTTGATGGTTAGCTGTTGTTACGAACAAAGTAACAAACGCAGTTACTACTTGTCCTAATTTGATTCGGTTTATTGCGATTGTGTATTGCTCAATAATCCCTAAATCCTCTAACCTTCGAATTCGATTTCCTACCGCCTGTCCCGTCATATGTATTTTTTGACCAAGTTCTTTCCATTGTATTCTTGAGTTTTCTCCTAATAATTTCAGTATCTCAAAATCTGTTTGATCAATGATATAAACCAATCCTTTCACCGTGAAAGTAGAAAGCCAGAAAGTGTTTCGCCAGCTTATTCTGCTTATCGATACAATTCACTATACTTAGTTTATCCTCTTACATCACATTGTTTATCAGTTATATTCACTTATAACATAGAGGACGCAACAAAAAATACATCTAGATTTAAAGGAGGTTACAAATATGTTATTACAAGAAATCCTATCGTTCAATGAACAATTTGTAGAAAATAAGGAATACGCTCCTTTTGAAGCAACAAAAATGCCTAAAAAACGTATGGTTGTTGTTTCTTGCATGGATGCTCGTTTAATTGAGCTACTTCCAAAAGCTTTAGATATACACGATGGTGATGCAAAAGTTATCAGAAATGCAGGTGGTAAAATTGCTTCTCCTTTCGATAGCGTTATGCAAAGTGTTATAGCATCAGTATATGATCTAAATGCAGATGAAATCTTTCTTATCGGACACCATAAATGTGGTGCAAGCCAAACTAATCCAAAAGGAACAATTCAAAAAATATTAGATCGTGGAGTAGCTTCATCCGAAATTTTATCAGCAATTGAATATGCTGGTGTTGATCTTGAAAAGTGGTTATTTGGATTCGATGATGTCTGCGATTCAACTCAA
The DNA here is from genome assembly GCF_051780025.1 of Bacillus cereus group sp. BceL062. Lineage (NCBI taxonomy): Bacteria > Bacillati > Bacillota > Bacilli > Caryophanales > Bacillaceae > Bacillus > Bacillus cereus group sp. BceL062. The sequence goes on along the minus strand of NZ_JBPWGY010000009.1, from coordinate 93,131 downwards.
GCTAATGTTGATTTAGTAAGAAATCATCCACTTATTCCAAAAGATGTTCCTGTACATGGTTTAGTCATTGATCCTCACACAGGTAAATTAGATTTAGTAGTTGATGGATATAAAACATTAAATGGTATGAAAAATTAATTATTACTCAAATGAAGGGAAGTTATTAAATATGAATAGACAAGAAGCTACGCAAAAAATTATGGAAGCAAAAATTGCAAAAGGTTTAACATGGGAAGAAATTTCAAAAGTAAGCGAAAACTCTGAGACTTGGGTTGTAACAGCATTATTAGGACAAGCTACAATGACACGTCCGGAAGCAGAAAAAATCGGTAAATTATTAGAATTAGATGAGGAAGTGGTTCAGGCATTAACAGTAGTTCCACTTAGAGGTCAAGTAATGCAAATGCCTCCTACTGACCCAATCTTATATCGACTATATGAAATGATGTTACAATACGCACCAACTCTTAGAGAATTAATCTTAGAAAAAGCTGGCGAAGGTGTAATGAGTGCAATTAACTTCAATCTAGGTGTGGATACACAAGAAGATCCAAAAGGTGGCGATCCTCGTATCGTTATTACACTTAACGGTAAATTCTTACCATTCCGTACATGGTAATTAATTTTAAATCTATATATATAATTAAAATAATTTTATAGATTTACAAAATCCATCCTTTTTAATCTAACTGTATAGAAAGGATGGATTTTTACTATGAGATTCTTTTTCGACAAAGGAGAATAATATGAACAAAAAATACTTTAATACGAGCTTTAGTATTCTACAGTGGTTTGTGTTTCTATTAGCAAATGCAATTGCATTGCCTATCATTATTGGTGGCATATTTCATTTATCAATAGAAGATATCTCAACATTAATGCAGCGAACTTTTTTAGTCGTGGGAGTAAGTTCATTTATACAAGCATGGTTTGGGCATCGCTATCCCATAGCAGATGGTCCAGCAGGTTCATGGGTAAGTATATTTGTCATACTGGGACAAGTAGCTATGCATCAGGGACAAAGTGCAAAAGACGTGTTGCAACTTTTAGAAGGCGGGTTAATTATTGCAGGTATATTACTCTTCATACTTGGTATAACAGGGCTTGTGCATCGAATCTTGCGTTTATTTACCCCTTTAGTTACAGGAACTTTTCTTTTAATCTTAGCACTTCAGCTTAGTGGTGTGTTACTAAAAGGAATGATGGGATTACAAGGATCTGTAACTCATCCTGATTATACAACAACTACTATTGCACTCTTTGTTTTTACCACGATTACCTTCTTATCAATTAAAGGGAAAGGCTGGATGAAAAGTTACGCTGTGTTACTTGCCATTTCATTTGGTTGGCTTTTGTATGCTTTATTAGAAAAATCGTCTCATATGCCTTCACACACACCGTTAGTTAAGTTACCACAGATATTTGCTTGGGGCATGCCTAGATTCGATATTGGAATGACTCTAACTGCAATTTTATTTACATTTCTTTTAGTTGCAAATACGATTGCTGCTATTTCGGCTGTAAAACAAGTGGCTCCATTATCTAAAGAAAATGAAAAGCAAACACTGAACCGTGGTATATGGGTTGGAGGTATATCACATATTATCTCGTCGTTGTTTTCTACAATTGGAATTGTACCATTACCTGCATCAGCTGGATTTATTCAACTAACAGGACAAAGAAAAGTGAAGTCATTCCTTATAGCAAGTCTCATATTAGCAGGAATTTCTTTTATCCCCTCAATTGTAAGCTTTATATCCTTACTTCCAGGCCCTATTGCTAATGCTGCACTTTTAGCAACATTTGTCCAAGTAATAGGCCTTGCATTTCAATCAATTTTACGTGAAGAATTAAATCAACGCCGATTAACTATATTAGGAATTACATTATTAATCAGTTTAGGAATAATGTTTCTGCCAGAAAGTGCATTTAGCAGTATTCCTTCTTCCTTACAATATGTTTTAAGTAACGGATTACTCGTAGGTACTATGATCAGTATTCTGCTAGAACAGTTTTGGAAAGAGTAAAGTGTTTAGACAATGCAATAATACTCCTTGCTCAGTCCTAACAAAAGGGATCACACCAGACGGTTGATCCCTTTTGTTTTTATAATAATCTCTCTTATTTTTCTACAATATCTTTTGCTTATAAAGCTTTATGTTAACACAGCTATTAGTTAGCTTGTCCTGACATATTATGAATTTCCGTTCAATTTATCTAAGATACTCTTATCTATTTTTGTTTGATCCACTTTAGCTATTTTAGAAACAATCCCACGGCGATCTTCCCAATCAATCAAATAATATTGATTTTTTTCCAATTCATTTTGCACGGAAATTTTCAGTTTTCTTTCTTCCCCTTTTTTATCGTACACCTTCTCATCGTAAACATGATACGTAAGAACTTCTCCATTACTCAATTTTTCGTTTTCTACTATAGAATCCGTCATTACTTTTACATAATATTGTTTAGTTGAATAGTATCCATTACCTGACTTCAGATAGTAGAAAGCACCTCCTATTATAGCTAATAACACAAAAATCCTAATGATCCATTTCATATGATAATACCTAACCTTTCTATCCTACTTGTAAAATTTATATTCATTAACATATAAATCTTCCCTACCTTAAGTATGCTTTATCTAAAAAGAGGGTACAATCCAGTTTCCTTACACCCACATTACACTTTTGTAATCCTATCATTTTGGATTAAAACATTTTTATCATTTTACAAAACAAGCATAATTTTTTCGCAAACAAAAGAACCATACCCCTACCAACCTGGAAAAGTTATGGTTCTTATCATATAAAATTGTAATTTGAATATTATTGCCGTAAACGCCAATCTCACAGGATTATTTGCATAAGGTGTTCAGCAATTTTGTCCCCACTTATCTTTTTATTTTTTCCTTTTCTACCAGGGCTGCCGCCCACATTTTAACGAAAATATACGCTAAGGATTATCTTACAGCGTAACAAGCTACTTCTCCCTTACATGTAGACACACTATACCGAATCTTAACTACATCACAACTTCTTATATGAGAACGGACGAAACCTACTTTGTCTAACACAATTGTGTTAGCTTATGAGTGGATAACCAAACCAGAATATAATGATTCCCTTACATTCACCGTCCGAGTGTTCAACACGTCGCAGGACTGGGAGTAATGACATATCTGTGGAGCTATTACCAACAGCCAGAAAAATTAAGAGTTATCATGATGGGCAATCGCATAAAAAAAGCTGCTGCCCATAAAATACAGACAGCAACTTCAACTAGAGTAGCTAGCATAATTTACGCAAGCTACAGTATACATTTTGTAACTAATAAACAGCGATTGGCCCATAGGGACCATTGATAATTTCTATTTTGGTTTCAAAAATATCTGTCAAAAGTGTTGGATCCATTACCTCTTCTACTGTTCCAAAAGCAGCAATTTGACCATCTTTCATAGCACAAATTTTGTCAGAGTACTTAGCCGCAAAATTTATATCATGCATAACAGTCAAAATTGTTCTTCCGAATTCATTAGCTGCACGTCTCAAATGCTCCATCATTTGAACAGATCGAGCAACATCAAGGTTGTTCAGAGGCTCGTCCAAAAGTACGTATTCGGTCTCTTGGCACAATACCATCGCTACATATGCCCTTTGTCTTTGACCACCAGAAAGCTCATCTAAATATCTATTCTCTAAATTAGTTAAATCTAGAAAGTCGATATATTTAGAAATAATAACTTCATCCTCTTTCGTTAATCTTCCCTTTGAATAAGGAAAGCGCCCAAATCCAACTAGTTGCCTAACAGTAAGCCTAGTTACAAAATGATTTTCTTGTCGCAATATAGTCAAAACCTTTGCTAAGTCTTTTGATTTGGATTCAGAAACATCCATATTTGCTACTTGAATGTGACCTTCATCCATATCTAAGAGTCTTCCAATCATCAAAAGTGTCGTGGACTTTCCAGCGCCATTTGGTCCAATTAAAGAAGTAAAGCCTGCTTTTGGTATTTCAATATCCAAAGGTCCTATTTTTACCTTATCACTATAGAACTTTTTAACGTTATCAATTTTTATCATAAAGCCCTCTTCCTTAAAACTATAGTTAAGAATATGATTCCACCAAATAATTCAATAATAACTGAAACTACACCTTGAGCATGGAATACATGATACATTAAAAAGTATGCACTCGTCATTATCAAAAATCCTATTGCAAAAGCCATTGGAAAAATATATCTATGATCATAAGTTGACGCCGCCTGATAACTCAAAGTTGCTACTAAAAAGCCATAGAAAGTAAGTGGCCCAATTAGAGCTGTTGAGATGGACATTAAAATAGCTACTAATACAAGCGTATAAATTACACTAGGTTGATATTTAACCCCGAAAGAAGTAGCAACATCCTTTCCTAGTGACAAAACATTCAAATTCTTAGAATGAGCAAAAATCAATACTGCTACAATTATGATCATAGGAATTACAATAGGAAAATATGCAGGATCTGCATGATTAACAGAACCAAATAATCTTGCTTGTAAAATATCAAATTCTGAAGGCGCAAGTAGTTTTCTCATAAAAGTTGACACAGAATTTAGCCCGGTACCAATAATAATTCCAACTAAAAGCATAAGTTGTAAATTCCCGTATTTACCGGAAAGTAACCATCCATAAAGTATCAAACTCATGAAGACCATAACAACAACTTGGAATAAAAATGATCCAATTCCATTAAAATTTATTAACGCACTAGCACCAAAGAAGAATACTGTACTCGTTTGAATTGCTGAATAAAGTGATTCGAAACCTAAAAGTGAAGGAGTAATAATTTTATTATTCGTAATAGATTGGAAAGCAACTGTCGACAAGCTATGGCAAACCGCAGCAATAATCATTGCAACAATAGCTACTATCCTTCTCTTAACAACTGGGATAAAAGATGGTGAATCTATCGGAACTGGATTGTTATACACTAAAAGTCCATATGAAGAAAGGAGACCTAAACCAATCAATGTTATCAGTAAAATCCAATAACGTCTTGCTTCCTTCTTAGAACGAAAAGCGCTAGCTGATCTACTTTCATTATGAAGGCTAGAATCGATTTCGACATTTTCTTTATTTCTATATTCTAATGTGATCATCGTAGCCTCCTTGGTTTTCTTTGTCTCAATAAAATAGTAATAAATACGACTGCTCCCACTGTTGCAAGTATTAAAGAAACAGGTAATTCAAAAGGCTTTATAATTGTTCGAGAAATGATGTCACAGGCAGTTATTGACCCCATTCCGATCACACAAACCCAAGGTAAATTACTCCTAAGATCATCACCTCTAAACATTGAAACGATATTTGGCACAATTAATCCTAAGAAAGGTAAGTGTCCAATAACAGCTGCAACAATTCCAACTGCAACAGAGATAAGACCAGTCCCAAAAAGAACAATTCTATTGTAATTAACTCCAAGGCTTGTTGCGACATCTTCTCCTAGTCCAGCTAAAGTCAATCTATTAGCATACATAAAAATAAGAAAAGTAATGATAACAATCAGCCATAAATATTCATATCTTCCCACCTGAATGTTAGCAAATGAACCTACGAACCAAGTTTCAATACTTTGTGTCTTTTGAAAAAGGAGTCCCAAAAAAGTAGACACTGCAGAAATAACTGCTCCAAGCATCAATCCAATAATCGGGACAATTAAAGACGAACGAAGTTTAACTCTTCTTAAAAATAAAAAGAAAATCATAGTTCCTATAAAAGAAAAAATGATTGCACCAGTCATTCTTTGCACTAAAGTCGGGGCAGGGAATAATAAATATACAAAAAGCAGGCCTAAGCCTGACCATTCAATAGTCCCCGTTGTAGTAGGTTCAACAAAACGATTCTGTGTAATAAGTTGCATGACGAGCCCTGCCATCGCCATTGCAGCTCCAGTAAGCATTAATGCAACTGTTCTCGGAACACGAGTTATGAAAAACATCTCCATTCCGTCCTCTTGTCCACGTATATCATAAACTCCAGTAAACAGTGATATAATCCCTAAAATTATAACAACTATAATCGCTATTATAAAAGATTTTGTCCATAATTTATTGTGATTATAAAACTGGGGTTGAGAAATATTCTCAACCCTAGAAATTATATTTTTTGACACTGTTTCGTACTCCTTTACACTACTTAGCTAAAGTTTTTGCAAGATTTCCAAACAACTCTACATAAGTCTGAATTGATTCATTTGTGTAAGTATCTTCTGGTGCATAAACAACTTGTTTTTTAGAAACAGCAGTTGTGTTTTGAAGAGCTGGTGATTTAGAAATAACATCCTTAGCAGGTGTTGAAGTAGCTGCATCAGATGTTGCAGCATCACGATCTAATACGAAAAGCCAATCAGGATTTGTTTGTGCAATAGCTTCAACAGAAACGTCATCACCTTTATGACCTGCAGTAGAATTTGAAACTTCTAGTGCTGGAACCCAACCGAAAATTTCATACATTGGTCCCCAAACACGACCAGAATGTGGAGCAGCAAAACCAATATTCCCACCAGTAACGATAACACTCATAACTTTATCTTTTCCGTTATAAGCAGATTTTGCAGTTTCAATAGATTTATCAAAATCAGCCACTAATTTTTTAGCTTCTTTATCTTTATCAAAGATTTTTCCTAAAGTAATTGTAGAATCTTTAAGTCCTTTTACTAAGTTTTTCCCAGGCGTAGTAGATTTCTCAGAAACATCAAAATTAAGATCAATAACAGCTGCATTTGGCACTAATTTTTTGATCTCTTCGTAATGATCAGCAAATCTTTGACCAACGATTACAAGGTCAGGGTTTGCAGCTGCAATAATTTCAAGATTTGGCTCACGGTGATTCCCAATATTTTGAACTTTTTCATCCTTTTTATATGCTGAATCAGCAGGCATGATATCCTTTGGAGCAGCCGCTAATTTAATTCCCCAATCAGCTAAAGTTTCAAACGTTCTATTATCTAAAGCAACTACATTCTTTGGATTTACAGGAACAGTAACCTTTCCATGTGCATCAGTGATTTCAACCGTTTTTGGCTTATCACTACCATTATCTTTATTATTAGCCTTCGAAGTTTCTTTACTTGAATCCGAGCAAGCCACTAACATTAAAGTAAAAATTGCTAGAATACTTACTAATTTTAAAAGCATAGTTTTTTTCATACGTATACTCCTTATTATGTAATTTAGTTCGAAAATGATAAAGTTCATAGATTAAATTAGATAGTAACTTTTATACATCTAAATTGCTATTGATAATCATTTTCATTTGAACATCCTGTAAATAAGTATAGTCATTAATTCTGTGAAAATCTTGTGAATGGTGTGAGTTAATAAAATTAAAAATAAATTTGATACGGTCTCAACTAATGCGCATCAGATCCATCCCCCACACATACTAACCGATAGGCTCACACCTTATAAACCATGATTTCTACTGCAAAAAAATGACCATTTCCTGATAGCAATCTTCTTTTTATAGTTTCTGTCTTTTCATATTTCACAGAAACTACTTTATTATCTTATTTTTATCATTCAACCATTGAATAGCCTCTGCCATGTATCGTTTGAATATATCTGTCTTTCTTCTCGCACTTTAACTTTTTTCTTACATACCCAATATATAAGTCTACTACATTTGGATTTACTACTACGTTATATCCCCATACTTGATTCAAAAGCATTTCACGGCTCAATATTGTGTTTTTATTCTTGATTAAAAATACAAGTAAATCGTACTCTCGCTTAGTAAGCGAGAGGTTTTCGCCACCTTTTTTCACAATATTGCTAGATGCATCAACAAAGAGATCTTTAAACTGAAAAAAGTTTATCTCCTTTTGCTGGTTACAATCACTTCTCCTTAAAATTGCTTGAACCCTTGCTACTAATTCTTCTTTCGCAAATGGTTTTCTGATATAATCATCTGCTCCTGCTTGTAACCCTGCTACGCAATCCTTGCTAGAAACATTGTCGGTCACAATAATGATCGGTGTCGTTTTAACTAATCGTATTTGTCTACAAATTTCTGGTCCGGATATACTTAATGAATCCCAATCCAATATGATAATATCCCAATCTTGTTCATATATTATATTTAAACCTTCGTTTTCATTGTGAAGTTTTAAAATGAAATAGCCTTCTTGCGTTAGACCGCTTACGATTTTCTTCGCTAAAGACCGTTCATTCTTAATTACTAAAACCTGCTTCACCGATGGTTCACCTCTACTTCAATATCACTTAGTTAAATAAAAAATTATCCTAAAAAAATAATTTAAGATTTATAAATATTAAATTCCTAAAAAAACCATTAAAACAGCTTATTAGGAGAACTCTATATAATCTTACAATAGGTATAGATAAAAACACAAAACATATTAATATTCGAATAAATTGAATTTTTAATAGAAACTTACTACTTGGGCGTTTACGAGCAGCTATAGTATCTACCTGCTTATCATCAATAACCATTTCTTCATTTTCTGTTTCCGGGATACCGCCCGATTCCTATCAACTTAAGCATTTTATAAAACCACAAACAAAAAGAACCATAACCTCACCAATCTGGCAAAGTTATGGTTCATATCATACAAAATAAAAAAACCACCAAATATGTATTGGTGGAGACGGTGGGAGTCGAACCCACGTCCAAAAATATCGGCACTTAAGCTTCTACGAGTGTAGTCGATATATTAGCATTTCGCAAACTCTTCGGCCTATCGACAGGCTTCCAAGTTGCTAGTCTGATTGTTCTCTTCCTTCGCCCTCAGACGGCGAACTCCGGCGTAGTCCACTTAGTTTGAGTCCCTTACCCTACCACATGGACGATGGAGGGAGGAACCTTTAGTGCAATTAAGCAGCTAAAGAAAGATTGTTTTGTTTGCCAATTATAGGCTTTGACGTTTTAACGAGGCCGATCCCCTCGACTCGCAACCTAAGCTCGAACTATCCCTGTCGAATCCGTAACGTCCCCATGATAAAAATGGAGCATACGAAGAAAATATCGTGATAGCTACTAAGAGCTGTTTTTCAATGTGCAATAACCTTACATAAGTTATTATATCATACGCGCGCCGTTTTACAAATGTAAATATCTGTATTACATCTTTTGGCGATCACGGAACACGCGTGCAATTTCACGTTTCGCTTCTTTCTCTTTTAAATCATGACGTTTATCATATTGTTTCTTACCTTTTGCTAAACCAAGTGCCATCTTTGCAAATCCATTTTTCAAATAGATTCTAAGTGGAACTAATGCGTAACCTGTTTCTTTTGCAGCTCCCGCTAGTTTATCAATTTCTTTTTTATGAAGAAGTAATTTTCTCGTGCGAAGCGGATCATGGTTGAAACGATTCCCTTGCTCGTACGTATTAATATGCATATTATGAACCCATACTTCACCATTATGTATACGTGCAAACGCATCTTTCAAGTTCACGCGACCAGCGCGAATCGACTTAATTTCCGTTCCTTGAAGGACAAGCCCTGCTTCGTATGTTTCTTCGATGAAATAATCATGAAATGCTTTTTTATTTTGTGCAATAACCTTACCTGTACCTTTTGGCATATAACGTCCCTCCTCTATTTTTACTATTGTAACAAATGTAAACAAAAAGCGAAAGTAGCTCGCTCAGAATCTTTGGACATTGGAACTCCCGACAGAGAAGCGTTTTTTGCTTCGTTCGAGGGAGTGAAATGACCAATAAAAAGAAAAACGGCCCCGCTTTTCATCAAAGCGAAGCCACTCTTTTCTTACTTACGCTTTTTCTTTTTCTTCTTGAATCCTGGTACGTTTTCAAAGAATCCTTTTTTCTTCTTGCCATTACCATCTTTTTTCCCTGGCTGACTAGCGGACGTGGATGCTGATGCTGATCCTCTTCCTGTGCTTTTACCTTTGCCACCACGGTCAAATTTTCTACCTGTACCGCGTTCGCCACCGCGCTCATTACTGCGCTCGCTACGTCCACCCCGTTTCTTTCTGCCTGTTCTTGGCTGTTCGATAACGACTGGACGATCTTTGAACTTACGGCGAGGTGTACCTTTCATGCCAACGATTTCAAAGTCAATTGCGCGCTCGTCTTTGTTTACGTTAATAACACGAATTGTAATTTCGTCACCGATGCGGAATACGTTACCTGTACGTTCTCCGATCATTGCGAAATGCTTCTCGTCGTAACGGTAGTAATCATCCGTTAAGTAACTAACATGTACAAGACCTTCAATTGTATTTGGAAGCTCTACGAATAAACCGAAGTTTGTTACAGAGCTAATCATACCGTCATACTCTTCACCGATCTTATCGACCATATACTCTGCTTTTTTCATTTCGTCTGTTTCACGCTCTGCTTCAACAGCACGACGTTCCATATTAGAAGAGTGCTCTGCAATCTCTGGTAAGTTTTCACGCCATTTCGCTTGTGTTTCACTGTCGACTTTACCGTTAATGACGTATTCACGAATCAATCTATGAACGATCGTATCTGGATAACGACGAATCGGCGATGTGAAATGCGTGTAGAACTCAGTTGATAAGCCGAAATGTCCTAAGCTTTCCGAATCGTAACGTGCTTGCTTCATAGAACGAAGCATAACCGTTGAAATTACTACTTCTTCAGGCTGTCCTTGAACCATTTCAAGAATTTGTTGCAATGCACGAGGATGTACTTCATTCGCACGTCCTTTTACCGCATATCCGAAGTTCGTTACAAACTCGAAGAATCGCTCTAACTTATCTTCTTTCGGATCTTCATGGACACGGTACATGAATGGTACGTTCATCCAGTGGAAGTGTTCTGCTACTGTTTCGTTCGCAACAAGCATAAATTCTTCAATTAACTTTTCTGATACAGAACGATCACGCATTACAACATCAGTCGGTTTTCCTTCTTCATCTACTAATACTTTTGCTTCTTTAAAGTCAAAGTCGATTGCACCACGGCGCATACGCTTTTCACGTAAAATTTGTGCCAATTGGCCCATCTCTTTAAACATTGGTACTAACGGTTCATAGCGCTTGATTAACTCTTCGTCCTCATCTTCTAAAATGCTTCTTACGTCAGCATATGTCATACGCTCTGTCGTTTTAATCACACTTTGGAAAATCTCGTGTTTGACAACATCACCTAAGTTGTTGATTTCCATTTCACAAGACAGTGTCAGACGGTCTACTTTCGGATTTAATGAACAAATACCGTTAGATAGACGATGTGGAATCATTGGAATTACACGATCAACAAGATATACACTCGTCGCTCTTTCCGCTGCTTCAACATCAATTGGAGAACCTTCTTCAACGTAATGACTTACATCCGCAATATGAACACCAAGCTTGTAATTACCGTTCTCAAGCTTCGTTACTGTAACAGCATCATCTAAGTCCTTCGCGTCTGCACCATCAATCGTTACAATCATTTGGTCACGTAAATCACGGCGATCTTTCAAGTCTTCTTCTGAAATCGTTTCTGGTACACTGTTTGCATGCTCCATCACTTCCTCAGGAAATGCTAAAGGTAAATGATGTTTATGGATGACCGATAAAATATCTACTCCTGGATCATTTTTATGACCTAAAATTTGAATAACTTCACCTTCCGCACTTAAACGATTCTCTGGATAGCTCGTAATTTTAACAACTACTTTATGGCCTTCTACAGCACCCATGGATGCGCTTTTCAAGATGAAAATATCACTTGTCCAACGCTTATTGTCAGGTATAACAAACCCAAAGTTTTTCGATTCTGTATATGTACCAACTAGTTCTTTCGTTCCACGTTCTAAAATGCGTACAATTGAACCTTCTTGACGTGAACCACTTGATTGTGAACTTAGGCGTGCTAATACTGTATCACCGTGAAGTGCACCGTTTAATTCTGTAGGAGGAATGAAAAGATCATCATCTCCCGTTTTCTTCTCTTCTGGCACAACGAAAGCAAAGCCACGCGCATGTCCAATTAACTTACCACGCACTAAATTCATCTTTTCAGGAAGACCATAACGATTGCTACGTGTACGAATAACAAGTCCCTTCTCTTCCATCATTACAAGTGCCTTTACAAAATCTTTAAAGCCCTCAGAACCTTCAATTCCAAATGCCTCTTCTAACTCTTGTATCGTTAACGGTTTATACGCTTCTTCTCTCATAAATAATAACAACTTATCAATATTTTCTTGTATGATTTCTTCCAAGCAAAAATACCTCCTTTAAACCCTTATATTATTTAGTGTATCCGAAAGATGGGGGATGTATAAAGCGAAAATTTAATACTCCCCTAATGATTTTTTTACAGTTTCCATAAAAATTTCCTTATGAAAAAAAGAGGCAACTAGATCTTACCAATCTAGTTGCTCCAAGAAGTTATATACATCCTCATGTAGCTCGTCACGTTGCTTATCAAGTGTAATGACATGCGTAGAGTCTTCATACCATTTAATGTCCTTTAACGTTGATTCTACACCGTTATAAATAATGTTAGCACTATCCGTATTAATCATTTCATCATGACGCGCTTGTACAACAAACGTCGGTGCATAAATCATATCAACATTATTACGTACATCAGCAATTAGCTCTTGTAATGCTTTTAATGTATTCATCGGTGTCTGTTGGAATTCCAACATTTCTTGTTCAATTTGCTCTGGTGATTTTTGCTCACGCTTTTTATATTCGCGAGCATATGCCAATATACCTTGGTACATTGTTTCTTCACTCTTAATATACATCGGTGCACACATTGGTACCACACCTAAAACAGGGATTGTATATGCTAATTTCAGAGAAAATACTCCGCCTAGTGACAAACCAACGACAGCAATTTTCTCAAAGCCTTTATCTTTTAAAAGCTGATATGCCTCCGTTACATCTTGCCACCAATCTGTAGGACCTGTATGAACAAGTTCTTCTGGTGGTACGCCGTGTCCTTTATAAATTGGCGCATGACAAGTATAGCCTTTCTTTTCTAAGAAACGCCCTAACATACGTACATCAGCTGAGTTTCCTGTGAATCCATGTAGTAATAAAACAGCGCGGTCTCCACCCTCAAATGTAAATGGTTTCGGAGATGCTAATTTCATCATGTACTTCTCCTCTTTCTCTTCTGTAATCTAGTCGTATTCTTTCTATATCTTAGTGTACCATATTTATATTTCTATAATCTAATTAGAAACTTTTTTCAAATAACAAAATAAAAAAAGAAGAACCATTAGTACAAACTACTAACGCTTCTTCTTTCAATTCTATAAGTTTAAGTACGTAACAGCAATTGTTAATACAAAGAACAATACAGCTAAAACAATTGTAATACGGTTTAATACCGCTTCAATTCCACGTGCTTTTTGCTTACCAAATAATTGCTCTGCACCGCCGGAAATTGCACCTGAAAGGCCTGAGCTATTACTAGACTGCATAAGTACCATAACAATCATTAAAATCGATACAATAATAAGTAAAACGGATAATAACGTATGCACTTGGCGTACCTCCTACAAAGATTCAGTTATTTTAACTGTAGCATAAATCCTATAGAAAAGCGAGAGCTATAGAGTCGCTCTCGCTTTTCTTCTATTACATAAACATCATTGCAAATAACGGTCCGAGCAAACATGTCAAAATTGCTGTTAATGTCATTGTTACCGATCCAATAACACCTTCATGTTCGTTATTTTTCATTGCTCTCATAACACCCATAATATGAGAAGCACATCCAAATCCGATACCTTTACCAACCGAGTTTGTAACGCGGCTCCATTTTAATAAAATTGGACCTGTAATCGTTCCAGTAATACCTGCGATAACTACGAATGCCGCTGTTAAGGATGGAACACCACCAACTTGTTCAGAAACGCTCATCGCAACCGGCATTGTCACTGATTTTGGTAATGAAGATAAAATTAAGCTTTTATCTGTTCCCATAAGTGAGGCAATAGCAAAATCACTCGCAATCGCAACTGTTGTACCTACTAATACTCCGCCCGCAATCGGTACAACATATTTTTGCAGCACATGACGTTGTTTGTAAAGCGGGATTGCAAATGCTACAACACCTGGTCCAAGTAACTTCGCAATCCAGCCACCACCGCTTTCCATATAATGTTGATATGGTATATCAAGCACAATAAATAAGAAAGCCATTAATCCTGTCGCTACAAGCATTGGAATAGTAAATGGTGTTGGAAATAATTGATAGATTTTTTTAGATAATTGATATAATAGCACCGTAAAAAGAACCCAACCGATTCCGATTAATATTTGACTCATCACGACTCCCTTTCCTTTCTATTCGCAAGATATTGCCCTGTATGTCCTGCGACAATGATAATTAAAAACGTACTCGCTACAACTGTAATGAAAAGAGAAATTCCTTTACTCATAAAAAAAGCACCGTAATTCATTAAGCCAAGCGTTGGCGGAATTAATAAAAACGGCATAATAGCGACGAGTGTTTCCGCTCCTAAATCAAACCATTTCACTGGAAGTACTTTTAGGCTAAGTAAAACAAGTAAAAGAAACATCCCAATCAAGCTTCCTGGAATTGGAATATTCAACATTTCTTGCACCCAAGTTCCAACCATATAAAACACATAAAGAGTAGCAATTTGGACAAGGATCTTTGTAAATTTCATGTTCATCATCCCTCATGTTTATACGATCTTCTGTTAATATCTTTATCATAGTATAAATTGTAAAAAGCTGCAATTTATCAACTTGACAGCAAAAACAGCCTATGTTATACGCTTACAACCTTGATATGACTGCATTTCCAAACAAAAAATACGTCAAAAACATTGACCTAATATAAAAAGTTTTTATTTTCTGAATTTAAAGGACTATTATTTCAATAAAATAATCTTTTTATCCATAAGCTTACATATATATAAAGTAAAACTTTAATCAATGAGGGTTTCCTCATCCCCATTGATTATTAACCCTAACCAAGCGGGTTTGTACGGGATAAACAAGATAGGTGGTGAACATATGCCCAAAAAAGTTCTTATTTTTTGTGATCCTGGGATTGATGATACGATGGCTCTCCTCTTAGCATTCTTTATCAATGAAATAGAAATCGTCGGTATCGTTGCTGATTACGGCAATGTTCCAAAAAAAATGGCCGTAGAAAATGCTCATTTTCTTACAAACGAAGTAAAGGGTAGAAATATCAAAATCTTTGGTGGATCAGAACGTCCAATTACTGGTGCTCCTCCTGCTTTTTTTACAGATGTACACGGGAAACAAGGGCTCGGGCCAATTATTCCAAAGGAGAATGTGACTAACGAAGAAATGGAGAATTTTTTTGAAGTTATTCCTCTTATTGAACAGTATAAAGATGAATTAATTATTGTAAGTTTAGGAAGACTTACCTCCCTAGCAATTTTATTTATCGTATGTAAACAATTAATGGAGCAAATTAAATCTTTCTACGTAATGGGCGGTGCTTTTCTCCATCCTGGTAATGTTACCCCTATTTCCGAAGCAAACTTTTATGGCGATCCTACTGCCGCTAATATAGTCCTTCAATCCGCAGCTAACATGTACATATACCCATTAAACGTCACCCAATACTCCATCATTACACCAGAAATGGCCGAATACATCGAGGCAAAAGGAAAAGCTCCACTTGTCAAACCGTTATTCGATCACTATTACTACGGATATTATAAAGACGCCCTACCACATTTAAAGGGCAGCCCCTTCCATGACACAATGCCAATACTCGCTTTACTTGATAACGCTATGTTTACATATCACAAATCACCTATCGTTGTCATGACAGAATCTTATTCACAGGGGGCAAGCATTGGAGAATTTCGCTCTTTAGGAGAATCTAAGCCATTTATTGATTGGCCGAGTCATCAAATAGCAATTGATTTTGATTATAACCGCTTCTTTAAACATTTCATGTCGCTTATGACGGGTGAGCAATTTTAGCATAAAAAAAACAGACCGTGATTTCTCACGGTCTGTCGTTATTTTCTACAATTATCGTTTGATGTTATAGAAAGATTTTACACCATCGTAAACAGCGATTTCGCCTAATTCGTCTTCGATGCGTAATAATTGGTTGTACTTAGCAATACGGTCAGTACGGCTCATAGAACCAGTTTTGATTTGGCCAGCGTTAGTTGCAACTGCGATGTCAGCGATTGTAGCATCTTCAGTTTCACCAGAACGGTGAGATACAACTGCTGTGTAACCAGCACGTTTAGCCATTTCGATAGCTTCGAAAGTCTCAGTTAAAGTACCGATTTGGTTAACTTTAATTAAGATTGAGTTAGAGATACCTTTTTCGATACCTTCAGCAAGTTTTTGAGTGTTAGTTACGAATAAATCGTCACCAACTAATTGTACTTTATCACCGATACGCTCAGTTAATAATTTGTGACCATCCCAGTCGTTTTCGTCTAAACCATCTTCGATAGAGATGATTGGGAAGTCTTTGCAAAGCTCTTCGTAGAAATCAACCATTTCTGCAGAAGTTAAGCCAGTACGGCCTTCGCCTGCAAGGTCATATTTACCAGTTTCTTTGTTGTAGAACTCAGAAGAAGCAACGTCCATTCCTAAGAATACGTTCTCGCCAGCTTTGTAACCAGCTTTTTCGATAGCTTCGATGATTACTTCTAGAGCTTCACGGTTAGAACCAAGGTTTGGAGCGAATCCACCTTCGTCACCTACTGCAGTATTAAGACCTTTGTCATGTAATACAGCTTTAAGTGCATGGAATACTTCAGCACCCATACGGATTGATTCTTTGAATGTTGGAGCGCCAACTGGTAAGATCATGAACTCTTGGAAGTCTACGTTGTTATCAGCGTGAGAACCACCGTTGATGATGTTCATCATTGGAGTTGGTAATTGTTTTGCATTGAATCCACCAAGGTAACGGTATAATGGAAGACCTACGAAGTCAGCTGCTGCGTGAGCTACTGCCATAGATACACCAAGGATAGCGTTAGCGCCTAGTTTACCTTTGTTTGGAGTGCCATCTAATTCGATCATAGCACGGTCGATACCAGCTTGGTCAGTTACATCGAAACCAGCGATTTCTGGAGCGATAATTTCGTTAACGTTGTTTACTGCGTTAATAACACCTTTACCAAGGTAACGAGATTTGTCACCGTCACGTAATTCTACTGCTTCGTGCTCACCAGTAGATGCACCACTTGGTACGATAGCGCGTCCGAAAGCGCCGCTTTCTGTGTAAACTTCTACTTCTACAGTTGGGTTACCACGAGAGTCAAGGACTTCGCGAGCATAAACATCAATAATTGTTGACATAATAAATTCTCTCCTTTTTATATAAGCAAATTATTTAATAATTGTTTTACCTGTCATTTCTTTCGGTTGTTCCACATTTAAAAGTGTAAGCATTGTTGGGGCGATATCTCCTAAAATACCACCTTCACGAAGCTCTACATCATTTTTTGTAACGATGAAAGGAACCGGGTTAGTTGTATGAGCTGTCATAGGCCCGCCATCAGCAGTTAACTCCTGATCAGCATTACCATGGTCAGCAGTAATAAGTGCTACACCATCTTTTGCAAGAATCGCTTCTACAACTTTTCCTAAACATTCGTCAGTTGCTTCTACTGCTTTAATTGTTGGTTCCATCATCCCAGAATGGCCAACCATATCACAGTTCGCAAAGTTAAGAATGATAACATCATGTTTATCATTTTCGATTTCATTTACTAAAGCGTCCGTTACTTCGTAAATGCTCATTTCAGGTTTCAAATCATACGTTGCAACCTTTGGTGAGTTAATTAAGATACGCTCTTCTCCTGGGAATTCAGCCTCACGACCACCGCTAAAGAAGAATGTAACGTGCGGATACTTTTCAGTTTCCGCGATGCGAAGTTGCTTTAATCCCGCTTGCGCAACAACTTCACCTAAAGTGTTATCAAGGTTCATTGGCTTAAATGCCACGTAACCATCTACAGTTTCACTGAAGTGTGTCATACAAACGAATTCAGGAATGTGAGGTACTTTTTCACCACGATCGAACTCACGGAAGTCTTCGTTTGTAAATACACGAGCAATTTGAATTGCACGGTCTGGACGGAAGTTATAGAAAATAACTGCATCATCATCATTGATTGTTGCAACTGGCGTGTTATCTTCGTTAACAATTACAGACGGCAATACGAATTCATCATAGATACCGTTCGCATAAGAGTCTTCTACACACTCTTCTGCTGATTTATAAGTAGGGCCTTCACCATTCACCATAGCACTGTAACATTTTTCTACGCGATCCCAACGCTTGTCACGGTCCATGGAGTAATAACGACCAGAGATAGTCGCGAATTGTCCTACACCTGTTTCTTTAATTACTTCATTTGTTGCATCGATATAACCTTTTGCTGTTTGTGGTCCAACATCGCGGCCATCTAAGAACGCATGGATATAAACTTTCTCCACGCCTTCTTTTGCTGCTAAGCGAAGAAGAGCAAACATATGGTTCATGTGACTGTGCACACCACCGTCAGAAAGTAAACCGAATAAATGAAGAGCAGTACCTTTTTCTTTCACGCTTTTAATTGCATTTTGGAATGTTTCGTTCTGATCGAACTCACCTTCACGAATTGCAACGTTTACGCGTGTTAAGCTTTGGTATACGATGCGGCCAGCACCGATATTTAAGTGACCAACCTCAGAGTTACCCATTTGACCTTCTGGAAGACCTACTTCCTCACCACAAGCTGTAAGCGTTGTATGAGGGAATTTGTTCCAGTAACCATCAAAATTAGGTTTCTTAGCTTGTGCTACAGCATTCCCATGAGTTTCTTCACGAAGTCCGAAACCGTCAAGAATGATTAAAGCTGTTGGCTTTCTCATTTTACCGCCCCCAGAAGACCTAAGAACGAAGCAGGCTCTAAGCTAGCACCGCCAACTAAAGCGCCGTCGATGTCAGATTGTGCCATATACTCTTTAATGTTTTCTGGTTTTACGCTACCGCCGTATTGAATACGAACAGCTTCTGCAGCTTCTGGAGAAACAGCTTCTGCAACAACTTTACGGATGTGCGCACATACTTCGTTTGCATCTGCAGAAGAAGATGATTTACCTGTACCGATAGCCCAGATTGGCTCATAAGCGATAACAGTTGCTTTAACTTGCTCTTCTGTTAAACCTGCAAGTGCTTTTGTCACTTGACCTGCTACTAGATCAAATGTTTTTCCGCTTTCGCGCTCTTCTAAAGTCTCACCACAACATACGATTGGTGTTAAACCATGTTCAAATGCTGCAAGAGTCTTTTTGTTTACTGATTCGTCTGTTTCAGCAAACATTTCACGACGCTCAGAGTGGCCAAGTACTACGTAGCCTACTTTTAAGTCGCTAAGTGCTACTGGGCTAATTTCGCCAGTGAATGCACCATTTTTTTCGAAGTGCATGTTTTGTGCACCTACTTGTAAGTCCGTTCCTTCAGTTGCCGCTACTAAGCGCTCTAAGAATAGAGCTGGAGAGCAAACTACTGCATCAACAGCTGAAGCTGCTGGGATTTGACCTTTAACTTCCTCTACGAAGCTAACTGCTTCAGATAGAGTTTTATTCATTTTCCAGTTACCTGCGATAATTGGTTTACGCATGCTTTGCACCGTCCTTTTTCTTTGGCTGCTACTTATTTGTCGTTAAGACAAACTACACCTGGAAGCTCTTTACCTTCCATGAATTCTAATGACGCACCGCCGCCAGTAGAAATGTGGCTCATTTTATCAGCCATACCGAATTTTTCAACAGCTGCTGCAGAGTCACCACCGCCGATAACAGAGTATGTATCTTCTGCATCTGCTAAAGCTTGTCCTACTGCTTTTGTACCTTCTGCGAATGGAGTCATTTCGAATACACCCATTGGTCCATTCCATACAACAAGCTTAGAGTTTTTAATTACATCTGCATAAATTTCACGTGTTTTAGGACCGATGTCCACGCCTTCCCATGTAGAAGGAATAGAGTCGATACCAACGATTTGAGTTGTTGCAGTTTCAGAGAATTCCTCTGTGATTACAACATCAACTGGCATGTAGAAGTTTACGCCTTTTTCTTTTGCAAGTTGCATAAATTCTTTAGCTAGTTCGATCTTGTCGTCTTCACATAGAGATAGACCAATTTCATGACCTAAAGCTTTAACGAATGTGTAAGCAAGTCCGCCACCGATGATTAAGTTATCTACTTTGTCTAATAGATGACGAATTACACCGATTTTATCTTTTACTTTCGCACCACCAATGATAGCTGTGAATGGACGTTCTGGGTTAGAAAGTGCTTTACCAAGTACATCTAACTCTTTTTCCATTAATAAACCAGATACTGCTGGTAGGTAGTCTGCGATTCCTGCTGTAGAAGCGTGAGCACGGTGAGCTGCACCGAATGCATCGTTTACGAAGATGTCAGCAAGAGCTGCAAATTCTTTCGCAAGTTCTGCATCGTTCTTTTCTTCGCCCGCATAGAAACGTACGTTTTCAAGAACTAATACGTCGCCTTCGTTCATTGCTGCAACCATTTCTTGTGCAACTGGTCCGAATGCTTCGTCTGCTTTTTTAACATCTTTACCAAGAAGCTCGCCTAAACGTGCTGCTACTGGAGTAAGACGTAATTCTTCTACTGCTTGACCTTTTGGACGGCCTAAGTGGCTTGCTAAAATAACTTTCGCACCTTGCTCTACTAAATATTGAATTGTAGGAAGAGCTGCACGGATACGAGTTTCATCTGTAATTTTGCCTTCTTTCATAGGTACGTTGAAATCAACGCGGCAAAATACACGCTTACCTTTTAAATCTACGTCACGAATTGATTTTTTGTTCATTGGATTTCCCTCCGACTACTAGTTAGGATTGACAAAACCCATTCAAAAGCTTAACACATTTGCTTCTAAAACGAAAGAAGAGAGAGAGGGAACAAACCCTCTCCCTCGTTTTGTCATTGATTGCTTATATACTTAAGAATTAAAGACCTTTAGAAGTCATGTATGCAGCTAGGTCTACTACGCGGTTAGAGTAACCAGTTTCGTTATCGTACCAAGAAAGTACTTTAACCATGTTACCTTCCATTACCATTGTAGATAATGCATCGATTGTAGAAGAAGCTGTACATCCGTTATAGTCGATAGATACTAATGGCTCTTCGCTGTATCCAAGGATACCTTTTAATTCGCCTTCAGCTGCTGCTTTGAATGCTGCGTTTACATCTTCAACTGTTACTTCTTTGTCAAGTTCAACAACTAAGTCAACAAGAGAAACGTTAGCAGTTGGAACACGTACAGCGCCACCGTTTAATTTACCTTTAAGTTCTGGTAATACTAATGCTACAGCTTTAGCAGCACCAGTAGATGTTGGGATCATGTTTTCAGCTGCTGCACGAGCACGACGTAAATCTTTGTGTGGTAAGTCTAAGATTTGTTGGTCGTTAGTGTAAGAGTGAATTGTTGTCATCATTCCGCGTTTTACGCCGAATTTTTCGTTTAATACTTTAGCGAATGGAGCTAGACAGTTTGTAGTACAAGAAGCGTTAGATACTACATTGTGGTTAGCTGCATCGTATTGTTCGTGGTTAACACCCATAACTACAGTGATATCTTCGTCAGAAGCTGGAGCTGAGATGATAACTTTCTTAACTGATCCACCTAAGTGTTTCTCAGCGTCTGATTTTTTAGTGAAACGGCCAGTAGATTCTACTACTACTTCTACTCCGTAGTCGCTCCATGGTAATTGAGCTGGGTCACGCTCAGCGATAACTTTAATTTCTTTACCGTTAACAACGATGCTGTTTTCGTTAGCAGATACTTCTGCATTTAAAGTTCCGTGAACTGTGTCATATTTTAAAAGGTGAGCTAATGTTTTAGCATCTGTTAAGTCGTTGATTGCTACTACTTCTACCTCAGAGTTGTTAAGAGCTGCGCGGAATACGTTACGTCCGATACGTCCAAATCCATTAATACCAATTTTAGTCATTTGAATTTCCTCCTTGGGGGATTATATTAAAGGGTAATACCCTTTGTTAATTGTTTTGCTGCACCTTCATCTGTAATTAGAATTGAAGTGTGCCCTTGCTTTATTACAGCCTGTATTGCCTTTGCCTTTGAAGAACCTCCAGCGACTGCAACAACGTGAGATACATTTTGTAAATCTTCAAGTTGCATACCAACTGTTCTTACTTTATGAACAACATTTCCTTGTTCATTAAAGTAGTAACCGAAAGCTTCGCCAACTGCTTCGTTTGCTTGAATCTTTAACCAATCTGCTTCCGAAGTACTTCTGCGACGTGCCATTGTTAACGCATCACCGATTCCATGAATGACGATATTGGAAGATCGAATCAACTCAAGAACTTCTTTCACGGAGGGCTCTGTCACAATAGACGCATATGCTTCGCTACTAACATGGTCTGGAACATACAATAAGCGATAATTACTCATCGTATTTTGCGCCATCTTGGCACAAATGGTATTGGCTTCTAATTCAACACCTTCTCCAATTCCACCACGTGCTGGGACAAATAGCATATGTAAATCTTTGCAATCAAGTTGCATCATGTCCGCAGCAGCAGCTAGCGTAGTTCCTCCAGCCACAGCAACGATATTATTCGCTGTCAGACGGTCTTTTATACAAGTCACACAAGCACGGCCCATCTCCAGTTTGACCCACGGCGATTCATCACTATCACCAGGGACAACGAAAACTTCATCCAAGTCTAATGTTTCCTTAAGTTGCTTTTCTAAAACCTTTAACCCGGAAATTTCTTTCATAAAGTCTTCCAAAGCAAGAACTAAAGCTGTTCCTTCTTCTGTCAAAGTCATTCCAGAAGAAGCGACGTGAACTAAGTTTTGTTCTTTCAAAACTTGAACTTCACTTCGCAATACTCGTTCTGTCATACCGAGACTTGCTGATAAGTTTCTTCTTCCAATCGGCTGCATGAGCCTAATGTATTGAAGAATTTGCATTCTCGTTTGCATAACAGGTAGCAGATCAGGTAATAATTTTTTTGTGTTCTGAATCCATGAGCGCATATCTTTTCTCCTCACTACATTGGTTCATTTTTCCTTTGTGGTCACTTTACGTCCCGTAGTGACATTTTGTGTCCCACATAGGTTAAAAAAATAATCCCTGCTACGTGTATTATTGTAACAGGAGATAGAAACTTATTCAACTCTTAACTGCATTCTTTATATAGTTTATTATGACACCTTTGTGAATGTTACCATATTCTACTTGTTTTCCGCCTATTTCTACAACCGGAATCATTAAATGATATTTTTCTAAAAGGTCATTATCTTCATATATATCTATTTCCTCGATTTGAAAAGAATATTCACATTGTACTTCTTGTAAAACTTGTTTCGCCTGCACGCAAAGACCACAATCTACTTTTGTATATAATACAACTTTCATCTTCTTCACCTATCCGATCGTTTTTCGTAATGATGAAGCTGGGATATGCATTTGTTCTCTATACTTCGCCACTGTTCTTCGAGAAATAACAATTTCATGCTCTTCTTCTAATAATTTTGAAATCTTTTGATCTGAGAGTGGCTTTTTCTTGTTCTCTGCTTCCACAAGCGTTTGAATAAACTGTTTCACTCGCTTCGTTGAAACTGCCTCATCCTCTGTCGTCGAAACTGCATTACTAAAGAACGATTTCATCTCAAATAAACCGTGTGGTGTTTGCACATACTTATTTCTTGTTGCACGACTAATCGTAGACTCATGCACACTTAGCTCTTCCGCCACCTCTTTTAAAGCGAGTGGCTTCAAATACGCTGGACCTTCCCAAAAGAAATCACGTTGTTTTTCCATAATAATCGTCATCACTTGCAGAAGTGTTTGTTTTCTCTGTTTCAAACTGCGCATAATCCATTGCACATGCTGATACTTTTCTGAAACGTAAGATGCTACTTCACTTTCACTATTATTAAGAAGTGCACTGTACTCAGAGTGAATTTCAATTCTCGGCATATTTCTCTCATTCATCTGTAAAACGAGGCGATCGCCTTCTTTTTTCACTGCCATATCAGGCACAATATACAGTGGTTTATCCGAAGAATACGCAAGGCCTGGTTTCGGCTGCAATGATGTAATACAGTTCACCGCCGATTGTAATTCTTCATTACTACACTTCAGCACATGAACGAGCTTTCGCCAATCCTTCTTCACGAAATAAGCAAAGTGCTCCTCTACAATATCTTCCGCTAATCCATCCCTTCTTTGTAAGCGCTTCAATTGTAAAATTAGACATTCCTGAATATTACGTGCTCCTACCCCTGCTGGCTCAAGTGATTGGACAATCTCTACAGAGCGATCGACTACATGAAGCGGTGCAGAAAGGAGATCTGCTAACTCTTCATTCGTTTCTTGTAAATACCCATTTCCATCCATGTTCATAATAATGAAAGAAGCTACTTTTCGCTCTTCTTCTTCTATTTTATAATACTGTATTTGATTTAATAAATGTTGCTGAATCGTCATGGAATCCACACTGTAGATTTCCATCTGATTATCGACTTGTTTGCTGGTACTTTTACTTTTGTTAGAGCTCTTCTTCTTCTCCCTCTCAAAACCACCTAACTCAATAAGGGGATTCTCTAACGATTGCTCATACAAAAACTCCGATAATTCTTGTACATTATACTGAAGCATTGTAATCGCTTGCCTTAACTCTTGTGTCATTGCCAAACGTAAGCTTTGTTCTTGTAAAAGACTTGCCTTCAAACTAATCTCCCCCTTGTTTCTATTGTACAATAAGTTTGGTAAAAGGAGAATCCTATCGCAGACACCCATTCCAAAATATTATTAATTTATATGTATTAATGAGATTTACAACTTACAACCGAAATTTGAATAATATTGAAAGAAAATAATAGTGCACAAAAATTAGAACCACATACTAATAGTAAATCTTATCACTAGATATAACAATAGGGAAATAAAAAAGAAGATAGAATACAACTCTATCTTCTCGTGTATAAAACAATAAAATTTCATAGAAAACAACAAATCTTTAACTATAAATATTGAAAGAACTAAATTTATAACGTAAAATTTTCCATTATATACAACAATTAGAACGGGAGATGAATCATGCAAAAAATACTTCGAAGTATACCTTCATTAGGAGTTAACCTGGCATCATGTATCATTCTGCTAATCATGTGTTGGAGTATCTTTCAACAACAAGATTTGGCATTTAGTCCTTTTATCATCTTTGGGATATGTGCTTTCATCATTTTCATATATGCCCTCGTTTTCTTAACAAGAAATATAAGCACAAAAAAATACGTCTATACGATAAGCATCGTTTATCTACTGATATCTATCATAATTATTAAATTAGTCCCTTCGTCTCCAATTTCTGATTTTCAGTACATGTTGGATGGAGCTAAAGAATTAGCCGCTGGCAACATGAAAGCCATTAAGGATAATCAGTACTTCTTTTGGAATACTACTCAGTTGGGCTTTACAATTTACGAGGCACTTGTTCTTACATTAACCTCACATAGTTACTTTGCCTTACAGTTCTTGAATATTGTGTATACATTGCTAACAGGTTTAGCTATTTTTTACATAGCTAAACACCGATTAAACAATGAAACCTTCGGGCGATTTGGTTTCATTTTATACGTAACATCTATTAACTTATTTTTACTAGTCCCTGTGCTCACAAATCAGCATCTTTCTATGATGTTGTTTTCTTGGGGAACTTATCACCTATTAGCACGCGATGAAAATAAAAATTACATAAATATGGTTTTTGGTGGTCTGCTATTCGCTTTAGGAAATATTATTTATCCTATTGGGATCCTATTTTTAATAGCTGCCGGGCTTTTCCTTTTATTCTTTCACAGCAATATTTTAAAAAGGAATTTCATTTCTTCTATAACATTTATTTCTACATACTTAGTTATCTTATATACTTTAGCCTATATTCCTGTAATGCTTAATATTTCACATAACCCAATAACCAATGCGGATTCTGGCTGGAAATTTGTTATAGGCTTGAATAAAGAATCTAACGGCCAATATTCCTTAGAGGACTTCGCTAAATTAAGACAAAGTATTGTCGATTTTGATATAGAGGAACATAATCGAATTCAAAAACAATTAATTAAAGAAAGAACCGAAAATTTAACCGACCTTATCCCTCTTATGAACAAAAAAAATATTATTATGTGGGGTAGTCCAACAGATTCTTATGCATATATCCCTATAAATGATATCGCCAGAAATACTATTAACGATGTTTCATTTATAAAACTAGACTTTATACACTATGTATCGATTATGTTGCTGAGCATGGGTTCTGTCTTTATTTTTCTTTTCAGTTCTCCATTTAAAAATTTAAACATGAAGTATTTTCAAATTCTGATTATCGGTGCTTTTCTCATTTACTTAGTGACTGAAGTTCAAATTCGTTATCGCTATTTCTTCTTCCCGATCTTCATTATACTTGCAGCCTTTACTTTGCAATATATAATGAATTTATCATTATTTAAAATGAATAAAGCGCAATCTGGTTCAACGGCATCCACTGATTCATAACCCTTACCAATCTGGTATTCACGGGACAAACAATACAATTATGAATAAAAAAATCCCTAACTTACAACGATGTAAGTTAGGGATTTTTAACGCGCCCAGAGGGATTCGAACCCCCGGCAGACGTGGTACCGGAAACCACCGCTCTATCCGACTGAGCTATGGGCGCATGATTATAAAATATACTTCATTTTCTCTTCATAATAATAGCAATAAAAACCATTTAAATCAATAAAAACTCTTTGATAACACATTGTACGTACGCTTTTTCCTGCATAAAAACGCCCCCTAATTTCTACATTTAGGAGGCAATTCTTAACCATCTTATTTATCTAGTTTCTTTTTAATCCCTTTTGGAATTTCATTTGGCTGTACTTCTTAGTATGTTTCAATATATTCACCTTTTGTTTTAACCTTTACATATGCCCCTTCTCTAAGTCCACGCGGCGCATAAAACTTAACATCTCTTTCTTCACCAGAAGCGAATTAACCAGTAAATTTATAGTCTCCAGCTACCTCTCCAACTGTGGATAATCGGCCGGATTCTTTCGCTTTTACATATACAAAGTCTTCTTTCACAAGCGGATTATATCTATCAATCACCTCATTATGAGAAAAGCTTGCCACACCAATAACTAATATAAAAATTTCCAATTAAACCCATTTTCCTCTCCTTAACATATCCTTTTAACTTGCTTTACATTCTTTATTCTATGAGAAAAAGTTTTTCCACTATCGCTTACCCTTACGTATTCATTACAAAATTGTAATCTACACGTGTAATACACCTAAATTTTCCAATCATAAATTCACCTCAACTCACAAATTATAAACTTTGAATTGATATTCCAAAGGGGGCTTCATTCAATGACTGTAATTACAAAACTAAAGCAAACTGTTTCTGGATTAAAAAGTGCACAAGCTAGCTTAGAGGGATTCGCTCTTGATACGGATAATCAACAAGCAAAGCAACTTTTCCAAACAGCTGCAGAGCAAACGCAAACTATTATTGATTCTTTAAACCCACGCGTTGAAGAAGTCCAACAAGAAGAACCACAATATTCACAGCAATAACCGAAAGTACCATTTCATCTAATGGTACACAATTTGAGAAAAAGGGTGATATGCAATCATCCTTTTTCTCACATTACATAATGCAGATAGAAATGGAATGATTATAATGCGAAAACTCGGAATCATAACCGCGTTATTTATGCTGCTATTCGGTTCACTTACCGGATGTGATAATAGCCCGTTAGATAAAAAGGTAAAGAAAGAAGAAGCGAAGCGAACAGATGAGAAAAAAGGTCCTAAATTAACAAAAATGAGTACAGAATCCTTTAATCAATCTATATCGCAAGACGCTAAGAAAAGAGCTCTTGCTATGGAGGGAATTATAGAAGCTACCGCAGTTAATACAAATTTAGATCTTTACATAGCCATCAAACCTGAACATCACGAAAGATTTGGTTTAAAACCTTTACGAAGTAAATTAAAAAAGAAACTAAGTGATGAAAATCCTACTTTTGATATTCATGTAAGTACAGACAAAAAGATCTTTATGCTCATAGAAGAACTTGAAAACAAAATTAAGAAAAAGAAAGTAAGTAACGACGGCATCAAAAAACAATTGAAGCTCATTCAATCAGAAATGGGATCTAATATTTAAGCTTTCTAATAGAAAAGGAAGGATTCAAATGTCTAGTAAAGATAAAAACTTAACACCTGTACAACAAGAATATAAAAAATTCGAACAACAGCGCGAACCGAAGCGCCCCGTTTTAAAAAATTGTATAAAAGCTTTTTTCGTCGGCGGATTCATTTGTCTAATAGGCCAACTGATTTCTACCTTTTATATTACGTATTTTGATTTCACTGAGCGCTCTGCCGGGAACCCTACCGTTGCAACTCTTATTTTTATCTCCATGCTACTTACGGGATTTGGCGTATACGATCGCCTTGGACAATTTGCTGGTGCTGGTACCGCAGTTCCCGTCACTGGATTTGGTAATTCTGTTATTGCCGCATGTATTGAACACCGTACAGAAGGATTCGTTCTCGGCGTTGGTGGTAACATGTTTAAACTAGCAGGATCAGTCATCTTATTTGGCGTATTTTCCGCTTTCGTCATCGCACTTATTAAAACGATTCTCGTTCAATGGGGAGGGTTATAAATGTTACAAGGACACCGAACATGGGTATTCGAAAACAAACCAGTTATTATTTCAACAGGTGTAATCGGTGGCCCCTTTGAGGCAAAGGGAAAAATCCCTGAAGACTTCGATACCCTTCATGAAGATTTATGGCTCGGACAAGATTCCTACGAAAAAGCACATAAAATTTTGTTTGAAGAAGCTTGTAGCCGTGCTACAGAAAAAGCGAGACTTAGGAAAGATGATATTCAATTCGTTCTCGCTGGAGATTTAATTAACCAAATTACGCCTACTAGCTTTGCATGCCGCACACTTGGCACACCTTATCTCGGATTATTTGGCGCTTGCTCTACTTCTATGGAAGGTTTAGCGCTCGGTGCAAGTATCGTAAATGCAAAAGGCGCAAAATATTTATTAACTGGAGCTTCAAGCCATAACGCTGCCGTGGAAAAACAATTTCGTTATCCAACTGAATATGGTGGTCAAAAACCTCCTACGGCCCAGTGGACAGTAACTGGTGCGGGCGCAGCTATTTTAAGCGATACAGGACATGGCCCAAGAGTAACTTCCGCCACAATTGGGCGCATTGTTGATATGGGATTAACTGATCCATTTAATATGGGAGGTGCAATGGCCCCTGCTGCTGTCGATACAATTGAAGCTCATTTAAGAGAAAGAAATCTTGATGCATCTCACTATGATTTAATCGTAACAGGCGACCTCGGACATGTTGGACGCGAAATTGCTTATGACTTACTACATAAACATGGAACAGAAGTAACGAGTGAACAATTTCAAGACTGCGGACTACTCATTTATAGAGAAGGTCAACCTGTAATAGCCGGCGGAAGTGGTCCAGGCTGTTCAGCGACAGTCGTATACGGTCACTTATTAAACCGAATGAAAAGAGGAGAATTCAAAAAAATACTTGTCGTTGCGACAGGCGCTTTACTATCTCCACTTACATTCCAACAAGAAGAAACGATTCCGTGTATCGCCCACGCCGTTTCGATTGAATTTGGAGGTGCAACGCAATGATTTTCTTCTGGGCTTTTGTAATCGGTGGACTTATATGTGTAATTGGACAACTTATGTTTGATGTCGGCAAACTAACACCAGCTCATACAATGGCAACACTCGTTGTTGCTGGAGCTATATTAGACGGATTCAATTTGTATGAACCACTAATTGATTTCGCCGGAGCTGGGGCAACTGTACCTATTACAAGTTTTGGAAATGCCCTCGTTCACGGCGCGATGGAAGAAGCTGCAAAACATGGAATCGTCGGCGTAATTACTGGTATGTTTAAAGTAACGAGCGCAGGTGTATCCGCAGCGATTATTTTCGGCTTCATTGGAGCATTACTATTTAAACCGAAAGGATAAGAGGTGTTTGCATGACTGTTATCGCTAGCGTAAAAACTTGTCTTGCTAGTTTAAGGGGTGCTCAAGCAAGTTTAAGTTCCCTTTCATTAAATTCACAGGATGAAGAATCAAAACGCGTATTTCATGAATGTATGTTAGAAATGGACAGCGTCATCGCTGATGTTAAGGATAGAGTTTCAGTATTAGAACGTGAAGAACCTCAATATAAAGGGTTTTAAGCAGACTGGAGGAAATCGCTATGTCTCACCTACCTGAATGGACACTTGTCATTCTCCGTTCTGTTTTTATATTAATCATGTTATTCGCTATTACAAAATGGTTAGGGAAAAGACAAATCTCCCAACTTTCCTTTTTTGAATACATAGCTGGAATGACGATTGGTGACATCGCTGCCCAAGTATCTACAGGGCTCGATCAAAAGTTTTTCCATGGCGTCTTTGCGATACTCATTTTTGCTGCGGTACCCTTTTTCACAGGAATCCTCTCTTTAAAGAACAAAACAGCTCGAGATTTTTTTGAAGGGAAGTCTACCGTATTAATAAAAGATGGAAAAATACTTGAAGATAACTTAAAGAAAGAAAAATATACAAGTGACGAATTACTTGAACTACTCCGAGGAAAAAATGCATTCAGCGTAGCGGATGTTGAATTTGCTGTACTAGAACCGAGCGGTGAATTAAATGTATTATTAAAGAAAGATCGCCAACCACTTACAGCAAAAGACGTAGGTTTAAAAGTACCAAACGAGAAGGAACCACAAACTGTTATTATGGATGGAAATGTACTAGATGAACCTCTGTCATCAAGCGGGCATAACCGCGCTTGGCTACATTCAGAATTAGAAAAGCTCGGCGTTGTCATTGAAAATGTTTTTCTCGGTCAAGTTGACTCGTACGGGCAACTTACTATCGACATTTATAATGACAAACTCCAAATGCCTTCTCCTCAAAACAAACCTTTATTATTGGCATCTTTAAAAAAATGTCATGCTGATCTTGAGCTATTTTCTTTAGAAACAAAATCGAAATCAGCAAGCGAAATGTATAGTAAAAACGCGAAACAAATCGAAAAGATTTTAAATAGAGTAACCTATCTTTTAAAAGAATAAATATCGAAAGAACGCTTCAATCAAAAGGCGTTCTTTTCTTTTTTTCTACAGTTTTCATGACGTTTAAATTTATGTAATTCGGTTATGATGTTGAAGATACATAAGCAGGGAATTTCAAAAACATAGCGAATATTTCATGGTACAACTACATATTTTTTTGATTTAAAGTGGTTTCGTTTGACCTTTATTGACCATAATTGTATTATAAGACTAAGAAAGCTTTAGAAGGAGGAAATAACAGATGAATTTAATTCCTACAGTAATTGAACAAACAAATCGTGGAGAACGCGCTTACGATATTTACTCTCGACTATTAAAAGACCGCATCATTATGCTTGGTAGTGCAATTGATGACAACGTAGCTAACTCAATTGTTTCCCAGCTTTTATTCTTGGAATCTCAAGATCCAGAAAAAGATATTCACATCTACATCAATAGCCCTGGTGGTTCTATCACAGCAGGTATGGCAATTTACGATACAATGCAGTTTATTAAACCACAAGTATCAACAATCTGTATCGGTATGGCTGCATCTATGGGTGCATTCTTACTTGCAGCAGGTGAAAAAGGAAAACGTTTCGCTCTTCCTAACAGTGAAGTAATGATTCACCAACCACTTGGCGGAGCACAAGGTCAAGCGACTGAAATCGAAATCGCTGCAAAACGTATCCTATTCTTACGTGAAAAATTAAACCAAATTCTTGCTGACCGCACAGGTCAACCACTTGAAGTACTACAACGCGACACAGACCGCGACAACTTCATGACAGCAGAAAGAGCTTTAGAATACGGCTTAATTGATAAGATCTTTACAAATCGTTAATAGATTTAAAGCGGAAGCGGCTCGTTTAGAACAGGAGGAAGTTGGAACCCCTTCATCCGAGGCGCTTTTTGCCTCGAATGAAGGGGCGAAGCGACCGGAGATTCTAGCCGCCGGAGCTGGATACACTTAAAAGCAGAAGCGCCCTATTACAGGGCGCTTTTTTATTATCATGTCCTCCGTCTGTATACCCATCCTGGTATCCCCCTAAATATATCAACGATTTGTCAATTATATCGAACAAAACTCAAATTATATCAACGGTTCGACACAACATATCGATTTACCGACAATCTACGACAAGGACAAACCAGCTACATACCCCCTATCCCGCAAACTCCCCTTAAGTAAACAGCAAAAACAAAAAAGCTATCGCACATGCGCGATAGCCATTTTATTGTACATATGCAGCTAATGCTTCTAAAGCCTCTTCTGCATCTGAACCTTCTGTTGTAATTGTTATCATGCTACCAGTTCCGATTGCTAAGCTCATAATCCCCATTATGCTCTTTGCATTTACTGTCTTTCCATCTTTCTCAATAAAGATATCTGCATGAAAGCGATTTGCCTCTTGTACAAACAACGCAGCCGGACGTGCTTGCAAGCCGTTTTTTAATGAAACTTTAACCTGTTTTTGAACCACAGCTCCATTTCCCCTTTAACCTCTTATTTTTTTGCTATCGTTTCCCCCGCGCGTAATTTCTCTGCAATATCATCGATTTTACGCAAACGATGATTAATACCCGATTTACTAATTTTCCCCCCGGATACCATCTCACCTAACTCTTTCAATGTTACATCTTGATAATCTCTTCGTAGTTGCGCAATTTCTCTTAGTTTATCTGGCAAAATATCTAGACCAACTGACTCATCAATATAGCGGATATTTTCAATCTGCCTTAGCGCTGCACCAATTGTTTTATTTAAATTAGCTGTTTCACAGTTCACTAGTCGATTCACTGAATTACGCATATCACGAACAATTCGAATATCTTCAAATCTTAAAAGTGCGTTATGAGCACCTATAATATTTAAAAATTCCGTAATTTTTTCTGCTTCTTTCAAATACGTAATGTACCCTTTTCTTCTTTCCAACGTCTTACTATTTAAATCAAATCCGTTCATCAGTTCACATATAGCATCATTATGTTCCTTATATAACGAAAAGATCTCTAAATGATAAGATGATGTTTCTGGGTTATTTACTGAACCACCTGCTAAAAATGCACCTCGTAAATACGATCGTTTACAACATTTCTTCTCAATTAATTCTTGTGATATATTTCGAATAAATGAAAAGTCGTCCCGGACAATATGGAGATCTGCTAATATTTCACGAGACTTCTCAACAAGCCGCACAATATATACATTATTTTTCTTCAATCGCATTTTTTTACGAACAAGTAATTCTACCGTTACGTCATATCCTTTTTTCAAAAGCGTATAAATCCTTCTTGCAATTGCCGCATTTTCCGTTTGAATATCGATAGATAGACGACGATTTGAAAAAGAAAGCGACCCGTTCATTCGAAGTAATGCTGATAATTCTACTTTCTCACAGCATTCCTTCACCTCAAGATTCGTCAACTCTTTCTTTGTTTCCGATGCAAATGACACAGTCAACACCTCCTTATACGATTATTATGGAACAAAAATCTTGTCCTATATGAATGAGGAGCGTTACCTCAAAACGAGGTAACGCACATTTATAACAGTGAATATAAAATAGAAGCTAACTTTAACGTATCATGCCTTACAACACGCTCATCATACTTCGCTAATCTATCTTGAATGACATCAATATTATTTTCAATAAAACGCTCTTCATCCACTACAACTGGTGTCGACATTTCTTCCTCGTATAACTTGCGTAATTCACAAGGAATATCACGATTATTTACAATTGCAGTATCGATAAATGGTTGCCCTAAATGATCATGTAACGCCTGCACATGATCAAACGCAGTATACCCCATCGTTTCACCCGCTTGTGTCATAACATTACATACATATACCTTCTTTGCTTTTGCAGCAAGAACGGCGTCCCCAATTTTATTAACAACTAAATTCGGCAATATACTCGTATACAAACTTCCTGGACCGAAAACAAGTAAATCAGCTCGTTTAATCTCAGCTAACGTTTCATGTAACGGCTCTACATCTTCTGGAGTTAAAAAGACACGGTTAATCTTCTTTCCGAAATACGGAATCTTTGATTCACCTGTTACAATTTCTCCATCCTCTAGTTCCGCATGCAGTACTGCACTTTGATTCGCTGCTGGTAATACACGTCCTCTGACATTTAATACTTTACTCGTTTCTGTAATTGCATGGAAAAAGTCTCCTGTAATCGAGGTCATACCTGCCAATAACAGATTTCCTAACGCATGACCTTTCAGTCCGTCTCCCGTTGTGAAACGATGCTGAAATAAAGCTTCCACCAGGGGCTCTACATCCGACAGTGCAACAAGTACGTTACGAATGTCACCTGGGGGTGGAATTTCTAGCTCATCACGTAATCTACCTGAACTGCCACCATCATCAGCGATTGTAACAACTGCTGTAATATCAACAGGATATTGCTTTAATCCTCTTAATAAAACAGAGAGTCCAGTTCCTCCTCCCATGATGACAATTTTAGGTTTTCTCTCTTTTTTCATCCCCTAATGGCCCTTTCTCTTCTCCACATCACGATGAGATACATGAACGCTATACTCTGGTTTCAAATGTTTCCCAAGGTACTCTGTAAGCGTAACAGAACGATGCTGTCCACCTGTACATCCAATTGCAATTACAAGTTGACTTTTGCCTTCTCTTTTATAATGAGGCAGCATGAAAGTAATGAGATCTATCAGTTTCTCTAAAAACTTATGTGTCTCATTAAATTTCAGTACATACGACGAAACTTCTTCATCTAGTCCTGTTAATGGCTTCATATGTGGAATGTAATATGGATTTGGTAAAAAACGAACATCAAATACTAAATCTGCATCAATTGGAATACCGTACTTAAATCCAAAGGACATAACATTTACACGAAATGCTTGCTCAGTTTCAGTAGAAAACAAATGAACAATTTTTTCACGTAATTCTTTCGGTTTTAAATCCGATGTATCAAGCACAATATTCGCTCGTGCCTTCATATCTGTTAATAAACTACGCTCCGCTTCGATTCCCTTTAACGGCAAACCAGTCGGCGCAAGCGGATGCGAACGTCTCGTTTCTTTATAACGAGTTACAAGCGTACTATCTTTCGCATCTAAAAATAAAATATGAGGAATAATCCATGTACGTTCTGATAAATCATCAAGCGCTCCCCATAAATGTTCGAAAAACTCTCGGCCACGTAAATCAACGCCAAGCGCTACTTTATTCATTTTCCCTTTTGAATCCGACATAAGCTCAATAAACTTCGGCAATAACATCGGCGGTAAATTATCTACACAAAAATATCCTAAATCTTCAAAACTTTGTAAAGCTACTGTTTTTCCGGCTCCAGACATTCCTGTAATAATCACCATTTTTATATCATTATTCTCTGTCATCGTATCCTCTCCTTGGCAATTTAACTCGGATCTAATCGATATGAAAGCAGCTCAAAATCTGGGGTATATACAAATGTACCGTAGATTATACCATTCCCTTTAATTAAATAATCAATAATGTGATAATCTCCTGGCGCCATTGCTAAATCATCAATCTTATCAAATGTATGCCAACCAATGATGCCTTCTTCGCTCTCTAGTTTGTTTTCTCCTGCAAAATCTGTCGCTAAAAAGGAGAACATCATCCATTCAGAAACAACTTTATCACCTTCTTGGATGACAAAAGTGAAGACCCCTTTTAACGCTGGGTTCTTTAAATAAATACCTGTTTCTTCACGATACT
The DNA here is from genome assembly GCF_051780025.1 of Bacillus cereus group sp. BceL062. Taxonomy (NCBI): domain Bacteria; kingdom Bacillati; phylum Bacillota; class Bacilli; order Caryophanales; family Bacillaceae; genus Bacillus; species Bacillus cereus group sp. BceL062. The sequence goes on along the minus strand of NZ_JBPWGY010000009.1, from coordinate 57,232 downwards.
CGCGAACAACGGAATCTCTTACTGTCTCACCACGCTCCATCTTCCCGCCTGGTGCAACCCACCAATTTCGGCGAGGTTTTTGGAGTAAGAGTACTTCATTATCTCTAATTAACACACAGTTTGTCACTCTTTGCATGTTTCTTCACCTCAGCTACTTGCAGCAAAATTTATCACTGCATACTCATTTCATTATACTATCAAAAACAGTTTGCTACAACGAAGGAGCCAGTCCTCTTTCGCTAAACACATAGTCCTCAACAATTGTAAAAAAGCTTTCTATAACAAGCAATCTAAATGCTTGCAATTACAATGAATCACACATAAAAATCCCCTTAACGATTTTTATCGCTAAGGGGATTACATTCTTTATTTCTTACCGAAATAAGTAACAATCGTAAATCCTAAAATGAAGGTAATGATCGAACTTACAATTGAAAATCCGCCAGTTGGAATACCAGGGAAAACAATTACAATCGAACCGATAACAAGTCCAATAATTACTGCAAATGTCATATTTTTATAACGATCTAATAAAAAGCTAATTCCTTTACTACTTACAACAAATCCGACCATAACACCAGCACCAATAACCATAATTAATGGTAAATTAAGTGTAGTTAAAGCGTTAATTGCCGTTGGATAAACACCAATAATTAATAAAATAAACGATCCGCTAATTCCAGGAAGGAGCATAGCCATACTAGCCATCCATCCTGCGAAAAATAAACCGATTGCATTTAAAATTGTTAACGTCGTAATTGGATCTGCTGCCTTATCTGGCTTAAAGAACGCTGTTATCGCAACAAGAATAGCTGCAATTATTAATAAAGCGATGTGCTTACCTTTAAACGTCGCCTTTGCATCAGCTTCTCTCATTAACATCGGTAATATACTAATAATTAAACCGAGGAAGAAAAATTGAGTCGGTTCATAATGATTTGCAAGTAAATATTTAATAACGTGACTTAACGTTAAAAACGCTGCCGCCACACCAGCTGCAAGGGGAATTAAAAATCCTAAATGTTTTTTCCATTCACGACTAAAGAACCCGCTAATTGCCGCAAGCAATTGTTCATAAATCCCTAACACTACAGCGATTGTACCGCCGCTCACACCAGGAATTAAATCACTAACTCCCATACAAAATCCACGATATATATTACGCCATTCCATACTGAATAAATTCCTCATTTCTTATAGTGATTTTTTCCGTAAAGTCCAGTATATCAATAAGAAAGCTTATAATCCTAATTGTTTTTGACAAAACTTTGACATTTTTACATAAAAAAAGAAAGCTCCTATCGGTAGCTTTCTTCTCAAAAGGAGTATTACCCCTTATTTTTCTGTTACAGTTTTTAATTCCTCTAATAATTCTTCTACGTAATGTTGTGCACTTTGTGCAGCAATACTACCGTCACCTGTTGCCGTTACAATTTGACGAAGCATTTTTTCACGAACATCACCTGCTGCGAAAATACCAGGAACTTTCGTTTCCATACGCTCGTTCGTTTCAAGGTAACCATTTTCATTTGTAATACCTAGTTCAACAAATGGTTTTGATAAAGGTAACATACCGATGTATACGAAAACGCCATCAGTTTTTACTTCTTTCTCTTCTCCACTATTTACGTCTACAAGTGTTACACTTCCTACTTTACCATTTGCATCATTAATTTCTTTTATAGTGTGATTCCAAATGAAATCCACTTTCTCGTTTTGGAATGCACGATCTTGTAAAATTTTCTGTGCACGAAGAGTATCACGACGGTGAACGATTGTTACTTTTGATGCGAAGCGCGTTAAGAACACACCCTCTTCAACAGCTGAATCTCCGCCTCCAATAACAACGAGTTCTTTTCCTTTAAAGAATGCCCCATCACATACTGCACAATATGATACACCGCGGCCGCCAAGCTCTGTTTCACCTGGCACACCAATTTTTTTATATTCTGCACCGCTTGCAACGATAATTGCACGTGCTTTATATTCTTTTTTACCAGCAATAATTGTTTTGTATTCTTTACCATCGATGACTGCTTTCACATCACCATATGCATATTCAGCACCAAATTTCTTCGCATGCTCGAACATTTTATTTGATAAGTCTGGTCCTAAAATAGACTCATAACCTGGATAATTTTCTACATCTTCTGTGTTTGCCATTTGGCCACCTGGAATACCACGCTCAAGCATTAATGTGCTTAAATTCGCACGAGATGTATATACTGCAGCTGTCATACCAGCTGGTCCTGCACCAATAATAATGACATCATAAATTTTTTCTTCTGACACACCATTCACTCCTATCCATTCCTACACAATTAAGTTACCCTCATTATACTGTTAGCATCATTTTTTTCCCAATGATTTGCTTATACTATGTGTGCGTACGCTTAACAGCTTGCACATACTTTCGAACAGTCCCTACAGATACATTATATACATCTCCAAGCTCCGACTGTGTCATCTTATTTCCTTGTTCGCCGCGCACAATATATTCAATTGCCGCCGACCAACCGTACACGTTTGTAAAAACAGACCCGGATGTATATAAACGTATGAACGTACAAAACCAAAAGTGTAAACACTCTTCGATTAGTTCATCGTCCTTTTTCGTATAATTATATAATGCGTCCGCGATTCGCGCGCATTGTTCAAATTGCTGTAAATCAGCAGGAATACCTTTATGACTATTAAGTAAAAAGAAATACTTTGCAAGTTGCGATACAATTGGAACACCATTTTTCACTTGCGTTACATCAAAAAAGAATCCGACCTTCTCTGGTGTTGACAATTCATTCATTAAATATAAAGCTAGCATTTGCTCCTCTAGCGTCGCACTTTGCTGAAATGACTTTTGTAATTCTTCAAACAACACGTTTTGCCCTTCATCCGCTAAATTTAGTGCGTTCCACGGCTCTTTTCCTTTTTTATCAGGGTGCAATTCTACTACATGTTGCCACATTTTTTCAGCTACTTGCTGATTTTTCACCATATACGCAGAATACGCAAACCAATAATAAAAACTTACGTCTCCCTCATATCCTTGACGCTTTAATACTTTGAACCACTTATATGCATGCTCGAAATAACCAATTGTTGCAAGGGTCGTTCCAAGTTTCAAACGATGTTCAAATGAAATCGGATATACTGAAACTAGCTGTCCCGCTAATGCTTCTACTTGTTTATGTTCCCCAATTGAATATAGAAAAATAAGCGTATTACAAAGCGCATGTATATTACCAGGATTTTTCTCTAAAATCATTTCCGTTAATTTCAACGCTTTGTCTACATTACCAGATTGAAAATGTGCGATGGCTAAATTATTATGACCCGACCAAAATTCCGGATAATCTTTCGTAACAATTTCTAATGTAGCAATTGCTTCTTCTAATTGTCCATTACGAATATAACGATTTGCCTCTTCTTGCATAACAATTAAATCATCTTCATCCTCAATCTCTTCCGCACCCATTGCTTCTTCTTCCATAATCTCAAGCAATTCTAATGTATCTTCTACAAATTCCTTCTCTTTCGCAACTTCTAAATATCGATCCGCATACTTCTTCGCTTGTTGAAATAAACCCATATATGCATAATTATTTGCAATAAAATAATAGCATTGTTCAAGTTCAGGGTTGGATCTAGCAAGCTTTAGAAATATCTGATTCGACTCTTGGTATTCACCAGCCTCAGATAACGCTATTGCTAATTGGCATAAAATAAACGGCTCCTTCTCGCTTTGTGCCGCTCTTCGAAAATATTTAATTGCATCTTGCAATTTTTGCCCTTTGTAAGCCCTCATCCCTTTTTTATAAAAGAAGTCCGCTAATTGGTTAAAAGAGATAACTTGTCCGTTCTCCTTATATATCCTTTGATTTTTCCCCATATATCCTCCAGTTTTTTGTTTTCTTCGCTCACACATTCTTCTATCTATAAGTATAAACGATTCCGTAAAAAACAAAACAGTATATTATACTCAATTATTTCCTTTTTATTCATAAAAAAAGAAAAGAAATGTTACATTTTTAGCATCAACCTTCTCGAGCCGCCATTTCCTCTTTCGTATAAATAATACGCATTGGATTTCCACCTACGAAAGCGCCGCTCGGTACATCTTTATGGACAAGTGTTCCAGCCGAAACAATGGCGCTATCTCCAATCCTTACCCCCGGTAAGATTGTCGTGTTCGCTCCAATCATCACTTCATTTCCTATGACAATCTCTCCAAGTCGATATTCACGAATCAAATATTCATGCGCTAAAAGCGTTGTATTGTATCCGATAATTGAATTGTCACCCACAGTGATTTTTTCGGGAAACATAATATCGGGCATAACCATAAGTGCAAATGATGTTTTTTCTCCTACTTTCATTCCTAAAAACGTACGATATAACCAATTCTTCACAGATAAAAACGGTGTGTAACGTGCAATTTGAATAATAATAAAGTTTTTCATTACCTTCCAAAAAGAAACGGTTTTATACACATTCCATAATGAATTCTCTCCTGAAACAGGATAGCGCGTTGTCCGTCGCACTTAATCCTCTCCTCTACTTATGATCGGTTAATACCGGACAAAATCGGCAGTAAATCACTCATTTTATCTAGCATAAAGTCTGGTTTGTAAGATTCTAGATACGCTCTACCTTTCAACGTCCATGAAACCGCAGCTGTTTTCGTACCCGCATTTTGTCCGCCGACAATATCATGGTGATTATCCCCAACCATCATTGTTTCTCCTGGTTTCGCATTTAATAACTCGAGCGCTTTTTGAAGTGGTTCTGGATGTGGCTTCACATGTTCCACATCATCAATTGTCACGACAACATCAAAAAACTCATCAAGCTTTGACAACTTTAATCCCATCTCAACGGTTTGTCTCGCTTTCGTTGTAACAATACCAACTTTATAACCTTGTTTTTTCAACTCTTGAACTGTTTCGTATACAGTTTCATATTCTTCTACTAATTCATCATGATGCTCATGGTTAAATTGACGATAACATGTAATCATCTCTTCAACTTTATTTTCATCAATCTTGCTGAAAGTATCATGCAAAGATGGACCGATAAATGGCAGCACATCTTCACGCTTATATTGATCTGGATAATATGTATTTAAAGTGTGTAAAAAAGAAGAAATAATAAGTTCGTTTGTATTAATTAAAGTTCCATCTAAATCAAATAACACTGTATTTATTTGCATCGCCCTAGTCCTTTCGCTTTCCTGAATATGAAAGAAGCAGCATCTTATAATAAGATGCTACTTGTCTCTAATTTTCTGAATATCTTTTATCAGCTTGCCCCATTTTTCGTCTCACAATAATGAAAATAATAGAAATAACAACAAGTCCAATTGACATTACTTGTGCAATACGAAGTGGTCCTAGCATTAAACTATCTGTACGTAAGCCTTCTACGAAGAAGCGCCCTACTGAATACCAAATTAAATATGTAAAGAATAATTCCCCGCGTCGTAAATTCACTTTTCGTAGTGCGAGTAATAAAATGACACCTGCAAAATTCCATAATGATTCATATAAAAACGTCGGGTGATAATACACACCCTCGATATACATTTGATTAATAATGAAATCTGGTAAATGAAGACCTTCTAAAAACTGTCTCGTTACTTCATCACCATGCGCCTCTTGGTTCATAAAGTTTCCCCATCGGCCAATTGCTTGTCCTAATAAAATACTCGGCGCAGCAATATCCGCCAACTTCCAGAATGAAAGCCCGCGTCGTTTTGCAAAAAGAATACCTGTAATAACAGCCCCGATTAAACCACCATGAATCGCCAAGCCACCTTGACGAATATTAATAATTTGACTCGGATTTTGCGCGTAATATTCCCATTCAAAAATAACATAGTACATTCTCGCAAATAGAATAGCGATCGGTACTGCAATTAATACAAGGTCAACAAATGTATCTTTTGGAATACCTAGCCTTTCTCCCTCACGAGTTGCTAGCCAAAGACCTAATAGCACACCTGTACCGATAATAATCCCATACCAATAAACAGGAAACGGCCCAAGTTGGATGGCTACGCGGTCAAGCTGTGGTACAGAACCTAACAGCATATGTATGACCTCCCTCTCCAATGTTTACTCCTGATTCCCTAACTCAATCGCACTCATTAATCGTTCAGAAAACTGTTGTGCCGCATTCACTCCCATACGTTTTAAACGGAAGTTCATTGCTGCTACTTCAATAATAACAGCCAAGTTTCGACCAGGGCGAACTGGAAGTGTAATCTTCGTAAGTTCTGTATCAATAATCTTCATCTTCTCTTCATCAAGACCTAAGCGATCATAATTTTTCTTTTGATCCCAAATTTCAAGATTAATAACAAGTGTAATACGCTTATAATTTCGCACTGCCCCTGCACCGAATAACGTCATAACGTTAATAATGCCTAGACCACGAATTTCTAATAAATGCTCAATTAAATCTGGTGAGCTTCCTACTAATGTGTCTTCATCTTCTTGGCGAATTTCTACACTATCATCCGCAACAAGGCGATGGCCACGCTTCACAAGTTCAAGAGCTGTCTCACTTTTACCAACACCACTTTGACCTGTAATTAAAACACCAACACCGTAAATATCTACTAATACACCATGAACAGCAGTTGTTGGTGCTAACTTACCTTCTAAATAATTTGTTAAACGACTTGATAATCTCGTTGTCGTTTGAGAAGAACGTAATAAAGGCATGCCTGATTCACGTGATGCTTGTAATAACTCATCTGGTACATCTTGATTACGAGTTATAATAATACATGGCGTCTCCTCGGTACAAAGCGCTTTCATTCTCTCTTGTTTTTGCTCTGTCGTTAACGTATCAAAGAACGTAAGCTCCGTTTTTCCAAGAAGCTGCACGCGATCAGCTGGATAATATGTAAAGAATCCTGCCATTTCAATTCCAGGTCGTGATAAATCACTTGTATCAATCGGACGATGAATTCCTTCTTCACCACTTATTAACTCCAATTGAAATTGTTCAATTAAATCTTTTGTCCTTACTTTTGGCATATGTATAAACCTCCACTCCGCTGCGGGTTCAGTCTCGTTTGATGTAAAATTCCATTCTACCGGATATTGTACCATTTTTTTCTGGAAACAAGAAATACGGTTTCTCATAAATAGAAAAAAACATTTCATACGAATGATGAAATGTTTTTCTTTTTGTCATTTTCTCTTTTTTTCATATAACGGTTCAACAATTGCCTTTTCAATTATCATATTAAAAATAGAAATACAAATTGCCGCAATAATTGCTACGCCAAACCCTGTTATATTAAAAGCATCTCCTAATAATGAATCTGTTATTTTTAACGTAATCGCATTAATAACAATTAAGAAGAACCCGAACGTTACAACAGTAATTGGTAGCGTAATTAAAATTAAAAATGGTTTTACAAACACATTTAAAACCGCCAATATAATACTCGCAATAATTGCAGTTTGTATATTTGCTACGTAAAACGCGTCTGGTGCAATCCCTTTTAAAAGTCCCGATACAGCGATTAACACAACGCTATTTACAAGAAGTGATACAATCCATCTCATTTTCTTACACATCCTTTTGACATATATATTTCATCATACGCTAATAGACAATAAACGCAAGTGTCATACAAACACTTATATCAACTTATTCTACCCTTCATGCTTGTATACCTACTAACATCTCCTAGTAAAATAAGGACCACACCATCTATCTTCATGAGTTTTTACAAAAGTCCAAGTGAAATCTTTATCTACAATATATATATCACCTTTATACATATCATCTGTTTCACGTAATATATCATCCATACTTAATAAACTCGCATCTTTTATTAGTAGTACATCATTACAGTGTTGATAGAAGATATAGCACTCCTTTTTCACTTCATTATGAAACGCGTTCTCCGCTTCTTTCCCCTCTAAACACTTCTTCTTCTCATAACTAAATATGTGCCAAAGATACCCACAGCCATACTTATCTCCATAAAGGAAAATGTCTTCTTTTTCTTCATCACTTAAATGGTTTGCAAAATGCTCCTCCCAGCGCTTGCGAAAATAAACACCCCAATTTTGAAACTCTCTTACCTTCATATTTTTCTTTCTTAAAACATCTATAAACTCCATTTTCTCCCCCTATGAACGAAAAACCGAGTGTCATTTCCACTCGGTTTTTCGTAATAAACTTATTGCGATAGCTCTACTTCTTTTATTTTCTCTTTCATTCTTGCTTTATCACGATTTAAAATCTCTTTTAAATACTTACCTGTATACGAGCGTTCTTCTTTTACTACTTGCTCTGGCGTTCCAGAAGCGACGATTTGTCCACCTTTGTCCCCGCCCTCTGGTCCAAGGTCAACGATATAATCAGCTGTTTTAATTACATCTAAATTATGTTCAATTACAAGTACCGTCTCACCACTCTCTACAAGACGTTGCAACACTTCTAGAAGACGTGCAATATCATGTGCATGTAAACCCGTCGTTGGTTCGTCTAAAATGTATAACGTACGCCCTGTAGAACGACGGTGTAATTCAGAGGCTAATTTCACGCGCTGTGCTTCACCACCTGATAACGTCGTTGCCGGCTGTCCTAATTTCATATAACCTAGCCCAACGTCTACAAGCGTTTGAAGTTTACGCTTAATTTTTGGGATATTAGCGAAGAACTGTACCCCATCTTCAATTGTCATTCCTAATACTTCAGAAATGTTCTTATCTTTATATTTCACTTCTAACGTTTCACGGTTGTAACGTTTACCATGACAAACTTCACACGGCACGTATACGTCTGGTAAGAAGTGCATTTCGATTTTAATAATTCCATCACCACGGCACGCTTCACAACGTCCGCCTTTCACATTAAAGCTAAAACGTCCTTTTTGATATCCGCGCACTTTCGCTTCATTCGTTTGAGCAAACACATCACGAATATCATCGAATACACCTGTATACGTCGCTGGGTTAGAACGTGGTGTACGACCGATTGGCGATTGATCAATATCAATTACTTTATCTAAATGCTCAAGACCTTTAATCTCTTTATGAGCACCTGGCTTCGCTTTCGCTTTATATAACTTTTGCGCTAACGATTTATATAGTACTTCATTAATCATCGTACTTTTACCTGATCCAGATACACCCGTTACCGCTACAAACGTACCAAGTGGGAATGACATCTTCGCATTCTTTAAGTTATTCTCTTTTGCACCGACAATCTCCACTTTACGTCCGTCACCTTTACGTCTTTCAAGTGGAACTGGAATAAACTCTTTACCGCTTAAATATTTTCCTGTTAACGAATTCTCATCTTGCATAACTTCAGCTGGTGTACCTGCTGATACAACTTGACCACCATGAATACCTGCACCAGGTCCGATATCAAGTAAATAATCAGCAGCCATCATCGTATCTTCATCATGCTCAACAACAATTAACGTATTTCCTAAGTCACGCATTTCCTGCAATGTACGAATAAGACGATCATTATCGCGCTGATGTAAACCGATAGAAGGCTCATCAAGGATGTAAAGTACGCCAGTGAGTCGAGAACCAATTTGTGTTGCTAGGCGAATACGTTGTGCCTCACCACCTGATAAAGTACCAGCCGCACGACTTAACGTTAAATAATCTAAGCCAACGTTTACTAAGAAACCTACACGTTCTTGAATTTCTCTTAAAATTAAATGAGCAATTTTTTGTTGTTTCTCCGTTAACTCAACATTTGAGAAGAATTCCTGTACTTCTTGAACAGAATATTTCGTTACGTCAGCAATCGTTTTATCACCAACGAAAACAGCTAAACTCTCAGGCTTTAAGCGTCCGCCTTTACACTTCGGACAAGCTTGCTCCGCCATATATTTCTCCATTTGTTCACGAACATAATCAGAACTCGTCTCACGATAACGACGCTCTATATTCGGAATAACACCTTCAAATAAAATCTCATTTTCCTTTACTTGACCAAATTCATTTACATAGCGGAAATAAACTTTCTCTTCACCGCTCCCGTACAACACTTTATCAAATAAATCTTTCGGTATATCTTTCACAGGCATATCCATGTCAACGCCGTAATGATTACACACAGATTGTAAAAGTTGTGGGTAATATTGTGAACTTGTCGGTTCCCAAGGAGCAATCGCATGTTCATTTAATGTTAAATCCCAGTTCGGAATGACAAGCTCTAAATCTACCTCTAACTTTGAGCCAAGTCCATCACAAGAAGGACATGCACCGAACGGACTGTTGAATGAGAACATACGTGGCTCTAATTCACCAATTGAAAAACCACAATGCGGACATGCATGATGTTCACTAAATAGAAGTTCCTCTTCTCCCATAACATCGATTAACACTCGTCCCCCGCCAAGCTTTAATGCACTTTCAAGTGAATCAGCAAGACGGCTTGCAATTGCTTCTTTTATAACAATACGGTCAATTACAACTTCTATGGAATGCTTCTTATTTTTATCTAACGTAATCTCTTCTGACACATCTAGCATTTCACCATCAACACGTACACGAACATAGCCTTGCTTCTTAATATCTTCAAGTACTTTCACATGTGCACCTTTACGTCCTGAGACGATAGGAGCTAACACTTGTAATTTCGTACGTTCAGGATATTCAAGAACACGATCTACCATCTGTTCCACTGTTTGTGATGTAATTTCAATTCCGTGATTTGGGCAAATCGGCGTACCAATTCGTGCGAATAATAAACGTAAATAATCATAAATCTCCGTCACTGTCCCGACAGTTGAACGTGGATTACGACTCGTTGTTTTTTGATCAATCGAAATCGCTGGTGACAACCCTTCAATCGTATCGACATCCGGTTTATCCATTTGTCCTAAAAATTGGCGTGCATACGCAGATAACGATTCTACGTATCTGCGCTGCCCTTCTGCATAAATTGTATCAAACGCTAATGACGATTTCCCTGAACCAGACAATCCCGTTACAACAACAAGCTGATTTCTCGGAATGGTTACATCAATATTTTTTAAGTTATGTGCTCTAGCACCTTTTACAACGATAAAATCCTTGCTCATGCTCACTCTTTTCACCCTTCCGCTTTTAATTCTAATAGTAAATCTCTTAATTCAGCTGCACGCTCGAAGTCTAACGCTTTTGCTGCTTCTTTCATCTCTGCTTCGATCTTAGCGATTGTTTTCTCACGTTCTTTCTTCGTCATCTTCTTAGCAGGAGTTGCTTCATATGTTTCCGGTTCTTCGGCCGCTGTCGTTGCACGGATTACATCACGAACGCCTTTTTGAATCGTTTTCGGCGTGATACCATGCTCTTCATTGTAAGCTTCTTGTATAGTACGACGACGCTGCGTTTCTTCAATTGCAATTCCCATCGATCTCGTTATGCGATCTGCGTACATAATAACGCGGCCGTTTTCATTACGCGCCGCACGACCAATCGTTTGAATTAACGAACGTTCTGAACGCAAGAATCCTTCCTTATCTGCATCTAAAATAGCTACAAGTGATACTTCTGGAATATCTAATCCTTCTCGTAATAAGTTAATACCGACAAGTACATCAAACTTACCAAGGCGAAGGTCACGGATAATTTCAATACGTTCTAACGTTTTAATTTCAGAGTGAAGATAGTTCACTTTAATTCCTACATCTTTTAAGTAATCCGTTAAATCCTCTGACATTTTTTTCGTTAAAGTCGTAATTAATACACGTTCATTTTTTGCAATACGATCTTGAATTTCTCCTAATAAATCGTCAATTTGACCTTCAATTGGTCGTATATCAATTGGTGGATCTAAAAGCCCTGTTGGACGAATAATTTGTTCTATTACCCCCGGTGACTGCTCTAATTCGTATGGTCCTGGCGTTGCCGAAACGTAAATGACTTGATTCGTTTTCTCTTCAAACTCATCGAACGTGAGCGGTCTATTATCTAAAGCTGATGGCAGACGGAATCCATGATCCACAAGTACTTGCTTACGTGCTTGGTCCCCGTTATACATTGCTCTTACTTGCGGCACAGATACGTGCGACTCATCCATAACAATTAAGAAATCCTTCGGGAAATAGTCTAATAACGTATACGGCGTTGCACCCGCTGGACGAAGTGTTAAATGACGGGAATAGTTTTCAATTCCTGAACAAAAGCCCATCTCGCGCATCATTTCTAGATCATAACGTGTACGTTGCTCTATACGCTGCGCTTCTAACAACTTACCATTATCATTTAATTCTTTTAAACGCTCTTCTAATTCTTTTTCTATATTTTCAATAGCAACCTTCATTTTTTCTTCACGTGTAACGAAGTGAGATGCTGGGAAGATTGCTACATGATCACGTTCTGCTAATACTTCACCTGTTAACGCATTTACTTCACGAATACGATCGATTTCATCACCGAAAAATTCAATTCGAATACAATGCTCGTCAAGTGATGCCGGGAAGATTTCAACTACATCTCCGCGCACACGGAATGTCCCACGCTTGAAATCAATATCATTACGTCCGTACTGTACATCAACAAGTTCACGAAGCAATTGATTGCGGTCCTTTTCCATACCAACTCGAAGTGAAACAACTAACTCGCGGTATTCTTCCGGAGAACCTAAACCATATATACACGAAACACTCGCAACGATAATTACATCGTCCCGTTCAAATAATGCAGACGTTGCTGAGTGACGCAATTTATCGATTTCATCATTAATTTGCGCATCCTTCTCTATAAAAGTATCCGTTTGCGGCACATACGCTTCTGGTTGATAATAATCGTAATAACTAACAAAATATTCAACTGCATTATTCGGAAAAAAATCTTTCAGCTCACTATATAATTGTCCTGCTAACGTTTTATTATGAGCCATCACAAGTGTTGGCTTCTGTACTTCTTTAATGACATTTGAAATCGTAAATGTCTTACCCGTCCCTGTCGCTCCAAGCAACACTTGCTTTTTCTTTCCACTATTAAGTCCCTCTACAAGCTTCTCTATAGCTACCGGCTGATCACCTTGCGGGGAATACGCTGAGATAATTTCAAATTGATGTTCCAAGTAAAATCCGACCTCCTCATAAAAATCTGTATTATTATTTTACCACGAATGCCCATAAAAAACCTAAAAAAACGAACAGATATTCGGTAAAATTTTCGACAATATATACATAGAAAAAGGAAGGAGTCAAAACTTCCTTCCTCTACTAACTCTATTTTTTAGGTACATATAATAAATCATATCCATTGCGCCCATTTTCATTCACACAGTCTATTAACCTATAAGCCGTTTGTAATTCACGCTGCTCTTTAACAATCCTTTTACAACTATCTTCATCTATATCTGTATGATTACCAGCAAATCGATCTTGCCTATTATCTAACATATGAATTATATCTGTTCCACTATACTCTAACGTTTGAAAAACCGGATCACCTTCATGTGTATAATGTACAATTCTTATTTTATCAACTTCCCCTTGTTCCACATTCAAAACGAACTTTTCAAATTTATCTAGATTAGAAGTTACTGCTTCCTTTACAATGACATCATTCTTCTTATCAATTGTAATGTTAGGTTGTGAGCATGCTACTAAACTAAAGAGAAGTAGGCATATAAAACCACTTCTTTTTCCTATTGTCATCCTCTCCTATAAGAATTATTTGTATACTGCAAAAGCTACTTTCCTCTACGAAAGTAGCTTCTCTTTTCCTTTCTCCTTCTTCGGGAAAAGAACATATGAAAATGAAATCGCTGTATCAATTAAAAATATAAGTGCCCACACTTGGCTCACTCGACTCGCAGTTTTATTTAAAACGATTCCTGACTCTAACCAATTGCCCCATTGTTCAAATGGAATAAACCCATACGCGAAGAAAAAGAAAGTATGCACAACAACGAATAAAACAAGATGTAATACCCAATTTTTTATTTCCTGCTTTGCATAGGCCATACCTGTTAATTCTATATGTTCTTCAATAACAGGCGCTGGTTCATTCCGCCATTTCGCAGCTAACTTTTGCACAAATATATCAAGCTTCTTCAAATCCTTTTTCCCGTAGAAGACCGCATACAATAAAATGATTACGGTAATAATCTGAAAGTTAGAAAACTTTCCTGTTTGATAATAGTCCACTACCCCTAAGGTTAAAATGAACACTTCATTTACGAGTAGTACAATCCCCATAATAAAACTCGCCTTTTTCAAACGGAATCCGTAACGAAGTAAAAAGAAGCCGATAGCCGATAACCAAAATACAATCTCTGCCCCAATTAAAAAGTACCAACGATATTCTGCGAGTATACTCATTTATCCTTCTCCTTTTCATCATATATACGAAAAGCTTCATCCATATATAATAAAAATTCTTCTTCGATTGGATACATGCTCATTTTCTGTGAATCTTCCTTCGATTTTCTAACTTCCCATAACTTATCTAAAAACGCTTCATCACCATTGGCCATTTCTAAACACTTCTGCATTAATCTCTTCATTGCCCCTTGCACCTCATCACTTGCAGTTTCTTTACCGTCTTTCATAAAAGTGCGTAATTGCTTTAATAAATCCACCCATTCTAAAACATTCGGATCTTCTTCACTCATATTTGGCAAATTATGAAGCAACTTTTGTTCTTCCTTTGAAAATACTTCATTTTGAAATATTTCACGTATACGAGAAGACTGTTTCGAAAGCTGGATCAGTTCAAACATAACTTTCCAATCGAGCTCTCCCTCCACATCCACCGAATAAACAACTGCTTGTAAAACGCGCTCCATTCGATTGAATTTCTTTTGTTCTTCCTGTACAAACCGAAGTTGTTTTTCAAGCGAATCCTTTAAGTTAAGCTCACCTTTTACTAACATATTCGCAGACTCTTTTAGTGAAAATCCCATTTCCTTTAAAAATAAAATTTGTTGGAGACGTATTACGTCAGCTTCACTATATAAACGATGCCCGCCTTCTGTTTTCCCGCTCGGCTTTAATAAATCTATTTGATCATAATAACGTAATGTACGTACTGTTACCCCTGTCTCTCTCGTCAATTCTTGTATTGAAATCACTACCATCACCTCTTCCCCTTCATTATAAAAGATGACGTTACGTAACTTTCAAGACTTTTGTAAAAAAAATACAAAAAGCTGTTTATACTCATTGTATAAACAGCTTTTACGGAAATAATCCTTTTTGTACAGCGCGCCCACAAAATAAAATAAGTGCTCCAACAACAACGCTCGTTGCCGTTTTATGATAATGGGCCAATAGTAATAAATAATACGATAAACCAACAGTACCAATCATAATACAAATACTTGGCACTGGATTACGAGAGAAATTTTGCATTCCCCAAAGAAGTGCAAATATAGCTGTAGCGACACACAACACCGGTAATCCCATCCCAGTTCCCCTTTTTCTATCTATTATTTCTTGTTGTTAACACATTCTTCGATGCCATACTCATACACGATCAGCACCTTTACTATTTCTATATTTCCACTTCGGCCAATAGTTCACAAAGAAATAAACAAACTGCCCTAGTACAAATAACACAAACGGCACGCCAGCACTTCCATAAACGATTAAATTGTACAAACTCCACACGGCTAAACTAATTGTGAAAAACAACCCTACATATTTAAACGCTTTATCCGACTGAAATCTCTCAAACTCATCTTGCATTTTCATTCCTCCTATCCCTATGCTCGTTTTCCCTTCATAACTCCTACGATGAGACTACTGGCAAATAAGAAACTACATACAATGAATATTTCTGAAATAGGTATAGTAATTCTCCCTATCGCTTTGCTCGCAATAATATAAACTATAAGTAGAATGAATGCGAAGATAAACGAAACATTTACATGCTTTTTTATATTTTCATTTACTCGCTCATCTATATCTAGAAATTCTTCTTTTATGTACTTACGCTTTTTTTAATACACATACACTGTCAAAAATACAATTGCTAAAACGTTACTAACTACGAGCGGTAAAATTGGTATAGCTGGATTCATAATACGAACGAAAACGTCTCCCAACAACAATCTAAAAAACGCATCGATATACAACTTTTTAGCATTTTTCATTTTTTCTCCCCTTACTCCAGCGTAAAGATTTCCTCCACCTTCATCCCAAAATATTTGGCGATTTTTAGGGATAACTCTAGACTCGGATTGTAATGGTGATTTTCAATCGCTACAATCGTCTGACGCGTCACCTGCATCACCTTTGCCATTTCAACTTGTGTTATATGATTTTGCTTTCTTAATTCTTTAATTTTATTTTTCACACCCATAGGATCCACCTTCAAAAGTAAAGATATCTTTACTTAAATTATAAATATTTTCCAATTACAAGTAAAGATTAATTTACAAATTTTAGAAAAACATTCCACTGAACACCTTCTCTAACAAAGTACGATAGTAGTTAAGTTTATATCAGCGATTCTCCCAATATATCGACGCAACTCCATTTATATTGGCGATTTTCTAAATATATCAGCGCAACTCCATTTATATCGGCGATTTTCTAAATATATCAGCGCAACTCCATTTATATCGGCGATTCTCCGAATATATCGACTTACTAACAAATACTGAAATCCATAGCGCTATAATCATAAGAAAAAGCTGTCCCAAAATATCTTTTGGAACAGCTTTCTCCTCTACTACATAAATCCTAATACCCATACAAGAACATATCCAAGAATAGAAAGACAAACCGAGCCGATCAGCCCTGCTACAAATGCTTTGCTTCCTAACTTACGGAACGTTTTAAACTCTACATTTAAACCGAGACCTGCCATCGCCATTGCGATAAGCATGTACGCAATTATTACAATATAGCCGGCAACAACTTCGGGGATAATCCCGAGTGAATGCACCGCACTCATCGCTAAAAATCCGAATATAAACCAAGGAATCGGAAGCTCCTTCCACGATTTCTTTTCTTCGCTTCCCTCGCTCTTACCAAACCATAACCCAATTAAAATCGCTACTGGTACAAGCATCGCAACGCGCGTTAATTTCACGATAACCGCGATGTCGACAGCCGTGCTACCGCCTGGTGCCGCAGCCGCAATTACGTGAGCAATTTCATGCAGCGTCGCCCCCGAGAATACACCGTAACCGTACGGAGATAAGCCAAGCACTGGATATAATAATGTATAAATAAGCGTAAATATCGTACCTAAAATAGCAATAATTGCGGCACCAACCGCCGTTTCATCGTCCTTCGCTTTCACTTGTGGTGCAATTGCCACGACCGCTGCCGCACCACAAATCGCCGTTCCACACGCCGTTAAAATCCCAAGTTTCTTTTCTACTTTAAATACTTTTGTCAATCCATATACAACGAAAATGGTGAATGTAATAACTACCGCTGCGATGACCAATACTTTCGGCCCAGCCTTCGCAATATCAACCAGATTTAATCGCATTCCAAGTAAGATAATCCCAAAGCGAAGCAACTTCTTACTCGCAAAGTTCGTTCCCGCTATCGCTTCTGGAGGGACTCCAATCGCTGCGCGCCAAATCATCCCAATTAGAATAGCAATTACTAATTGTCCCATAATATTTAAAAATGGAAGCTCCGCTAAATATTTCGCAGCAATGGCGATTAATAATGTAATCCCAATACCTTGCGAAAATCCAAAGCCCTTTTTCTTTTGTATAACAAGTGTTTGTTCCACCTTGTACCACCCCAATAATCGTATTGGAACATGCATGTTCTTTCTACTTACATTATAAGAGAGTTTTTATAATAAGTTTAATATCAATATTCAATCTCTATCATCAGAAATACTTATGATAGAATAAAAACAAAAATAAAGGGGCCTAACAAATGAACGTCGACATTTTGAAAATCTTTGTGACTGTCGTTGAACAGAAACATTTCTCTCGTGCAGCAGAACTTTTAAACCTTTCACAACCCGGTGTAAGCATGCACATTCGCAACCTGGAAAATGAATTTGGAACTACACTCATTCAGCGCTCCCCAAAGCATGTACAAGTTACGGAAGCTGGAAACATATTATACATACATGCAAAGCAAATGCTCTCTCTTTATGATGATGCAAAACAGGAAATTAACGAATTACATAACGTTGTAACAGGAACACTTCGCATCGGTGCTAGTTTTACAATTGGCGAATACTTACTTCCCAAAATACTCGCTAACTATGCCAATGAAAATCCGCACGTTGAAGTTCATACCCTTATCTCTAATACAGAAGAAGTTTTGCAAAGCCTTCGCTCTAATCAAATTGATATCGGCTTAGTAGAGGGACAAGTCGTATATGCTGACGTAGACGTTGAAGCGTTTATGCAAGATGAAATGAAGCTCGTCGTCCCTCCAAATCACCCATTACTTCACATCAAGGATATAAACGAAGCTACTCTCCAAGACCAAGTATGGGTATTAAGAGAAAGTGGCTCTGGGACACGTGCCTATAGCGATCGTTTTATTCATCAACATCATTTAAAAATGAAACGATTCTTTACATTTAGTAGCATTCAAAGTGTAAAGGAAGCCGTCGCTGCCGGGCTTGGCATCGCTATACTTTCTGATTGGACCGTGCGGAAAGAACTACTAGCCCAAGAACTATTCCACGTCGAAGTTCCAACTGAAAAACTAATTCGTCCATTCTCCATCGTGCGTGGCAAATATTTCATTCCATCTAAAGCCATTCAAGTGTTTTTAAATCATGTAGATTCTTTTGCGAAAAAACAGAGTTGACCTTCACATTAGTGTGAAGGTTTACAATACATGTAAAAGGAGTGAAATGCAGTGCGAATTGGAGAGTTATCAAAAGAAACTGGCGTTAGCGAAAGATCACTAAGACATTATGAAGAAAAGGGATTGCTCCCTTCAAATCGCCTCACAAACGGCTATCGTGATTTCGATAAAAGTGCCATTGAAAAAGTAGAGCTTATCCAAATGTACTTACAGCTCGGCTTAAATTTAGAAGAAACCGCAAGAATGCTGCGCTGCCTCGAAATCGAACCACATCTATACGAAAATCCATGCAGCAGTATCCTTGCACTTTACGAAGATAAGCTCAATGAAGTAACAAGGCAAATCTCATTACTTTCCAACATTCAAACGAATTTACAAAAACACGTTTCACTCCTAAAACAAGAAAAAGAAAAGGGATGATTGCATGTTTGTTATACACGGCAGTTCAAGACAAAATGGGAATACAGAAGCCTTAACATATATGATGATTGATGGAATGAAAGCAGAACAAATTTATTTACGTGACCATACCATTTATCCTATTACAGACCAACGCCATGATGCTGAAGGATTTCAACCTGTAAATGATGACTACGAGCAATTAACCAAACGCATGCTAGAGCACGACACGATTATCTTTGCTACACCACTATACTGGTACGGAATGAGCGGCCATATGAAAAACTTCGTTGATCGCTGGTCACAAAGCTTACGTGATACCTCTCTTCATTTCAAAGAGAAAATGAAAGGTAAAAAAATGTACGTCGTCATCGTTGGCGGAGACAATCCGAAACTGAAAGCATTGCCACTTATTGCTCAATTCCAGTATATCTTTGATTTTGTTGGTTCATCATTTGAAGGGTATATTATCGGGGATGCGAATGGATTGGATGAAATCAAAAATGATGCTGAAGCACTTACAAAGGCACAGCTGTATAATAGCAAATTTAAAAATAGCCAACAGAAATAAGTTTGACAAACCCGTTTGTATGCGCATACAATAAAAATAATATTATGAAAGGAAGGTACTTTGACCAATGAAGTTCTAATTCTCTTATTTATTTCATCCATCACAAATAGTGAACAAAAATGATGAAAACTAGCAGGGGATTAGTCTGTCCATTTGTCGATACTTTCTTTCGAGACGATCATGTGAAAAATCGTTTATTTATGTACGATTTTTACATTGAAGGGCGACGTTTATCCTCTCTAGTGAAACTAGGGAGGTTTTTTTATGACTATTTTATTCGCACGTAATATTGAAAAGAGCTTTGGTGACCGTACCATATTTACGTTACCATCACTAGAAATTCACGCACACGATCGCATAGGAATCGTCGGAGTCAACGGAGCTGGAAAATCTACGTTATTGCAAATATTAAGTAAAGAAATAGAAGCTGACAAAGGGACAGTAACTCATCATAGTTCTATCGCTATCATTCCACAGCTTAGCGATACAATACTGGAAACCGCTTCTTCTCTTGCAAAAGGAAAATGGAGTATTTCAAACGTCGCAAATTCAATGAGCGGCGGCGAACGAATGCGCCTAAAGATTGCCCATGCCCTTGAACAAGAGGCAGGCATTCTATTTGCTGATGAACCAACAAGCCAATTAGATATGTTCGGTACAGAGCAATTAGAAAAGGCACTTTCATCTTATAAAGGTGCGCTTGTTTTAATATCTCATGATCGCGATTTCCTAGATACAATATGTACAAAAATCATCGAAGTTGAAGACGGGATGATTAAAGAATATAAAGGAAACTATTCCAACTATCGAAAGCAAAAAGAACGTGAGAGAATACAAAAGGAAGCAGAATACGAGCAATATGTACAAGAAAAAAATCGTTTGGAACAGTCCATTTTACAAAGAAAACAACGCGCTTCTAGCATGACAAAAATCCCAACTCGGTTCAGTTCATCTGAATCTAAACTTTATAAATTAAGTGGAGCTCATGGGCAAGAACAGGTCAGCAAAGCAGCCAAAGTATTAGAAACACGTCTCGAAAAACTAGAAAAGAAAGAAAAGCCAAAAGATCTTTCTCAGGCTCAGTTTGACGTGCAATACCATACACCCATTCATAGTAAAGTGGCAGTACAGTTCAATAAAGCAACAAAGAAAATAGGCGACCGCACACTATTTAAAAATATGAATGGGACAATTGCCCCCGGTGCAAAGCTTGCTATTTTAGGGGCAAATGGAAGTGGAAAAACAACTTTGTTCAACATGCTTCTCGCAAACGAGCGTGGTATCCAGCTTTCGAAGAGTTGTAAAATCGGATACTTTGAGCAAACACTATCTATTTTAAACACAGATAAAACAATTATAGAAAATGTTCTAGAAGAATCGAGCTATACTGAATCGTTCGTTCGAACAATACTTGCCCGGCTCCTTTTCCGCCGCGAAGATGTTCATAAACCTGTGCACGTTCTAAGCGGGGGTGAACGAATGAAGGTTGCACTCGCAAAAGTATTTTTAGGAAACTATAATATGCTCCTGCTCGATGAACCGACGAACTATTTAGATTTAACAACACAGGAAGAATTACAAAACATGTTACAAGAGTATCCTGGCACTATACTCTTCATTAGCCATGACCGTGCCTTTATTCGTTCTGTTGCAGACCATATTCTACAAGTAGATGAGAGCGAACCAAGAATATTCTATGGCAATTACGAGCAATACATCAAAAGAACCACTCAAGCTTCCGTAAACGTTACTGAACAAGAATTATTGCGATTACAAACGAAATTAACAGAAGTTATCAGCCGGATTTCTATACCCAATCATCACGATGACATCACATTTCTTGAACAAGAATATGAAAAATTATTAGTTCAAATTCAGCGGTGTAAAGAAGCGCTCTAATGTCTTCCCTATATATCGACGGGGCCTTCCACATTTCCCAAGAAATATCGTGGCTTCGACATAAAGATAATATTAGACATCACAATAACAAAAAGCCGTGCACCAGCACGGCTTTTCACTTTATCTTGCTACTTGTGGGCATTAAATGCCCAGTTGGTGAAGGCTAATAACTAGCCGGGATGCCCCCCACTGATTAAAGTTTCACTTTATATACGGACAGCAGTCCCACTCACCGCAACCATTAGCATTCCTTCGCGAACTACTTCGTAATCCACGTCGATACCAACGATGGCATTCGCATTTTTTTGCCTTGCGAATGTTTTCATCTCTTCCATTGCGATGTCGCGTGCTTCTTTTAATTTACTTTCATAAGCGCCTGCACGGCCGCCGACAACGTCACGGACAGATGCGAAAAGGTCACGAACAATATTCGCACCCATAATCGCTTCTCCATTCACGATATCAATATACTCAATAATTTCTTTCCCTTGAATTGTAGATGTTGTTGTTACAATCATGCTTTATAACCTCCCATATAAGATTTCCACTTACTTATGGTGCACGAATTCAGCAGAAATTATATTTACGAACTAAACTGCGCTTCGTATAATCGGCTATACCCTCCGCCTCGCTCAATTAATTCCTCATGCGAACCTTGTTCTGCAATACCATCTTTATTTACAACGACGATACGATCCGCATTTTTAATAGTTGCAAGCCTGTGAGCAATAACTAATGTTGTACGACCGACAGCTAGTTCTGCAAGTGATTTTTGAATAGCAAGTTCCGTCTCTGTATCTAATGCAGAAGTCGCTTCATCTAATATTAAAATTGGCGGGTTTTTCAAGAACATACGAGCAATTGCTAGACGCTGCTTCTGTCCCCCTGAAAGTTTCACACCACGCTCACCGATAACTGTATCTAAACCGTCTGGTTGCGAGTAAATTAAATCCTCCAACTGAGCACGTTTTACCGCCTGCCAAATTGCAGCCTCTGAAGCCTGTAAATTTCCATAAGCGATATTTTCGCGAATCGTTCCTGAGAATAAGAATACATCTTGCTGTACAATTCCAATTTGTTTACGAAGTGACGATAAAGTCATCTCTTTCGTATCAATGCCATCAATTTGGATTGACCCAGATTCCTGCTCATAAAAGCGTGGTAATAAACTACATAACGTTGTTTTCCCTGCCCCTGATGGCCCAACGAACGCAACTGTTTCACCTGCGTGTATTTTCAAGCTAATATCATTTAAGATTGGTTCTTTATTTTCATATCCGAACGTAATGTTGTTATAGTGAATATCACCGTGTACATGCTTTACTTCTATCGCATCTTTAGAATCCACAATATCAGGCTCTGTTTCAAGAAGTTCTACATACCTTTTAAAACCTGCGATTCCTTTCGGATAACTTTCAATAACTGCATTAATTTTCTCAATTGGTCGGAAGAAAATATTCGTTAATAAGACGAATCCGATAAATCCACCATACGTTAACTCACCTTGCAGAACAAACCATGTGCCACATATTAATACGAAGAGCGTTACGAGACGCATGAGCATATAACTAATGGATGAGTTTAGCGCCATAATTTTATACGCCATTAATTTCGTTGTACGGAAACGAGCATTGTTCACAGCGAATTGGTCTTTCTCAAACTTTTCATTTCCGAATGCTTGTACAACGCGAATACCACCGACGTTATTTTCGATACATGCATTAAAATCAGCAACATCTGAGAATAAACGTCTAAACGTACCCGTCATTTTTTTATTGAAGTAAAGCGCCAACCATAATAGAAATGGAATTACAAAGAATGTTAGAAGCGCTAACTTCCAGTTAATCATCATCATAAATGAAAATGCCCCAACTAAAGTCATTACGGCGATGAATAAATCCTCTGGCCCGTGGTGAGCAATTTCCCCAATTTCCATTAAATCGTTCGTAAGACGTGAAATTAGATGACCTGTTTTATTATTATCAAAAAATCTGAATGATAGCTTTTGAATATGATCAAATAATTTCTGCCTCATATCTGTTTCAATGTTAACTCCTAGCATATGCCCCCAGTAGGTAACAACATATTGTAAACCTGCATTTAACATATAAACTGCAAGTAAACCAAAACAAGCCCATAAAATAAGCGTCCAGTTTTGTCCTGGTAATAACTTATCAATAAATTGATTTACGATAAGCGGGAAACCAAGTTCCAGTAATCCTGCGATAACCGCGCAAGAAAAATCGAGTATAAATAAACCTTTATATGGTTTATAGTAAGAAAAAAATTTACGTAGCATATATTTCCTCCCTTTTCCAAATTAAAAGACTCCCTAAATGATAACCATTATCAAATAATTATTCAAGTTATTCGACTACGAAACTACAAATAAGGTTTGCGATAGTTGTCGTTTTTTGCCAGAAAGTCGATATATTTTCAATTGCGCTGATATATTCTGATAATCGCCGATATAAATTTCATGTACTGCTGCTCCCAATCAAACAAAAAGGGTGTCACCTAGTGGTAACACCCTCATTTTTATTACATCGCTTCCGAATCCCACTCGTGCTCTTGCTGAACAAATACAACGCCTAACTCATGATGTCCTCCAGCATATAATGCTGTTTGAGCAAGACGAAGCTCACCATTTGTATCTACCACCTCTAATTTACAAAAAGCTCCTGTTGTTTTCGTTTGAAGCGCATCATAAAATTCTTCGGCACTCCTTGGAACGACTCCATTTACTTTCGTAATTATTTCTCCAGGCAGTAAATTCAGCTCGGCCCCAATTGTATTTGGAATTGTATCTAACACGACAAGTCCATCATTGCGTGCAGCGAAATATGCCGGTCTTGTCTCATCTACAATTTTTTCTTGCATCGAAATCGTAAAACGTCCAAGCATTGCGACACCCATTGCAATAATAGCAAGTACGTGCCACCAATAACTCGCGACCCCTAAAACAAGTACAAGACCAGCTAATCCATAAACACGTCTTCCTGTAAAGAGTAAAGCTTCCGTCGGCTCATAACTTCTAATCTTTCGCATAAATCCAATTAAAAATGGAACGAGGAATAGAGAATATGTATTTGTCCCTATTGAAACGACAGGCCACCATGAAATAAACTGGGTTACCGCATCACCTGGTACAAGAATAAAAATCGGCACGATCCATAAACGCTTCGATTCGTGTAAACCAATCTTGAGCCCACGTTTCCCCTTCCTAATCCTCGGTGTAGAATATCTCACCGCGTTTTTAGAAATCAATAAGCCCTCCACAACAAGCATGATGCCTAGTAAAATAGCAAGAGATACAATCGTACCCTCTTCACCTTCTCCAAGCTGTAAGAAGGAAACTGGCAGCTTAGAAGATAATAAAACACATACAATTGCGATACTGAACGTATAAGCTGCCGATAAATATCGATACATAGCAGTTAATCCAAATAATAATGTCCAAAGTAAAATGGCCCATAAGCTCGCCTTGGAAACAACAAGTCCAAGCCCAATCGTAATAATAGATACGATTAATCCATATCCAAGCCCTGCAAATAGAGATGTTCGCAATTCAAACCAAATATCATAAACTTTAAAAGAAAAATCTTTTCGTTCTCGTAATATACGTAAATATCCAACGAAGATACTACTTATTAAAAATACATAGACAGCAGGGTGCAAGAAAAAACGTCCAACTGCCCGCATTATTTCAAAAAGCCATGCCTCCACGAACTCATTCACCACCATTTATATCATTCTTTCTTTTTATATTATCATAACTGGACAAACGTTTGTTTAACACAAAAAAATACAGGCAATAAAATGCCTGTATTTCTTCTTATTTCGCTATTAATTTTAATGCTGCCTGTAATTGTAGATCATTTTCTCCAGAACGGATTTTTTCAATGATTTTAGTTTGAATTGCCTCAGCTGTCTTTTTATCAAGCTGTCCTGTCGCTTCCATCTCATTCGCATTTTGGAATGCTTTCAGTGCTGATTCTGTCTCTTTACTAAAGTAACCATCTTCACGCCCCGGTACATAACCTAAGCTTTTCAGCATCTCTTGCGCATGCTTCACTTGCACATCATTTGAATTGTATGAAAGTGTTTTTTCAATTTGAATTGGTGTCGCATGGTAGTAATCTGGTTGTTTCACTTCTACAGTTGGCTTGATTCCCTTTTTATGAATCCAGTTTCCATCTGGAGTTAACCATTTGAACATCGTTAATTTAATGTTACTGCCATCTTTAAACGGAACGGCTTGCTGAACAGTTCCTTTACCAAATGTTGTTTCACCAATTAAATCGTAACCTTCTCCTTCTTTCAATGCGCCAGCTAAAATTTCCGAAGCAGAAGCACTTCCTTTATCAATCAATACTGAAATTGGATATGGCTTCCTCTCTTTCAGCTCTGTAGAGATTTGCTTTTTCTCACCATTTCGCTGCTCTACTTGTAGCATCGGCTTTTTGTTCGTCATAATTTCTCCTAGTATATCTTCTACACTATTTAAATAGCCACCAGGATTACCACGAACGTCAATAACTAAACCTTTTATGTTTTTCTTCTCTAACTCTTTTAACTGATCCTTAAATTCTTTCGCTGTATTTTCAGCAAAAGAAGTAATTTGCATATAACCGATATCTTTTCCATTCTCTTGTTTCACAGAACTAACTACCGTGAAGATTGGGATTTTTTCACGCTTAATTTTGAATACAATCGGATCAGTTACTCCTGCACGTTTAATTTCAATCGCGACAGTCGTTCCCTTTTTACCACGAATTTTTAATACAGCTTCTTCACGCGATAAGTCTTTTACACTGTTTCCATCTACAGATAAAATTTGGTCATTCGGCTTAATTCCAATCTTTTCTGCTGGTGAACCTTTAATTGGCGATACGATAATAAGCTTACCGTCTGTTTTGTTCACCTCAGCCCCAATCCCCTCTAACTCGGGATCAAGTGATTCACTAAACTGTTTGGCTGTTTCTTTATCCATATACGTGGAATAAGGGTCCTTCAGCGTAGACAACATGCCTTGTATTGCACCTTCAACTAACTTGTCATCTTTCACGTCTTCCACATAACGTGAATCAATTAGTCCATATGCCTCATTAATTTTTGCCAAATTCCCTTGCGTCGTGCTAGCGTTCCCACTCGAAATTGTTTGCGTTACTTCTGCTGGGTTAACCCCAAATACAGACATTCCTGCAAACATTCCGCCAGCACCAATTAAAAATGCAACAACCATTCCAATAATTGCAACTCTACGTTTCAATGCGGAATTCCCCTTTCCAAAACACACAGGTGGTGTAGCAAAAGGCATCACACAGCGTGTGATGCCTTTACCTATTTCTACTATATGATAAGCTTGTACGAATTATGTTTGCAACTTTTTATACTTTTAAGAAGCGACGAATTGACATTACACTTCCCCACATACCGATTAACGCACCGATTAACACTAATAAACCAGCTAATTGGAATACGAATGGGCTGTATGGTAAAAGCTCGAAAATTGTTCCGCCAAGTTTTTCATTAAACACACTTTGTAGTGAATTATACGTAACTAGAATTAGACCAATTGGAATAATTGATCCTAATACTCCTAGGAATAATCCTTCTAGCAAGAACGGCCAACGAATAAACCAGTTTGTTGCACCTACAAGTTTCATAATTTCAATCTCAGTACTACGAGCATAGATTGTAATTTTAATTGTATTAGAGATTAAGAACATCGCTGTGAATAAAAGACCTGCAATTAATGCAATCCCGATATTACGTCCTGTTTTTACAGTATCAAATAATTTTTCAACTTGACCTTTACCGTATTGAACGTTACTTACAAACTGCATTTTTTCAATCTTTTTCGCAATTTGTGCTGTATCAGTTGGCTCTTTCGCTTTTACAATAAATACGTTTTTCAGTGGGTTATCTTGCTCAAATAACTCGAACGTTTTTCCACTATCGCCTAAACTTTTAATTAAACGTTTCAATTCTTCTTCTTTAGAAGAGTATTTAATAGAATCTACTTTCGCGACCTTACTCATATCTTCTTCTAATTTCTTTTGATCAGCTTCTTTTGCTGCTGGATCAATGTGTACACGAATTTCTACATCTTGCTCTACTTTTGTAGCAAAATGGTTCATATTCATAATCGCTGTTAAAAAGACACCTACAAGTAATAATGTAACTGTTACTGCACTTACAGAAGCAAATGTCATCCATCCGTTACGGGATAGATTTTTTACACCTTCTCGCAAATGTCGACTAAGGGTTTTAGCCTTCATATCCGTATCCTCCCTCAATCTCGTCTCGAACAATTTTTCCGCCTTCAATCGCGATTACACGATGACGGATTGTATTTACGATATCTGCATTATGCGTCGCCATAACAATCGTTGTACCACGCTCATTAATGCGCGTAAAGATCTTCATAATATCAAGAGCTGTTTCAATATCTAAATTACCAGTTGGCTCATCGGCAATTACAACCTTTGGTCTATTAACAATCGCTCTTGCAATAGCCACACGTTGCTGCTCTCCACCTGAAAGTTCACTTGGAAGTGCGTCTGCACGATCGTCTAGACCTACTAGCCCTAACACTTCAGTAACACGCTCACGAATCGCATCTGGTTCTTCTTCAATTACTTCTAAAGCAAACGCAACATTCTCATATACCGTTAATTTAGGTAATAATTTAAAATCTTGGAAAATCACGCCTAATTGACGACGGAAATATGGAACATCTCTTTCTGCCAATGATTCGATAGTAAGTCCATTTACATTAATAGATCCTGTAGTTGGCTTTTCTTCACGATACATCATTTTAATAAATGTAGATTTTCCGGCTCCACTCGGTCCAACTACGTATACGAATTCACCTTGTTTAATGTTAACTGTGAGACCAGCAACGGCTTTCATACCATTCGGGTACTCCTTATAAACATTCGTCAT
Organism: Bacillus cereus group sp. BceL062; assembly: GCF_051780025.1. Lineage (NCBI taxonomy): Bacteria > Bacillati > Bacillota > Bacilli > Caryophanales > Bacillaceae > Bacillus > Bacillus cereus group sp. BceL062. Next base: position 28,676 of record NZ_JBPWGY010000009.1, on the reverse strand, counting down.
TTTTATCATTATTTATCACCCAATGCTTAATGATTTTTTTTTCGAAATACTTTTTTGTACATGTGAAAATAAAAAGGAATCCTTTATTTTCATTTAACCATTCTTGTTGAAGGCAGCTTACTTACATGCTTTTTATTCGCACCGCTACTCTATGTAATATATTTCAGCAAAATTCTACAAACCTCATTGTAACATCAAACGGTTTCCAGTTCGGATACATTTTTGTTACAGTTATGTTACATCCCAGAAAAAGGAGACGAGTTGTTATAACTCTTATCCAAAGTCATTTTTAGATAAGATTATATAATCAACTCGCCCATTTTTCTCTTCTTATTTATGTTCAGCTAACCACTCAGCTACTTTTTTCGCATCTTCACCTTGAACAATTCCCGGTGACATTGAACCGCGACCTTTTTCAATAATCTTTTCAATCTCTGCTGCATCATATTTCTGCCCTACTTTTCGTAAATCTGGCCCAGTTGCTCCTGATAAATCTTTCGCATGGCAGCCTATACAACTTTTTTGATAAATTTGCTCTGGGCTATCTGTGCTTGCAGATTGTTTCGAAGGCTTGCTCTCTTCTTTATTTCCACATGCTCCTAAAGCAAAAACGACTGATGTACCTAGTGCAATAGCCAACAATTTCTTTTTCAATTCTATCGCTCCCCATTGTTGATATTCTTTTCATTCCTAACACACTCATTTTTATTATAAGCATTATCTTTATATAGAAAAACTAAGGTATATTTCATATTCTTGAAAAATACAGTGAGAACCCTGATAAAATAAAGCTTCCATAATTTGTTTCAATTCTGTGAACAACGTAAAAACTTCTATAAAGAATCTTTTTAAAAGGCAAATCAAAAAAGTCCTTTATAAAATCTTACTCTATTGCCGCTCTGTTTTACTATTCTCTACTTTTTACAAAACAATATACAACATTGTATTCTGCATATAACCCCATCAAAAAGAGAAGTTGTCGTTTCCAACTTCTCTTCCCCTGTACTTCATCCATATAAATAAAACGTTGTATATCCTCTATTTTCTCAGCATGGGCCAACAATTTTGTTGGCTTTTTCTCTTATCCCACTATTTACTGGGTAGTAAGACCCCTACCTCAAAATTCAACAAAAGCAAAGAAGTTAGGTGAGGGTCGGGCTGCCCGTAAAAGCCAGATTTGTTAAAGCTAATAATCAGTGGGGATTCCCCCACTGGTTATTAGATGCGAGAACGTAAGTAAGCATCAATAAATGGATCAATTTCTCCATCCATAACTGCTTGTACGTTACCAACTTCTGTATTTGTACGATGGTCTTTTACAAGAGAATACGGGTGGAATACGTAAGAACGAATTTGGCTGCCCCATCCAATTTCTTTTTGTTCCCCGCGGATTTCATCTAATTGTGCTTGTTGCTCTTCTAATTTCTTTTGATATAATTTTGCTTTTAACATTTTCATCGCATGCTCACGGTTTTTAATTTGAGAACGCTCTGACTGACACGTTACAACCGTATTTGTCGGTGTATGCGTAATACGAACTGCTGAATCTGTCGTATTAATGTGCTGTCCACCAGCTCCACTTGCACGGTACGTATCAATTTTTAAGTCTTCTGTACGCACTTCAATTTCAACTTCATCATTGAACTCAGGTACCACTTCACAAGATACGAATGATGTATGACGACGGCCTGAAGAATCGAACGGTGAAATACGTACAAGACGATGTACACCTTTCTCTGCTTTTAAATAACCGTAAGCGTTATGACCTTTAATTAATAAAGTAACACTCTTAATACCAGCTTCATCACCTGGTAAGTAGTCAACTGTTTCTACTTTAAATCCACGTTTTTCAGCCCAGCGTGTATACATACGTAATAACATAGAACCCCAGTCTTGTGACTCTGTTCCACCTGCACCTGGGTGTAATTCTAAAATCGCATTATTTTTATCATAAGGATCACTTAATAGTAATTGAAGCTCATACTCATTCATTTCTTGAATTAAGCCTTTTACTTCCGATTCTAATTCCTCATGTAAATCTTCATCATATTCTTCTTTTAAGAGTTCATGCGTTACTTCTAAGTTTTCGAACGTCTCGTCTAACTGACGGAACTTTCCAACCATATCTTTTAACGCATTTGCTTCGTTAATTACAGTTTGAGCGCCTTGTTGGTCATCCCAAAATCCTGCGCCCATCATTTTTTCTTCTAATTCTGCAATTTGTTTCTCCTTAGTAGGGAGGTCAAAGAGACCCCCTAAAAGCCGCTAATCTCTTAGCCATTTTCTCTAATTCCTGTCTAATTTCTACTAATTCCATTTCCTTCACCTCTATGTAATTGCTATTACTTTCGTATGAAAACAAGGGAAACTCTCTCCACTTATTAGGGAGAGAGTTTAATCCTTTTTATTATAATTTGCAAAACAAGCTGAATTCAACAGCCGCAGTTTTTATTAGCTTACAATACCACAGCAGTTTTTATATTTCTTGCCACTACCACATTTGCATAAATCGTTACGGCCCACTTGATCACCTTTTACAACAGGCTTTTTCTTCGCTTCTTCGCCATCGCTAGATGGATGAACAGCTTCACCTTGAACAACTTCTTGACGCTCTAAGTTTTGTTCAATTTCAGCTTTCATAATGTAACGAGAGATTTCCTCTTCAATAGAAGCAATCATTGACTCGAACATTGCGAATCCTTCCATTTGATACTCACGAAGTGGATCGATTTGACCGTAAGCACGTAAATGAATACCTTCACGAAGGTGGTCCATCGCATCAATATGCTCTGTCCATTTCGTATCTACTACACGGAATACAACAACTTTTTCGAACTCACGCATTTGCTCTTCTGGCATAAGCTTTTCTTTGTCGTTGTAACGCTCTATTAATTTCGCGATAATCGGCTCGCTCATTTCTTCTGGAGCAAGACGACGTAATTCTTCTTCTTTTATATCGCCTTCTTGCAGAAGGTTTGTATTTAAGTAGTCAACAAGACCTTTAATGTTCCAATCTTCTTCAATTTCCTCTTGTGTATGAAGCGCAACAGCACGTTCTACTGTAGATTTCATCATACCTTCAATAATACTACGTAAGTTCTCAGAATCCATTACTTCTTGACGCTGTTTGTAAATAACTTCACGTTGCTGACGAAGCACATCATCGTATTGTAATAACTGCTTACGTGCATCATAGTTATTTCCTTCTACACGTTTTTGCGCAGATTCTACTGCACGAGAAACCATTTTACTTTCAATCGGCTGTGAATCATCCATACCAAGACGATCCATCATCGCTTTCATATTGTCAGAGCCGAAGCGGCGCATTAGTTCATCTTCCATTGATAAATAGAACTGCGTTACACCAGGGTCCCCTTGACGACCAGCACGACCACGTAACTGATTATCAATACGACGGCTTTCGTGACGCTCTGTACCGATAACCGCTAGACCGATATTTTTAATATCATCGCCTAATTTAATATCCGTACCACGACCAGCCATATTCGTCGCAATTGTTACAGCACCTTTAATACCAGCTTCTGCAATGATATCTGCTTCACGCGCATGGTTTTTCGCGTTTAAAATATTATGGCGTACACCTTTACGTGTTAACATTTTTGAAATAAGCTCTGACGTTTCAATTGCAACTGTACCAACAAGTACAGGTTGTCCTTGTTTATGACGATTTACAATATCCTCAACAACTGCATTGAATTTACCTTCCATTGATTTGAAGATTAAATCAGCACGGTCATCACGAATAATATCTTTGTTCGTTGGAATTACGATAACATTCATATTATAAATATTACGGAATTCTTCTTCTTCCGTTTTCGCTGTACCAGTCATACCAGATAACTTTTCGTACATACGGAAGTAGTTCTGGAACGTAATTGTCGCAAGCGTCATACTTTCATTTTGAATTTCTACGCCTTCTTTTGCTTCAATCGCTTGGTGTAAACCTTCGCTATAACGACGCCCTTTCATCAGACGACCAGTGAATTGGTCTACAATTACGATTTCACCTTCTTGTACAACATAGTCTGTATCACGGTGCATAACAACATGCGCACGAAGTGCCTGATTAATATGATGAAGAAGTGCAACATGTTTTAAATCAAATAAGTTTTCAATATGGAAAGCTTTCTCTGCTTTCGTAATACCATCTTCAGTTAACATTACATTTTTCGTTTTCACATCGAATGAATACTCTTTTTCATTTTCTAATGTACGAACGAATGCATTTGCAAACATGTATAGCTCTGTTGATTTTTGAGCTTGCCCCGAAATAATAAGCGGCGTACGTGCTTCATCGACTAAAATAGAATCGACTTCATCGATAATAGCAAAATGAAGTGGACGCTGAACGCACTGCTCTCTATATAAAACCATATTGTCACGTAAGTAATCGAATCCAAGCTCATTATTTGTGCTATACGTAATATCAGCAGCATAAGCCTCTTGCTTCTCTTCGCGTGACATACTATTTAAGTTAATTCCTACTGTTAAGCCAAGGAACTCATGAAGTTGTCCCATTTCGCTCGCATCACGTTGTGCTAAGTATTCATTGACTGTAACAACGTGAACACCTTTTCCTGTTAAAGCATTTAAATATACAGGTAATGTAGATGTTAACGTTTTACCTTCACCCGTTTTCATCTCAGAGATATTCCCTTCATGTAAAGCAATACCACCCATTAACTGCACGCCATACGGACGCATTCCAAGAACACGAGTCGCAGCTTCGCGAACAACCGCAAAAGCTTCAGGAAGTAGATCATCTACTGTCTCACCTTTTGTTAGACGTTCTTTAAACTCAAGCGTCTTTCCTTTTAATTGTTCATCTGTTAGTGGCTTAATAGATGATTCTAATGCATCAATTTGCTCAACTGTCTTCTGCATACGTTTAATTTGGCGTTGATTTACATCAAATACCTTTTTTAAAATACCGATCATAGGAAATACGCTCCTCTTTTTTATTAAAATAAAACTTCCGATTGTTTTTTCTTTTTCTATTACAATCAGTCGTTATAAAAATCAAATGTATGTTATGCCAATTTTTCTCCTAATTAAAAAAACTAAAATGTATATACCTAATGATAATTGTAACACTTGTCTTATAACTATGACAACAATCGGCCGAATGTCTCGTTCTAAATTAGGAAAAGTTTTTTAAAAATCTATTTTCAGCAAAAAAAGCGCAGCCTCTTTCGGCTGCGCTTTCGAATTATTATTTAGTTTCGATTAAACCATATTTCCCGTCTTTACGGCCATATACAACATTAGTTTCATTTGTATCAGCATTTGTGAAGACGAAGAAATTATGCCCTAGCATATCCATTTGCAAGATCGCTTCTTCAACGTCCATCGGTTTTAAATCAAATCGTTTTGTACGTACAAGTTCTAATTCATCCTCTTCTACCTCATCCAGAACAGCTACTGCTTCTGGAAGGATAAAGTTAGTTTTCACAGAACCTTTCTCACGTAACTTACGATTTACTTTTGTTTTATGTTTACGAATTTGTCGCTCAATTTTATCAACTACTAAATCGATAGCAGCGTACATATCGCTATTAGTTTCTTCTGCACGAAGTAATAAATCAGTAAACGGAATTGTTACCTCGACACGTTGCTTGTCAGAGTATACTTTTAAATTAACTTTAATCTCTGGAAATGTATCAAAATAACGCTCTAACTTACTTAGTTTTTTCTCTACATATTCCTTTAATGCTGGAGTTACTTCAATATTTTCACCACGAATGTTGAATTTCATAGATGAATTCCTCCTTTCAAGCCTATGTACTATAATTTCGACATCGGCTTAAAAACTCCTTCTAACTTTTTTAAAAAAATTAGTGGAATTGCGATTTTTTTATCGTTTTTTGTTGAAATGAAAAGATGCATCGTTTCTATCTTTATTTTATCCTATTTACATCGTGAGTAACGAATATAACTGTGGACAATTCGTTACAGAAAAGAAACAACTTTTTAACAATTCACCCCATAACAAAAACCTCTTGCGAAAAACAAGAGGTTCTACTATATATAACGTTGCCACAAACGCAGCTTTCTCTTCCCAAAAACAATATCCCTACAGTTTCACAACATTAGCTGCTTGTGGTCCACGTGCTCCATCTACAATATCAAACTCCACTGGTTGCCCTTCTTCTAATGACTTATACCCATCTTGTTGAATAGCAGAAAAATGAACAAACACATCCTCACCATCTTCACGCTCAATAAACCCAAATCCCTTTTCTGCATTGAACCATTTCACTTTTCCTTGCATGTTCATTCCATTCCCTTCACTCTAAAAATCAGGGCATTCGCCCCATATTCTGACTATAACGAATGACAACTTACGAAGTCAAAGAAGACTTATCGTCTTTTTATTATCTCTTTCGACAGTTACAGATTAACTTCTACAGAGCGTCAAACTAGAAACTTCATTTGCCCCTCTATCATATAAAAGACTGCCAATTTGTCTAACTGTAATACCTGTCGTATACACATCATCAACGAGTAAAATATGTTGCCCATGAAACATCTCTTCACCCTGAAAATAAAAAGGATTGCTTCCCAACATCCTTTCTTTGCGCGTCTTCTTACTTTGTTTTTCTGTTTCCCTTCTTCTTAATGACGGATAAGAAGGACCTACAGGCAAACAAGCTGCTAATAGCTCAGCTTGATTAAAGCCACGTTCATATTCCCTTTCCTTACTAAGCGGAACAGCGATAACGGTTGAAACGTTAGCAAAATACTGTTGAAATAAATTTCGAAAAGGAAGATGAAAAATACGAACTAACTCAGCATCACCACGAAACTTAAACTGCGCTAGTATTCCTTTCATCTCATTATCGTACATGTATAATGAACGATTTTTTAAAGGTCGATAACTCTCCACGTTCATCCAACGTACACAATCCTTGCAAATGTCACCTTCTTTATATTCAGCTGGCAATGAATCTAAAGACCGTCCGCACTCTCTACAAATCTCTCCTATAATATAGGAAATCTTTTGCTCACATCTCTCACATATATACTTTTTGTGAGCCTTAACAAAAAAATTGTACCAACTAATCGCGTATGAAATATCCTCATCACAAAGTAAGCAATGCATTAATCGATCAACCCTTGTTCTTTCGCATTTTTGTTCATACTTCGAATGTGTTTTTTCGCGCGCACCATCGCCTCTGTCTTACCATAATGAAAATAAATGACCTCTCCATACGGCTCTTCAAAACTACGACCTACCCGGCCTGCAATTTGTACGAGTGCACTTTCTGAAAATATTTCTTCTTCCGTCCCTAAAACTGCAACTTGCAAATTTTTCACCGTTACTCCTCTCTCCAAAATCGTCGTTGTAACTAATAAAGGAATTTCTCCCTTTCTGAAAGCTGCAACTTTCTCTTTTCTCATTGGATCTTCTGCATGCACACCGGCAACTCTATCGTCTAACAGCTTCAATAACCGACTCATTTTTTCTATATATCGCACATGGGGAACAAATAAAAAAATGGGGTGCTTTTTATTTAAGTATACTTTTAACCATTGTAGTAAAACTTGAGGAATTCTTTTATTGATGAGGCTTTTCTTCCAGTTTCCGCACCAGCAAAATTTGGGGACTGGCAACGGATGACGGTGATACCGTCCAGAAACAACGATACCTTTTCGTTTCCCCTTTCTAAGGTTACGCTTCCACTCTTCATCTGGAGTTGCAGTTAAATAAATACATGCCGCCTTCTCTTTCATCGCTTGTTTTACCGCATACTGCAACATTTGATCTGCATGGTATGGAAAGGCATCTATTTCATCTACAATCATGACATGAAACGCTCTATAATAACGCAATAGCTGATGGGTGGTCGCAACGACTAACGCTGCATCTTTTTCCCGATCTAAACTCCCACCGTATAAAGCAGCTACATTTATATTCGGAAATACTTCTTTCAATCTCGGTGCTAATTCAAGTACAACATCCGTTCTCGGCGTTGCGATACAAACTCTTTCTCCTTTTTGAAGTGCCTCTGCAATACCATAAAACAACATTTCTGTTTTTCCAGCGCCGCACACAGCCCAAATAAAAAACGATTCTTTCTGTTTAACAGCCTCCATAACACCTTGCGCAGCCAACTTCTGGCCAGTAGATAAATTTCCTTTCCACTGTAACGGATTTACATCCATTTCTCCCTCTTTTTCGGCAATTCCGCGAACAAGTACAGCACATCCACTAACTCTCCCCATCGTTATGCACTTCCGGCAATATGTGCAGACTTTACTACACCTTTTACACAAAAATGATGAAAAGAGTCTTTGTGCTATATTTCCGCAACGCTGACACATATATGTAGAAGCCTTATTTTTTACACCTTGTACACATACGACCTCTCCCTTCTTCTTCAAATCATCTAAATTATCCCGTACGTCTGTAGAGAGTTCTTCTAATAATAACTGTTTCCCAGATAACATGGACCATCACCTCTAGCACACTATAAACCTTTCCCGTAATTTCGTAAAAACACAAAAAAGCCGATAACCTACTTATAAAATAGTAAGCTATCGACTTTATACACGTGTTTTATTCGTTTATAAATCCTAGAATCGACCGTATCCTAAGAAATGTTTTTTGTTGTATGAACTGTTAATATCACCGTACGCAATTCCTTTATCACTAGCATGAATCATTTGGCCATTACCAACGTAAATACCGATGTGAGATGGACCTGCTTTATAAGTACCTTGGAAGAATACTAAATCTCCAGGTTGTGGGCTACTTACTTTAGAAACTGAGTTCCAGTAACCGTTAACGTCTTGACGACCTACACCAAAGATGTAAGAAATGAATCCACTACAATCAAAACCACCTTTTGATGGAGATGCACTTCCCCAAACATATGGCATACCTAAGTATTGTTGTGCTTTACCAATTACGCCACCCGCATTTGAAGCTGGAGCTGGCTCTGGTTGTTTCTTCTCTTGTTTAGGTGTTTCTTGTTTAGGTGCTTCTTGTTTAGGTGCTTCTTGTTTAGGCTCTTCTTTTTGAGCTTGTCCACCGTTGTTCGCTGGTGCAACTTGTTGAGCAGGCGCTTGCACTTCTTTAGCAGCTTGTTCTGCTTGTTTTTGAGCAGCGGCTTCTTGTGCAGCTTTTGCTTGTGCTTCCTGTTCAGCCATACGTTGTAATTGTAATGCTTGTTTTTCAAGCTCTTTCAATTGATCTTCCGTACTTGTCATCGTCGTTACAACTGTATCCATTTTACCACTTAAATCGTTTACTGCTGTTTCTTTTTTCGCTTTTTCAGCGTCAAGTTCTTTCTTAGCAGTTTCAATTTGAGCTTGTGCTTCTTTTAATTCTTTTTGTTTTTCTTTTACTGTTGCAACATCCTTTTTCACGTTCGCTTGATCTTCTTGTTGTGTTTTCATGATATCTTCGTCAGACTCAAGAATTTTAGAAACAGAAGTTAAACGATCAACTAAATCTGCAACGTTTTTAGAGTTTACAAGAACTTCTGTTACAACGTTCGTATTCGGCTGTTCTTGAAGCGCAACTAAACGTTTTCTTAATAACTCTTCACGTTTTGCAATTTTCGTTTGTAGTTCTGCAATGTCTTTATTTTTCTTTTCGATTAATTGCTCAGTATCAGCAACTTTTTTCGTTGTTTCATCAAGCTTTGAAGCATTTTCTTGAACAGACTTATCTAAACCTTGAATTGTTTTATTTAATTCGTTCATTTGTTTTTGTAATTCATCACGTTCTTGTTGTTGTTTATGTAAAGTGTCATTTTGTGTATTAATTTGTGATTTTACGTCAGAAATATTATCTTCTGCAAATGCATTTGGTGTTAATCCTGAAAACATTAACCCTGCAACTAATGCGCAAGACGCCATTTTTAGCTTTTTCATTTTATCTTTTACACCGCTTTCTTTTTCTTTTTTTCCGTATATAACCTATAAAATTTATACCATAATTCGGGTTTTTTTTTACCAATGTTACGCTTTTGTAAAACAAATGTAATATTATATGTGTATCTAGCGCAAAATACGTATATTTTTGTATGTATGTGTAGAATTTTTTAATTTTTCCTCAATGTTATAAACAAAGAAAAAACGCAAGGTGTCCCTTACGTTTTATTAAATATGCAAATGCAAATATAAATGAAATTGAAACGCTATTTCATCCATTTCTCAGCCCAATTTTGGACTTCATCCATAACACTTTCTAACGCTTTTCCTTTGTCAGTTAAGCCATATTCGATTCGAACTGGTACTTCTGGATAAACATTACGAACTACAATGCCTTCGCTTTCCAATTCCTTTAAACGCTCTGACAACATACGATCGCTCATATTCGGTATAATATCTGCGATTTCTCTAAAACGTTTTGGCTCTTCTAGCAAAGATTTAATGATTAAGCCAGTCCATTTTTTACTAAGCAAAGTAAAAGCTGACTCAAACTTTGGACATAAACAAGAATTATGCTCCATATGTTTCACCTCTCTTCTATTATAATATAGTTTCTTGTAAAAAGTAAGTTATAAAACTTTCCTCATATTTTATTTTACGTACATTTTATCATTTCCAAATATTAACTTGTCAACTATACGTAACATTTCCGTAAAAAAACCCTCTTCAAAAAGAGAGCCTTTTCTATCTTATTACTTCGTATACCATCCAAGACCAAGTGCACCTTCACCTAAATGCGTACCAATTACAGCACCAAAATAACCCGTGCGAATTGCGACATGAGGATATTTTGCTTCTAATTCTTGCTTCCATTCATTCGCTTCCTCTTCACGTTGCGCATGAATGATAACTGCTTCCATAGGTACACCTTTACTTGCTTGTTCATCAAAAATTTCAACGATACGTTTTAGCGCTTTTTTACGTGTACGAATCTTTTCAAATGGAATAATGACTTTCTCTCTAAAATATAAAACTGGCTTCACTTGTAGCAAGCTACCGATGAAAGCTTGCGCACTATTTAATCTTCCACCACGTTGTAAATGATGTAAATCATCCACTACAAAATATGCGTCCATCGTTTGCTTCATTTCATCAAAACGAGCGGTAATTTCTTCTGGTGTTTTTCCTTCACTTGCTAATTTCGCGCCTTCACGTACATAAAATCCTTGTACTTCACAACTAATTTCAGAGTCATACGTATATACTTCAATACCCTCTACCATCTGTCCAGCTGTCGTCGCTGTTTGGTATGTACCACTAATTCCACTTGAAAGATGAATACTAATAACTGCATCATATTCTTTAGATAATTCTTCGTATAACTCTAAAAACTTTCCAATCGCTGGCTGCGAAGTTTTCGGAAGTTCTTCCTGCTCACGTACTTTTACATAAAAATCATCTACTGAAATTTCAGCTTCTTCTTGATAAGATTCTGTTCCAAATACAACGTTTAATGGAATCATATATATATTTAGTTCGTCACGAATATGCTTCGGTATATATGCTGTACTATCAGTAACAATAGCTGTTTTCATTCTCGTACCTGCCTTATAAAAAATTTTTATCCCCTAATTTTACACGAAAACTAAAAAAGGTGCATCCATACATAAAAATACCGGTTGAAAATTATACTCAGCATCTCGACAAATTACAACAAAAAGATAAAATACTCATCAAAAATTTCAGCTTATTTATAAAAAATGTTTGAATATAAAAACGCCCGCTTTTAAAATGTAAAGTACTAGTCATTTTGACAGATAGGGGCGTATACCATTGTTATTACAATATTTAACAATAAAAGACTATGGCGAACACGAAATTGTCATTCAAAAATCAAGATTTATTTGTTATGTAAATAGAGCTACAACTGAAGAAGAAGCGCAAGCGTTTATACAAAAAATAAAAAAACAGCATTGGAATGCAACACATAACTGTTCAGCGTATTTAATTGGCGAACAAGATCAAATTCAAAAAGCGAACGATGACGGTGAACCGAGCGGCACAGCTGGTGTACCTATGTTAGAGGTATTAAAAAAACGCGGTTTAAAAGATACTGTTGTTGTCGTTACACGCTATTTTGGTGGCATTAAACTCGGTGCAGGTGGATTAATTCGCGCATACGGAAAATGTACAAGCGAAGGTATTAATCACGTCGGCATTGTCGAACGAAAACTAGTGCGGGTTATACAAACCGAGATTGATTACACTTTACTTGGCAAGCTAGAAAATGAATTACGCAATTCAAAATATGTCATTAAAGATATACATTATTTAGAAAATGTCACATTCGATACGTTTGTAGAAGAAGATGGAAAACAAGCATTCACAGATTGGATGATTGAATTAACAAATGGGAAATGTACAATTACAGAAGGAGATATGTTGTACTTAGAGCAAGATCTTATCTAAGAATAATGAAATTATCACCTTTAAAGATTAATGTGGTGAAGAACTTCTCTACAATGAACTAAGGAGATTATATATGGAAGAACGTTATCATCATCTCCAAAATCGCAGAATAAAAAAGAAGCGAAGAAGAAAACTTTTCTACTTCTTTATTTTCGCATTTTTATTTGGTAGTGTAGGAGTCTATATATTAAATTCCTACACTTCTCTTATGGGGATGTATAGTGGATTTAGTCGTGAAAAATCAGATTTAAGAACTAAAGATGTAGAAATTACAAAGCAACCTTTTACAATCCTCATTATGGGTATAGAAGATTATGCAACAGATGGTCAAAATGGGCGTACAGACTCATTAATGTTTGCGACAGTCAATCCGAAAACTCAAAGGATTTCACTTATGAGTATTCCTCGAGATAGTCGCGTTCCAATTGTTGGAAAGGACAAAGAAGATAAGATTAACGCTGCGCATGCTTATGGTGGAGAACAAATGGCAATCAAAACTGTCGAAGGTTTTCTAAAAGTTCCTGTAGACCATTATATTAAAATTGATTTCCAAGGCTTTAAAGGTATCGTTGATGCTGTTGGCGGTGTTACCGTTGATGTCCCTTTCGATTTTTGGGAGCGCTCTGACGTGGATTACTACAAAAAAATCCAATTTAAGCAAGGGCAACAAAACTTAAATGGGGAAGAAGCACTCGCTTACGTCCGTATGCGAAAGCAGGATCCAAACGGCGATTATGGCCGAGCCGCTAGACAAAGACAATTGCTAGCCGCTGTTGCTCAAAAACTGAATTCTGCCTCTACTGTATTTAAAATTAAAGATTTAACGACTGTCGTTGGAAAATATATAAAAACCGACATTCCTATTTCAGACGGACTTGCTCTTTACAATAAACTTTCTGGTTTTGATCCTTCTACAATACAAACGTTAAAACTTGAAGGAGAAGACAAAAAAATAGGCGGTATTTATTACTTCCTTCCGGATCCAATCGGTGTAGAGACGGTACGTAATGAAATAGAAAAAGAACTAGGAGAAAAAGCAAAAACTCCAACAAATCCAAATACAAAAACCGATTCATCAAATCCTGACTCAAACTCTAACGAAAAAGCAAAGAAAGAAACAAACCCGAACAAAACACCAACTGAGCCGCCCCCTTCCACAAATGCTCATGCAGAGTGGATTATGAGAAATCAGGAATAACAAAAAGAGCCAAATCTTATACGATTTGGCTCTTTTTTATTTACTTATTAAAGTGTTGTAAAATTGATTCAACAATACGCTCTGATGCACGACCATCACCGTAAGGGTTAGATGCTTGCGCCATCTTATCATGAGCTTCTTTATCAGATAGTAACTCATCAGCAAGATTAAAGATTGTCTCTTCATCTGTTCCTGCTAATTTTAACGTACCTGCTTCAATACCTTCTGGGCGCTCTGTTGTATCACGTAGAACAAGAACTGGCACGCCAAGTGATGGTGCTTCTTCTTGAACACCGCCAGAATCAGTTAACATTAAGTATGAACGAGCTGCAACATTATGGAAATCAATTACATCTAGCGGCTCGATTAAATGAATACGGCTATGTTCTCCTAAAATATCATTTGCTGTTTCACGAACAACAGGGTTCATGTGAACAGGGTACACGACTTGCACATCTTCATGTTTATCAACAAGGCGCTTAATTGCACGGAACATATTACGCATTGGTTCACCTAAGTTTTCACGGCGATGCGCTGTCATCAGTACAAGGCGATCATTTCCAAGTTTCTCTAGTACCGGATGACTGTATGTTTCTTTTACAGTCGTTTTCAGTGCGTCAATCGCTGTATTTCCTGTTATGAAAATGCGTGACTCATCTTTATTTTCTCTCTGTAAGTTCGTTGCTGATTTCGCTGTCGGTGAGAAATGAAGGTCTGCCATTACACCTGTTAATTGACGATTCATCTCTTCTGGATATGGAGAATACTTATCCCATGTACGAAGTCCAGCTTCAACATGACCTACTGGAATTTGATTATAAAAAGCAGCTAAGCTAGCAATAAATGTTGTTGTTGTATCACCATGCACAAGGACGATATCAGGCTTTGCTTCTTTCATTACTTTGTCTAAACCTTCTAAACCGCGCGTTGTAATATCAATTAAAGTTTGACGATCTTTCATAATATTCAAATCGAAATCTGGCGTAATTCCAAAGATGCTTAATACTTGATCTAACATTTGACGATGTTGTGCTGTTACAGTCACAATTGATTCGATTTTTTCTGGATGCTTTTGCAACTCTAATACAAGAGGTGCCATTTTAATTGCTTCTGGACGTGTCCCGAAAATTGTCATTACTTTTAAACGTTCAGTCATTTTATTGCCTCTTTTCTCTCACTAGTTACAGTTTCTATTATGACGTATAAGAATAAACAAGGAACTTGCTCTTTTTATCGAATAGTAGCAACATGATTATTACAAACATTCTTTCGTCCCACTGAGTAGTAATCTATCCCTTGCTTTCTAGCATCCTCATTAGTATAACAATTTCTCCCATCAAATAGAATAGCCTCCCCCATAAGTTGTACATACTTTTCTAATGGATATGTTCGAATAGATTCCCATTCCGTTACGATAAAAACTGCACTCGCGCCTCTAATCGATTCATCTATACATTCAGCATATTGTATCGTCTTTCCAAATGTTTGTTGTACATGCTGAATTGCTTTCGGATCGTATACAACTACATCCGCACCTATATTAATCAATTCTTGTATGATAATAAGAGATGGTGCTTCTCTAATATCGTCTGTATTCGGTTTAAATGCTGCTCCAAGAACTGCAACCCGTTTCTTATTCATATTTATTACTTTTTTCGCTTTTTCAACTAATAACAACTGCTGCTTATTATTCACTTCAATGACCGCTTTTAACAAACGAAAATCATGAGAAACATTTCCTGCCATTTGTACAAGTGCTTTCGTATCTTTCGGAAAACACGATCCCCCATATCCAATGCCCGCCTGTAAAAAATGGGTACCAATTCTCTTATCCATCCCCATTCCTTTTGCTACATCTAATACATTTGCTCCTACCTTCTCACATATATTTGAAATTTCATTAATAAAGCTAATTTTTGTAGCCAAGAATGCATTAGACGCGTATTTAATCATCTCTGCACTCTTAATATCTGTAATATACGTTTGCAAGCATAATGCGCTGTACAAATCCTCTACTTTCCGTGCAACTTTCTCATCATCCGCTCCAATTACAATACGATCACCATGGAAGAAATCATAAATACCGGAACCTTCTCGTAAAAACTCTGGATTCGATACGACATGTAATTTGTGCCTCCCTTGTAACTTCGCCTCAATCCATCCCTGCATCGCTTCATTTGTACCTACAGGAACTGTACTTTTCGTAACAACAATAATATCGTTATGCACGTATGTCCCAATATCCTCACACGCACGCTTAATATACGTTAAATCAGCTCTCCCATTTGCTAATGATGGTGTTCCAACCGCAATAAATATAAATTCAGCATTTTTAAAAGCTTTTAATTTACTTGTTGTAAAAGTTAACTTTGCACACTTATACGCATCATGTATTAATTCATGTAAGCCACATTCATAAATAGGTAAATCCCCTTGTTTTATCCGTTCAATTTTTTCATAATCTATATCAAAACATGTGACCGAATGTCCCAGTTTTGCCAAACCTACTCCTGTAATTAATCCAACATATCCAGTACCAATTATCGTAATTTTCATTTCCCCTTCGCACAGGAATATACAATAGAAAATATACGAATACATAGAATTCCCCTGTGCTTCCTCCTCTCATATTAAAAATGAGAAAACATTTTACTTCTCTATTATATGAACTACCTTTTCCATACTTTTTTAAGTTTTTGTAAAATTACATAAGAGAATATAAATTACCATATTTTAACACGAGACTTACTCATTTCTACGTGTAACACTTATAATACTGAAATAAAAATACTCACTATAGGAGAGGCGCGAAAATGGTCTATTATAAATACCAACAAACGCAACCTTCTTAAATGAGCTAACATTCCATATACAATTGTCATATCTTCTATTCACTTCCACTTACTACAAAAAGAAAAAAAGATTGAATTCTAATCTTTTTGTGATACCATATGTTATGAGCCTGCAAATAAACATCATAATTTTCAGATAAATAAACTAAAAAATTATGTTAGACTATAAAAAGGTGGGGTATTAATGGACTCACAAGTGATTTATGCCATTTTGGCATCTTTCATCACTGTACTCGTCGTTACTCCTTTAGTTATTAAATTAGCTTTTAAAATAGGAGCAACAGATAAGCCAAATGCGCGTAAAGTACACCAAAAGATTATGCCTCGTCTTGGCGGATTAGCAATATTTATCGGTGTAGCTGTAGGATTTGTTGTTGGCGGGTTATATGAACAAAGAATGTTATCGATAACATTAGGTGCGATTATCATTGTAATCATCGGGATTTTAGATGATATGTACGAACTATCTGCGAAGGTAAAATTCGGTGGACAACTATTAGTTGCAGCTATGATTGTAAAAAGTGGATTATTAGTGCAAGTATTATATATTCCAATCCTCGGGGATACTGAACTTGGATGGCTTGCTTATCCAATTACAGTGTTTTGGATTGTAGGTATTACAAATGCAATCAACTTAATTGACGGATTAGATGGATTGTCCGCTGGAATTTCATCTATCGTACTTGCAACGCTGGCATATATGGCCTTCACTAGCCCATGGGGTACTGGAACAGCTATCATTTTGCCTCTAGCACTAATTGCACTTGCAAGTACACTTGGATTTTTATTCTATAACTTCCATCCAGCAAAAATTTTCATGGGAGATACAGGAGCATTATTTTTAGGATACTGTATTTCTGTCATATCGTTACTTGGATTATACAAAAGTGTAACGTTATTCAGCTTCATCGTTCCAGTTATCATTTTAGGTGTACCTGTATTTGATACGGCATTCGCAATTATCCGCCGTATCGTAAATAAAAAACCTATTTCAGCACCAGATAAATCGCATTTACATCACCGTTTGCTTGCAATGGGATTCTCTCATCGTAAAACGGTACTAATTATATACGCATTCGGTATCTTCTTTAGTGTAAATGCCATTATTTTCACTAGTGCAACATTATGGTTATCCATTATTCTTCTTTTCATTTTAATCTTCTTCACAGAAATCATTGCTGAAATAATCGGCCTTGTACACGAACGTTACAAACCAATTATTTCCTTCTATAAAAAAATGAAAAAACGCGAAGACTAATTGTAGTATAGCCTTTACAATTATGAAATATTCAAATAGCATCCTCTTTCTTTGAAGAGGATGCTATTTTTTATTTTTTTACTCCTTATTTGACATTTCCAAAATATAGATTGTTTGAGAGTCCCTTTATTGGAGAAAGATATACATAATAAAAAAAGTATCAAATTTTATTTTTTACATCTTGATTGTCAAACTGAGGGTGAATGTTATGATCAAGCGAGTATTTCAATGTATCATTTTATTTTTCACAATTACTATATACACGTCATCTAATCCTGAAGCAACTACAATTATTCCTGCTGAACATCATCCAAATGCTGAAACGACCTCTCCTACACAAAAGATTGCGTATTTAACATTTGATGACGGACCAAACAAATATACGATGCAAATTTTAAACATTTTAAAAGAAAAGAATGGAAAAGCAACCTTCTTTGTTATTGGCGGAAAAGTACCGCATTACCAAAAGACGATGCAGCGATTAATTAAAGACGGACATTATATTGGACTTCATAGTATGTCACACGATGTAAAACGCCTTTATACTGGCGATCCTTCCACTTTAATTACAGAAATGGAACAAACTCAAAACATTGTCCAGCAAGTTACAAAATTAAATACACACCTCGTCCGCGTCCCATACGGTAGCATGCCTTACTTAAAAAAGAATTATCGTGATGCTCTTGTATCAGCTCGATATAAAATGTGGGATTGGACAATTGATACATATGATTGGAAAAGCTATGACAATCCTTCTGCCATACTAGAAAGAGTACGTAATCAAAGTGATGAACAAGTCGAAGTTATTTTAATGCATGATTCAAGTGTCACTGTACAAATACTGCCAAAAGTAATCGATTATTTACAGTCACAAGGATACAAACTTCTTCCTTATAATCCCTCTTCCCATCTCGAAGTTAATTTTTGGAAAGACACAAGATTGTAACAGCTTTAGTGCCTATATGCTAAAGCTGTTTTATTTTTCTCTTCCCACCCTTCTCATTTTTGTGTAAAATTTTAAATAGTGATGAAGTTTCGAGGTGAATAGAAATGAAACGAATAGATCTCATTTTTAACGCAATACAAGAAGGAAATTATACAGAAGGTATAACCGCATTAGAACTCGCTACCCTTCTACAACTAGATCGTGCCAATGTAAGTAGCGATTTAAACAAACTTGTAAAAGATAAACGTTTATTAAAAACAAATACGCGCCCTGTTCGTTTTTATATAGAAACGAACACTTCGTTGGAAACGCATTCAAAAGACGTGACTTCACTAGATACATTTGCAATTGAAAATACGAGCCTTAAAATCGCAATTGAAAAGGCGAAAGCTTCTATTCTCTATCCTCCAAACGGTATGCATACTTTACTGCTAGGAGAAACAGGAGTCGGAAAATCTATGTTTGCTTCTTTAATGCACGAATATGCAATTGAAGTTGAGCAGCTTCCAAAAAAGGCACCATTTATCGTCTTTAACTGTGCTGATTATGCAAACAATCCACAGCTACTACTTGGACAGTTATTTGGGATCAAAAAAGGAGCTTACACAGGTGCGAATGATCAAAAAGGGTTAATTGAAAAAGCACATGAAGGAATTCTTTTCTTAGATGAAGTACACCGCCTTCCTCCAGAAGGACAGGAAATGCTCTTCACTTTTATTGACCGCGGAGTATATCGCCGCCTAGGAGAAACAGAAAACGAGCGTAAAGCACAAGTATTAATCATTACTGCAACAACAGAAGAACCAAATTCATTTTTATTAAAAACATTTACAAGACGTATACCGATGACTGTCACGCTTCCACCACTTCGTGAGCGTACACATAAAGAACGCTTTGCTTTACTACAACTATTTTTCACAAATGAAGCAATTCGGCTAAGGAAAGAAATTCATGTTAGCCCGAACGCAATGCGTGCTTTCGTCTTTTACAATTGTCCCAATAACATCGGTCAATTAAAAACAGATGTACAAATCGCCTGTGCGAAAGCTTATTCTGATTTTGTAACAAAGAAACGTGATTCTGTCTATGTTTCAAGTACAGATTTACCTTGGTATATGAAAGAAGGGCTATTTATTGAAAGAAAGAGCCGTCATCTATACCAAATACCAAATGAAACATTTGTATTTACGGGAGATGAAGGTTGGAGTAAACATAAAGCAGAAGATGAAAAACGGTCTTCTATTTACGACTATATTGATTATAAATATGAAGAACTTCAAGCACGCGGTATTGAAGAGGAAGAATTAGAATTACTAATAGAAAATGATATTCAAAGCTTTTTCGTACAATATTTTAACCAAATGTCCAAAAAGACAAGTCATGAAAATGTTTTTAAAATTGTTGATCGTAACATCGTTTCCGTATGTGAAAAAATTGCGGAGCTCGCTGAAAAACATTTATCTAAGACGTTTGATGAAAAAGTCTTTCTCGCATTAAGTTTACATGTACAGACAACTCTACAACGTTTACAAAGCGGGAAGCAAATTCATCACCCACAATTGAATCAAATTCGTACGAAATATAAAGAAGCTTTTTCCGTAGCTATGCAATGCATTCAACTACTGGAAGAAGAATTACAAATAACCATGCCCATGGATGAAGCTGGCTTCTTAACAATGTTCTTCGTTGTTGATCCAATTCCTGCTTCCCAAACAGAAGTAAAAGTATTAATATTAGCGCACGGTAATGGCATCGCAACAGAAATGGCAAACGTTGCAAATGAACTCCTCGGTATTGATGAAGTGACCGGTATTGATATGCCGCTACATGAATCACCGAAAGATTTTTTAGAACGGGTTAAAGTGTATATGAAAACACTTCAAAATGTAAACGGGCTTCTCTTACTTGTTGATATGGGGTCTCTTGCCTATATCGGTGATATATTAGAAACTGAATTCAAAATTCCTGTACGTGTCCTTTCCATGACAAGTACTCCACACGCACTAGAAGCAGCTCGAAAAGCTCAGCTCGGCTATTCATTAGATGCACTATATGAAACAGTAAAGAACTTAACGCCGTTCTATTTAAACGTACAAGAAGAAAAGAAAAAGCCACTATCACCAATGAAGTCTGTTATTTTAACAGCTTGTTTAACTGGTGAAGGAAGTGCCTTAGCTATTCAAAAAATGTTAGAGAACTATTTACGATTTGATAAAGACTTAATTGAAATTATTCCAATTAGTATCGTCCATGAAAAAGATTTAACGAAAATGATTGAGAACATAAAAAAAGAGCGTAATATCATTTGTATCGTTACAAATTTCGATGTGCAAGTTCCATGTTTAACATATCATTTCCAAGATATTGTGAACTACACAGCGATTCAGCCAATTCAAGAATTAATTACGTATGAAGAAACATATGCGAAAATGGCCGATATTCTTGAACAACAAATGCAGCGTAACGACGGGGCATTACTAATTAAAACAATTCGTTATGCACTAAATACAATTCAAGAATTAATTTCCTTGCAGCTAACTCCTGATAGCTTAATGGGTGTTATTTTGCATATGAGCTGTATGGTTGATCGTCTTCAAAAAGGAGAAAAACTTCTTCCTCATCCTGATAAAGAAAAAAGAAGACAAGATGAGTACTGGATGTATATGAAAGTGAAAAAAGCATTACAACCAATTGAAAATACATTTGAAATACAAATACCAGATGATGAAGTATTTTATATCATGGACTTCTTTATTAAAAATCAGCCTGTTAAAAGTTAAACAAGTAACCTTTAGCGACACTCCTTCGAATAAAGTGAAGGCTTTTACGGGCAGTTAATGCAGGATAAATTTATATCGACGATTTTCAAAATATATGAATGTATCGTCAATACACATCATCCTATCTAATTCGAAAAGGCTGTTCCAATTTTTTGGAACAGCCTTTTCATTTACTTCTTTACCTTTCTAATCCGCCCTCTTATTTCTCCTTTTTTATGTGATTTCGTATGAACATTTACATATACATTAGCTTGAATAATTTCTTGGAGAAAATGAACAAGGGATTTTCCTTGTAAAGGCCCTTCGAATTCCTCCACATTTACGGCACCAGTAATGCTTCCCTCATTCAAACTAATCCCTTGCTCTAGCGGACCGTATAAATAGAAAACAACGGGACCAATTTGACTGGACGTCCCTAAATGAATTTGACACGACGTGACCTTTTCTATATTTTTTAATATTACCCTGTAATGCAACTTCGTTAAATCATCACTAAAAATAAACTCTGCTACCCCAAAAGCTTCTGTATTTACAGGAGGCAATTCCCTCTTCCCTGTTAACCTAGCAAAAAAGTGTGTTGTCATAGGGCATTCTCCTTATATCAATTTCCCAGCACTTCTTTTACTACTTTATGGTTTACACATAATCATTTATGACTTTTTCAACTTTTAATTACGAAGAAAAGATTCACAAAATCTTTACATAAGAATCATTTCTTTTGCTTTACCACCTCTTGTATAATGCACATAGAAAAAACTTTCTAGGAGGTTACTTTGAAAAATAACAACTACTCTTTTCGATTATTAGTCGAGATTTTTCTCGTCTCATTTAAATTAGGACTTACTTCATTCGGCGGTCCCGTCGCTCATCTTGGTTATTTTCATCATGAATACGTGCAAAAAAGAAAATGGATGGATGAAAAAAGTTACGGAGACTTAGTAGCACTGTGTCAATTCCTTCCTGGTCCCGCTAGTAGTCAAGTCGGTATGGGCGTTGGATTATTAAGGGGCGGGCTATTAGGAGCAATTATCTCTTGGATTGGTTTCACCCTCCCCTCTGTTCTCGTTTTAGTCTTTTTTGCTTCATTCCTTAATCAATTCGAAATTGGAAGTACAGGATGGATTCATGGACTCAAACTTGTAGCAGTCGCAATTGTCGCTCATGCAATATGGGGAATGGCTCAAAAGCTAACTCCGGACCGAAACCGTGCAACAATCGCCATTGTAACTGCCGCGATTGCCTTGTTATGGCCAAGTAGCTGGACACAAATCATTCTCATTTTACTTTCAGGGCTGATCGGCTGGCTTTTATATAAAACTCCTCAAAACGCCCAAGTCTATAAAATACAAATTTCTATTTCAAAAACGATGGCTAGTTCTTGTCTCATTTTATTTTTCGGACTATTACTATTGCTACCAATACTACGACCGCTCTCTCCTCATATCGCATTATTTGATAGCTTTTACCGTTCTGGTTCTCTCGTATTTGGCGGAGGGCACGTCGTACTCCCTCTTCTTGAGAGTGAGTTTGTACAGAACGGGCTGATGACAAAAGAACAATTTTTAGCTGGATACGGATTAACACAAGCGGTGCCAGGACCTCTCTTTACATTTGCTTCTTATATAGGGGCAGTGCTAAACGGAACCACTGGAGCAGTAATCGCAACAATCGCTATCTTCCTTCCTGCCTTTTTGCTCGTTATTGGTGTTTTACCATTTTGGGACAGTGTAAGAAAGGTACCCGCTATACAAGGCGCATTACTCGGTGTTAACGCCGCAGTTGTCGGTATTTTAATTGCCGCTTTTTACGATCCAATTTGGACGAGTACAATTATGAATGCTTCAGATTTTGTCTTTGCATCTCTTCTTTTTGGCTTACTAACTTTTTGGAAAACACCGCCTTGGATTATCGTTATACTCGGGGCTTTTGGTGGATATGTTATATCTATTTTATAAATATAAAAAACGACGGCCACTTAGCCGTCGTTTTCCTATTAAAACTTCATAAGCTCTATTCCTTCAGGTAACTCACTCTCCGTTAAAATACGCAATTCTTTCACACGATCCATTACGTAAGAAGAACGTTTCACAAGCTCTGGATCAATATACGCTGGATGTACCATAATTTCTATCGTTTGTTCATCCTTCACTCTTCCTTTTAACTTGGAAAAGTAATCTTCCGTCACACCATCCGCGTAAAAATCGCTATAAAACACATCAGAAAATGGGCGCACTGCTCTATCTTCCTCACAACGACGAATCGGAACGTTATATTTACTTGCTAACATCTCAAGAACATCGTGTAAAACCTTTAATCCATGCACATGATGATGACTATCTAAATGAGTTGGTGTTAATCCGTAAGATAAAAATTTCTCAATTTGAGCAGTCCATTCTCTCTCAACTTCTTCAGGATTTATATTCCCTTCCCTTACAATACGTTGTTTATGGAACGCCCCATCTTTCCCTACAAGGGATGGTACATCCTTTAAAAGTGGTTCTCCTGCCGTTAATACGAGATGCACACCTACTCCTAACGTTTTATAATCTTTCGCTAAGCGTACGGCATGCTCTGTTCCTGGCATATTCATCATCATTGTCGTTGAGTTTACAAGTCCATTTATATGTCCATCAATAATACCGTAATTTGTACCTTCTGTAAGACCGAAATCATCTGCATTTACAATCAACTTAATCATCATAATACCTCCTATTAGAATAAAAAAAGCGGGCTAAATAGCGCCGCTTTTTACTTCTCTACCTTTTTAAAGAACTGTGGAAGATATTCTTTATGTGCTTCCAACATTTCATCTAAAATTTGTTTTGCAACTTTATCTGACGGTACAAGTGGATTAATTGTCATAGCAAGCAGCGCCTTATGATAATCCCCTGTAACAGCAGCTTCAATTGTTGTGCGCTCAAATGATTTAATTTGCTGTACTAAACCGCGAACTGGTACTGGAAGATCTCCGACCGCAATTGGTTTTGGGCCTTCTTTCGTAATAATACAGTTCACTTCAACAGCAGAATCATGTGGTAAACTTGCAATTGTTCCGTTGTTTCTTGTATTAACAGGCTGGATATCACCTTTATTATTGTAAATAGACGTAATTAAGCTACATGCTGCATCACTGTAATAAGCTCCGCCACGTTTTTCTAATTGTGGTGGCTTAATATCTAAATTCGGGTCTTTATATAACTCGAATAAATCATCTTCTAATTGTTTTACTACTTCTGCACGTGTACCTTTTTCAATTGAAGCTTCTTTCTCTTCTTCTAACATTTCACGTGTTTTGTAGTAATAACGATGATATGGACATGGAATTGCGCGAAGACCGCGAATAAAGTCTGGCTCCCAATTAAGAGCAGCGATATTTTCCATCGTAATTTGCTTTTCTGGATCTGTTACAAGCTCTAACACTCGATCCATTACACTTACGCCATCTAAATATACATCTAATCCGTATACCATATGGTTTAAACCTGCGAAATCAACATGTACACGACTTGCATCTACTTCAAGTAATCTCGCAAGACCCATGCGAATTCCGATTGGAACGTTACATAGACCAACTACTCTTTGAATATTTGTATAGCGAAGGACAGCTTCTGTTACCATACCAGCTGGGTTAGCAAAGTTAATTAACCATGCATTTGGACAAAGTTCCTCCATATCTTTACAAATATCTAAAATAACAGGAATCGTTCTCAGCGCTTTAAATAAACCACCAGGACCATTCGTTTCCTGACCGATTACATCATATTTTAACGGAATTGCTTCATCTTTTGCACGTGCTTCTAATAAACCGACGCGAAGCTGTGTTGTTACGAAGTCAGCACCTTTTAATGCCTCGCGGCGATCAAGTGTTAAATGCACTTCGATTGGTAAACCTGATTTTTTCACCATACGTTTCGCTAAGTTACCAACGATTTCTAACTTTTCTTTTCCTGCCTCAATATCTACTAACCAAATTTCACGAACAGGAAGCTCATCATAACGTTTAATAAATCCTTCAATTAACTCTGGTGTATAACTAGATCCACCACCGATTGTAGCAATTTTAATTCCAGTCATGCTTTATTCCCCTTTCGCTTCAAGCTTTTTATAAAGATCGATAAACTCTGCTGCTAATTCTTTTACTGTAATCGCATTCATTAAATGATCTTGTGCATGGATTAAAAGAACACTAATCTCTGTTTTTTCTCCTCTTGCTTCTGATTGTATGAGCTCTGTTTGGAAATGATGCGCTTCATTAATCGCTTCTTTCGCCTTTACCATCGCTTCATCTGCTTCTGCCATTTTCCCCTGTTTGGCAAATTGAAGTGCCTCCATTGCAAAGCTTCTTGCATTACCACTATTTAAAATCAATTGGAATGGAATTTGTTCTGCTGTAGTCATCATAATTACCGCCCTCTCTATTATGGTTCAACCGATTTAAATACCCCTTCAGTTTGAACATGTCTATTAAATTATTATTTTATGAATGATAGTTTGGTGTTCTTATAGATGTTTTTCATCTTTTTGAACATGATATAAAGGTAATTGTTCTGACGAGCTATACAAACTCGTCAGAACAACACTTTTTAAAGTGATACTGAATTGTCGTTTCCTTTTGTTTCAGCTTTCGCAGCCTGTACATACGTACGGTCACACATTAATACGAATGGATAGTAAATAACTACCGCAATTGCAAAGTTTACAAGCTGTAGTACAGCACCAGCAATACTTCCGCCCGCTACAAGATAACCACTAAAGATTGGTGGCATTGTCCATGGAACTAAAGCAACTGTTTTTGGTACCCATCCTAAAGAAATTGCTGTATAAGAAGTAATTACTAATACAACTGGTGTAAGTACGAATGGAATGATTAACGCTGGGTTTAATACAATTGGTGTACCGAAAATAACTGGTTCGTTAATATTGAAGAAACCAGGACCGATAGATACGCGACCTACACCACGAAGTTGCGCACTTTTTGCAACAAGCATTACCGCTACTAAGAATGCTAATGTTGCACCTGATCCACCGATATATACGTATACATCAAAGAATGGCTTTGTGAAAATGTGCGGTACATCATATGCAGACATACCATCGTTAAATAATTTAATGTTCTTTTCTAGTGCTGGTAAATAGATTGGGTCGATAATACCACCGATAATATTAGGACCATGTAATCCGAAGAACCATAATACGTGAATTAGTAATGCGATAATAATTGCACTTGGTAACGTACCTGCTAAACCTTGTAATGGTAATTGAATTGTTTCAAATACGATTTTATGAATACTTGTTCCCGCTAATTTCACAGCTAATTGAATACTTGCTGTTGCGATTAAAATAACGAATGCTGGAACTAATGCTGCGAAGGATTTCATTACTGCTGGTGGAACACCATCTGGCATCTTAATTGTAATATCTCTTTGAACAAAGAACCTGAATACCTCGGTTACAAGAAGAGCTACAATGATAGAAACGAATAAACCTTGTGATCCTGTCCAAGCTAAATCAATACCGCCTTCTTTTGGCGTTGTCGGAGATATAATAATTAATGCACCGAATGTAATAATTGCTGCTGACAACGCGTCTACACCGTAAGATTTCGCTAAATTATAACTTATTCCAACTGCGGCTATGAGAGCTAATATTGCAAAGGACCCTGTCCACATACCACCGCCGATATCTTTCCAAACATCCCCAAATGCACCCTTCATAAGTTTTTGGAATGCATCAACTGGTAGATTATTTATAAGTACTGCAAACGATCCAACTAAAATAAGAGGCATAACTGCGATAAAACCATCACGGATTGCAACTAAATGACGCTGCGATCCGATTCTTCCTGCGACTGGAACTAAATATTTCTCCATAAATGCAATAAATTTTTGCATTTCGCTTCCCCCCTAATTATTTTTTAAGTGTTAGTGCGTGATCTAAAACTGCTTCTCCATTCATCATGCCGTAGTGCATTGGATTAATAACATCAATTCCAACGTTTTTCTCATCAGCAAGCGTTTTCATTGAAGAGAGCATGTAACGAACTTGTGGTCCTAATAATAGTACATCTGCTTGATCGATATTGTTTTTTACTGCATCCCCAGATACAGCCCAAATCTTTCCTTCTAAACCGCGAGCTTTTGCAGCCGCTTCCATTTTTGTAACTAGTAAACTTGTAGACATCCCTGCTGAGCAACATAATAAAATATTCATTTGAAAATCCCCCTTGTGTAGTATAAAAAGTTTATGTTATTTATTTTTCTTTACGCTATTTATTAATGCAATTAGCGTGCCAACTTTTTAAAATCACTAAAATCAGCGCTTTTTCGAGCATTTTCTTTGTGTGTTAACGCTTTCAATTAGTGTGTCCCCCAAAATAACACACAGTGTGTTATAAAACAACACACTTTTAACACATAACTGTATGAAAATAGATTAGTGTTTAGTTGTCTAGTTGTATTTAAAATAAAAAAACACTAAAAAATTTTTTCAGCTTGAAAATCCAGTAAAAAAATAAACCTCTCTTGAACACACTCTTCTATCTATTGTCCAAGCAGACTCTACTAAATTACATAGAATAAAATAAAATAACACAATTCGAAAGGGGATTCCTATGCCAAAACATAGAAAACAAAGCAAAATAAAGATTTATAGAATAACAAGCTATAAAAAAGACGAGCGCTCTGAATTAGACTCTGACAAATTTGAACTAGAACAGCAGGAAATAGAAAATAAGCAGGACAAGCACGACAAACAAGACAAACAGGACAAACAGGACAAACAGGACAAACAGGACAAACAAGACAAACAGGACAAACAGGACAAACAGGACAAACAAGACAAACAGGACAAACAGGACAAACAGGACAAACAGGACAAACAGGACAAACAGGACAAACAAGATAAACCAGGTAAACCAGGTAAACCAGATAAACCAGATAAGCAAGACAAACAGGACAAACAGGACAAACAGGACAAACAAGACAAACAGGACAAACAGGACAAACAAGACAAACAGGACAAACAAGACAAACAGGACAAACAAGACAAACAAGACAAACAGGACAAACAAGACAAACAAGACAAGCACGACAAACAAGACAAACAGGACAAACAAGATAAACCAGGTAAACCAGGTAAACCAGGTAAACCAGATAAGCACGACAAACAGGACAAACAGGACAAACAGGACAAACAGGACAAACAGGACAAACAGGACAAACAGGACAAACAGGACAAACAGGACAAACAGGACAAACAGGACAAACAGGAC
>NZ_JBPWGY010000008.1:0-276086 GCF_051780025.1 Bacillus cereus group sp. BceL062 | reverse complement strand
ACCGGAAAATCACCAACTATTGATGCATTCAGATCAAGGGTGGCATTATCAAATGAAACAATATGCCCGGACACTTGAATCAAGAGGTATTGTGCAGAGTATGTCTCGAAAGGGAAACTGTTATGACAACGCAGTAATGGAGAATTTCTTCGGGATCATGAAGTCGGAATTCCTCTACATAAAAGAGTTTGAAAGTGTAGATCATTTTAAAATAGAATTAGAAAAATATGTAGATTATTATAATACGAAACGGATAAAGGCAAAATTAAAAATGAGCCCGGTGCAATACCGGACTCATTTGGATCAAGCTGCCTAATGAAATAACCGTGTCTAACTTTTAGGGGTCACTTCAGAAACTCGCTCTTTTTTTGTTATGTACAATAATTCATTACTACTCTAATTCAATCGAAACATTTTTTTGTGGTACGAATGTAGAAATTGCATGTTTATAAATAAGCTGTTGCTTACCTTCTGTTTCCAGTAGGACTGTAAAATTATCAAATCCTTTAATTAATCCACGAAGCTGGAAACCATTTAATAAGTACAGCGTAACAAACGTATTTTCTTTACGGAGTTGATTTAAAAACTGATCTTGAATATTGATTGATTGCTTCATGTCGAATCCTCCTCTTTTTCTCTACTTACTATTATTCGACTTTAGTTGTAACTTTCCTTCTATGTATCGTAAAATTTCTGACGTTTTTTCACCATCTGTAACATCAAACCATGTGACATCCATTTTATTACGGAACCACGTTAATTGACGTTTTGCATAACGACGTGAATTCGTCTTTAATTGTGATACCGCTTCTTCTAAAGAGACACGATTCTCAAAATAATCATATACCTCTTTATAC
Source organism: Bacillus cereus group sp. BceL062 (assembly GCF_051780025.1). Lineage (NCBI taxonomy): Bacteria > Bacillati > Bacillota > Bacilli > Caryophanales > Bacillaceae > Bacillus > Bacillus cereus group sp. BceL062. The sequence continues at coordinate 275,229 of NZ_JBPWGY010000008.1, read as the reverse complement.
CCAATCGCTTGAATAGATTGACAATCTCTTATCCCACGATTATACAGCCCTTCTACTTCCTCTAATAAACCTTGTTCCATCATTAAATCCACTCGTAAGTTAATGCGATCGTATAGCATTTCTCGATCCATTGTCAAGCCAATTAATGAAACATCATATAATAACTCGTTTTCTTGTTTTTCGAGTTGATCACTCATTTTTTCGCCCGTCGTATGGAAAATTTCTAACGCCCGAATGACACGACGCACATTATTAGCATGAATACGCTCCGCGCTTTCTGGATCTACTTCTTGCAATTTTTCATGTACATATTCCACACCACGTTCTTGAGCTAGCTTTTCCATTTGCTCTCGGTATATAGCATCACCAGCATCATCTGTAAACTGATAATCGAATAAAACTGATTGTATATAAAGACCGGTTCCACCAACAATAATCGGTAATTTACCCCGCTCTGTAATTTCTCGAATATGTTTACGAACACGTTCTTGAAATTCTGCGACAGAAAATGAATCTTCCAGATCTTTTATATCGACCATATAATGTGGAATTCCGTCCATCTCTTCTTTTGTCACCTTTGCGGTTCCAATGTCCATCGTGCGATAAATCTGCATGGAATCTCCACTTATAATTTCACCATTCAACGCTTTGGCAAGGTCAATACTTAACTTCGTCTTTCCAACAGCAGTTGGTCCAATGATGACAGCAACCTTTTCGCGTTGCATTTCTCCCATATCATTCAACTCTCTTTATGTAATATACTCCATCTATTGATTATATCCAATCTTAACAATTTTAACGGTACGATTGCAAGTTCTTTCATTCTGGTACATGAAATTTCATATAAAAAAGAACATAGTTTGTCCAATTCTGCATACACATGATAAAAAATAGATTTGAGAGGATGAGTTGACTATGAAACAATCTACCATTAATTTTTCATCTTTAACAAAAGACCTCATTTTAGCCACTGCTACAAAAGAACAAAACTGTTCACAAGAAGAATTATACTTCGCTCTAAATTGTTTGCTACGTTCTTTTCATTCTATGCTCCAAGAAACAACATTACATCCAGAAAATAAAAATACAGAGTATATGCAGACTCAATTTTGCAGTGCATATAAAATTCTTACAGGTACAACTATTTATCCCTTTCAATAATCCATAAAAAGCGGTTGCTTGAAAATATGTAAGCAACCGCTTTTTAAATTAATACATATACACTATTGTATAACTTTCACTTTTACAGACTTACGGCCCCAGCTATTAGCACTACCATCTGAGCCCACTAATACATCAATGCGATTTCCTTTAATCGCACCACCAGTATCTCCAGCAATCGCTTCTCCATATCCTTCTACCCATACTTTCGATCCAAGTGGAATTACCTTTGGATCAACAGCAATTACTTTCATATTTGGATTCGCTGTTAAATCATGCCCCATTGCAGTTAACACACGACCACCATACGTACCATTCTCACTCGGATTTGCTGTATACGCCGTCGCTTCTACTGTTATTTCACGACCGCCAGCAGGTGCATTTGTTTCAGCAGATTTCTTAACTGGTTTCGCAGCTGGCTTTTCCTTTGCTACAGGCTTACTTGATTCTACATTTTTAACAGACTCTTTGCTCTTAACTGCCGTATTATTTTTAACCGACGGATTTACTCTAGCCGGTTCTTCTTGCGTTACAACTTCTTTCTTTTCAATCACAGGTGCTTCTCCTGTTAAAAATGGTACGTGAACATATGCAACTTTTCCATTGTAGTCGAATTGTAACCATTCATTTTGAACTTGATTTGTCGTTTCAATCAAATCATTTTTATTAAATTTACCAAGAATTTCAGAGTCAGTATTCGCTCCAGCACGAATATTTAATACGTTCGCAGTTACATAATACGTACTTTTAGTAAATTCAGCACTTACAAATGCTTCTTTACCGTCTAATTTAATTTTCGACCATCCGTTTTCTGTATTTATAACATCTAATTTATTTCCACTTAACATTTTACCTACAAGCTTTGACTCTACATTTGGGTTTTCTCTCACATTTAATACGTCTGTTGTTACAATCGTTTCTGCTTTCGCAGAACCTGCAAAAATCCCAAGACCAAAAACTGCCGCTGTTGCTATACCTAATAATTTTTTCATGAATAGCCTCCATTTGCTTTGTTTTCGTATTTTCATTATAGCAACAGATTTTTTAGTTTTTTAGAAATCACACAATTACAAAGCATTCGTAATATACGATTAACGAGTTGTAACATAAATTTCCATATTAATGAAATGCATTTTCAATAGAAACCCCAATATTTTTCATATATTTTCCACATACAAGCATGAAAATTTTTTTCCAAAAAAAATTACAGTATTACTGTTTTGTTACAAAAAAATCATATTCCATTACATCTTTTACCATAAAACATCATTCTCCAATTATTAATCTCTTTTTTTGTAATAAAAAAGAGTAGCTTATAGCAGCTACTCCTTTTTCATTTATTATTTAACTTTCTTTTTCCAAATTCCCATCATAAGAGCAGAAATAACTGTCCCTACTAATATAGAGAAAATATATAGCAACGGTTTATTTACTAATGCTATAACAAATAACCCACCATGTGGTGCCGGTAATGTAATTTGGAATAACATAGATAACGCGCCTGCAATACTTGAACCAACAACACAACTTACAATTACTCGAATCGGATCTGCAGCTGCAAATGGAATTGCACCTTCTGTAATAAACGATGCTCCCATAATATAATTTGTTAAACCAGATTTACGTTCCGCTTCTGTAAACTTCGTTTTAAAGAATGTAGTTGCAAATGCAATTGCAAGTGGCGGTACCATACCACCAGCCATAACAGCAGAGTGAACTCCAAAGTTCTGCGCTTCTATTGCAGCAATACCAAATGTAAATGCGGCTTTATTAATTGGACCACCCATATCGATTGCCATCATACCACCTAAAATAAGACCTAGTAATATAGCATTTGTACCGTTCAAACCATTTAACCATCCTGTTAACATTTCATTCAATGCTACTACAGGTGGATTTACTACTTTTTGCATTACAACTCCTGTAATTAACAATCCAAAGACTGGATATAACAAAACAGGTTTAATTCCTTCTAACTGCGCTGGTAATCCTGAAAATAATCTTTTCAATCCTAAAACAACATATCCAGCTAAGAAACCAGCAATTAATCCTCCTAAAAATCCAGCATTCGCATGTGCCGCTAAAAATCCTCCGACAACACCAGGCATAAAACCAGGACGATCAGCAATAGAACTCGCAATAAATCCAGCTAAAATTGGTACAAGGAATAAAAACGCCCCTGTTTTTCCTCCACCAATAGACATGAACAATTCAGCTAATGGACCTTCCGCCTTTATACCACCAAACGAAAACGCTAGCGCTATTAAAATTCCACCGCCAACAACGAACGGAAGCATATTACTTACACCACTCATTAAATGCTTATAAATTCCTAATCCTTTTTCTTTCTCTATACTCTCTGACTTCCCATTCTCTTTTACACCTTTAAAGATTGGTGCATCTTGTTTGACAGCTCGATTAAGAAGCTTTTCCGTTTTTCTAATCCCATCAGCTACCGGCACTTGAATGACATGTTTTCCAGCAAAACGATTCATTTCTACTTGTTTATCTGCCGCAACGATAATGGCCGTTGCGCGTTCAATGTCCTCTTTCGTTAAACCGTTTTTTATACCTGTTGATCCGTTCGTTTCAACTTTAATCGCAATCCCTAACTCTGCCGCTTTCGCTTTCAAACTATCAGCAGCCATATATGTGTGAGCGATTCCAGTCGGACAAGCTGTAACAGCTAATACGTATGGTTCATCCCCTTCTGGTTTCGCTACTTCAACTTCTTCTTCTTTTTCATTCTCTTTTTCATCAAATAAGCGAAGAAGTTCCTCTTCATCCTTTGCTTCTAATAATTGCTTGCGAAATCCTTCATCCATTAATAATGTAGAAAGACGGGACAACGTTTCTAAATGTGTATTATTTGCTCCTTCACTTGCAGCAATCATAAAGAATAAATGTGCAGGCTGTCCGTCAAGAGATTCATAATTGATACCGCTTACACTTCTACCGAAACAAATCGCCGGTTGCTTAACAGCCTTCGTCTTCGCATGAGGTATGGCAATGCCTTCCCCAATTCCAGTCGTACTTTGGGACTCCCGCTTTAAAATAGCTTCTTTAAATTCCGTTTTACTATTTAAACGATTTGCCCCACTTAATTTCTCAACTAATTCATCTATGACAGCTTCTTTATTTGAAGCTGTCAAATTCATAATGACTGTATCCCTTTTTAATAGTTCTGTAATTTTCATATGTTACTTCCCCCTATCGCTTAACTACAATTACTTGCGACAATAATTCTTCTACTTTTTCCTTTTTACATAAATCTGCCGAAAATGCTGTTGCACTCCCTGTTGCAACGCCATATTGGAATGCCTTTTCAATTTCTTTTGTCTGTTCGTATTTACCTACAAATCCAGCAACGAGAGAATCTCCTGCCCCAACTGAATTAATAACAACACCTTTTGGAACAGTTGCTTCATATATACCTTCTGCCGTAAATAATAAAGCTCCATCTCCGGCCATTGATACAATAACGTTCTCTACACCTTGTTCGACTAATTTTCTTCCATACGGTAAAATCTCTTCTACCGTTGAAAGCTCCACTCCAAATAACTCACCAAGTTCATGATGATTTGGCTTTATTAAAAATGGCTTATTTTTAATTACATGTTGCAGTGCACTTCCACTTGCATCTACTACTACACGAATACCTTTTTCAGCTCCCAACGCAGCAATTGATTCATAAAAGGTATTTTGAATAGAAGCCGGTATACTTCCAGCAAGTACAACACAATCTTCACGTTGCATACTTTCAATTTTTTTCATCAATTGTCCAAACTGTTCTTTTGTCACAATAGGACCTTGTCCATTTAATTCTGTTTCTTCTTCCCCTTTTATTTTTACATTAATTCTAGTATCTTCATCTACTTGGACGAAATTTGTTGTTACACCTTCATCATGTAATACATCTTGAATAAACTGACCAGTAAATCCACCAGTAAATCCAAGTGCAACATTTCCAACACCTAAACGATGAAGAACGCGAGAAACATTAATCCCTTTTCCTCCAGGAAACTTCATGTCTTTCTCTGCTCGATTTACTGTGCCTAAATCAAAAGAATTAACTTGTACTACATAATCAATAGATGGGTTTAAAGTAACTGTATAGATCATTGTTTATCAGCCTCAATTACATTGGTTTGTCTTTTATATTTTTCTAAATCAATTTCTAAATGGTTTGTAATAATATTTGCATCTTCAACATTGGCAATTTTCGCAAACGCAACTTCTGAAAACTTACTTTCATCAATTAAGAAATACCCTTCGTTCGCTAATGTTAATGCCATTTGTTTTAAAAGCGCTTCTTCTGGATCTGGTGTTGTAAAACCAAACTGTTCATGTACGCCATTCGCTCCTAAAAAACATTTATCAAAGCGATACTTCTGCATACTTTCCTGTGCCATCGCACCAATTAAAGCCTTCGTCCTACTCTTCATCATTCCGCCTAGTAAATACGCACGAATATTATTTTCAACTAAAGCTTCAATATGCATAAGTCCATTCGTCACGACAGTAACATCTTTATTTATTAGAAATGGAATCATTTCAAATGTTGTACTTCCTGCATCTAAATAAATACAATCCCCTTGTTCCACAATAGTAGCTGCATACTTAGCAATTTGATGTTTTATTTGAATGTTTTTGGATGATTTTTCAATCATCGTTGGCTCCTGTCCCTTTGCTGTTAAAACAGAGGCACCACCATGAACTCTTTTTAATAACCTTTGTTTTTCTAATTGTGCTAAATCACGACGAATTGTTGATTCAGAGCTTTCTGTTCTTTCAACTAATTGCTGTAATTTAACTACTTTCTGTTCTTTTACAAGTTGCAATATCATTTGATGACGTTCAGGAGTTAACATTTTACTCACCTCTTCTTTGATTACAGTATAATGAAAACGATCACAAAAATCAACCATATTCATTCACAAATAACCAAAAACAATCAAAAATAGTGATAGAAAACAAAAAATAAACCCGTTTGATTGTTATATCAAATGGGTTTCTTTTCTCGATTCACTTATAAAGAAGCTTTATATATGCTTAAAACATCATCTTTATTTAATTTTTTAAAGTTACCAAATTCACCATAAGCCATCGCTTTATCCGCCATTAAATCAATTTCATTTTCTCCAATAGTATAATCAGATAATGCTACTGGCGCCTCAATTGAAGTCCAAAATTGACGCAGTGCCTCAATTCCTTCTAACGCCACTTCTTTATCTGTTTTGCCATCTGTTTCTATATCAAATACACGAATAGCGAACTGCTTAAAACGACTTACATTTTCATCTATAACATGCTTCATCCAATTTGGGAATAGAATTGCAAGGCCGCCGCCGTGTGGTATGTCATGAACAGCAGAAACTGCATGCTCAATATTATGAGTTGCCCAGTCTCCTTTTACTCCCATTGCTAAAATGCCGTTTAACGCCATAGTACCGCAATATAAAATTGTTTCCCTATGCTCATAATTTTCTAGATCGCTTAAAAGCTTAGGAGCTGTTTCAATTACTGTTCTTAAAACAGATTCACAATAACGGTCTTGTAGTTCTGTATTTGTTCCATGATGGAAATATTGTTCTAATACGTGTGACATAATATCTACCATACCGTAAATTGTTTGATCTTTCGGTACAGACGCAGTATGAACTGGGTCTAAGATTGAAAACTGCGGGAAAGTAACCGGGCTACCCCAGCCGTATTTTTCATTCGTTTCCCAGTTTGTAATTACCGAGCCTGCATTCATTTCAGATCCTGTTGCTGCAAGAGTAAGTACAGTACCAAATGGTAATGCCTCGCTAGCAAATGCTTTTTTCGTTACAATATCCCATACATCACCATCGTACTTACTACCAGCGGCAATCGCTTTCGTACAGTCGATTACACTTCCTCCACCAACTGCTAAAATAAATTCGACACCATTTTCTTTACAAATTTGAATCCCTTTTTTTACTGTTGATACACGAGGATTCGGTTCAACACCAGTCAATTCAAATACTTCCGCATTTATATCTTTTAAAATAGAAATTACATTATCATATATACCGTTTCTTTTAATGCTGCCTCCTCCATATACGAGAAGAACTTTTTTACCGAACTGTGGAATTTCAGTTTTTAACTGCTCTAATTGTCCTTTACCGAAAATAAGTTTTGTCGGATTACGAAATACAAAATTTTGCATATCTTTTTACCATCCCTTCTATTTAAAAAGCAACTATACTTTTGTATACCATATTTTTTTCATTTCACAAAAATATTTGCTTAACAAAAAAATCCCAGCCTTTAGGGCTGAGATTTTTTATTGATAATAAGGTGAGATCATTAAGTAAACAATAACACCAGATAGACTTACATATAGCCAAATTGGCATCGTCCATCGTACAATTTTACGGTGACGTGTTAATTGATTCGTAAAACCAAATACAAGTGCGAACAATGCAAGTGGTACAATAATTGCCGCAAGGATAATATGTGTAATTAAAATGATGAAGTACACATATTTAATAAATCCTTCCCCGCCAAAATGTGTTGCTGGCGCCAAGTAATGATACGATAAATACGAAACACAGAATAGCAAAGTCGTCGTGAATGCCGCAAGAATGAAACCACGGTGCATTTTCACATTCTTTTTAATAATAGAGTATAAAGCTGCTAATAAGAATACGAACGTAAAGCTATTAAAAATTGCATTTAACATTGGTAAAATCGTTACATCAAAATGTACTTCTCCTTCATAGCCAACAGGTCCAAAGAACAAAAATAAAATAATCGCATTTACAATTACAGAAAGCGTTATCACAATAGGAGCATAGCTTTTCTGATTTGTTGATTGATCCACCAAAATGGTCACTCCCTCTTCCTTCAAATATGTATACGTAACCTCACTATTTTAACATATTATTCACAGTGTAAATGTGACAATAGTTTGACACAGTAAGACAAGACAAAGAAAAAAATCCTTCTTAATAAGACTTCTTAAGAAGGATTTTATCGCTTTATTATTCAAATAGCAATGCAATTAGTTTTTGTTAAAAAACGTATTGCTATATGCTTGAAAAATTTCAGATACTTGATATCCCATTAATGAAATTGCTGTTAATGAAAAGAAACCAATCATAAGAAATCGAAACCACATATAAATCTCCTCCTTGTATTTAGCTTAAAAAACGTTAGCTATATTACAAGTTACGTGGCACTCTTCATCATCACTTTCTTTCTTCTTTACAATTGCTGTTATAAATCGAATCATAAAGAATATAACAAAAGGAATTTGTTCGTAATTCACCTTGGCATAGTTCAGCAACGGCTCGCGCTGCACATCGAACGGGGATGAGAAGGAATAGAACATACCTTGCTCTTCCATATATACAATTACAATTTTCATGCAAAATACTATTCCTAGAAACGAAACAATATCTTGCCATTCTGTCGTATCTAACAGGTTATACAGCTCTAATACGTACTCTTCCATCATCATCCCCCCTTCCTTTTTTACCATTTTGCTCGCCTTCGTATAAAAAGTCAAGAAAAAAGTTTATATTCACTATGACAATAGTAATTACTCGTTTCTATGTTTATATATGATTCTTTTATAGCAATGATTGGGTGTAACTCTATTCCAAAACAATAAATTAGAATCGAACGGATTCTTCATTTCTACTTTTAGGTTTCAAAACTGTGCTATTTTTATTTCTATTAAAAATAAAATAAGAAAGTATTATAAGAACAGTAACAAGCATCGTTAAAAGTGCTTGTGGACGCAAAGATTCAATTGCAAGCATTGCAACTAAAACTGCTATAATAGCAGCAATTGTAACATACGTTACATATGGGAAAAGCCACATTTTCACTTTCAAATTTCTTTGTTCTACTTTTCCCATTTTTTTACGCATCTTTAAATGCGAAACTGCAATAACGAGATAAACGAGTAACGCGATCCCACCAGAAGCATTCACTAAAAATAAAAATACTTTATCTGGAGATATGTAACTAAAAACAACTCCAATATAAGCGAAGAAAGTTCCAAATAAAACTGCTCGAACTGGAACACCACTACTGTTCAATTTTAAAAACACCTTTGGAGCATCTCCTCTTTCTGCCATCGAAAAAAGCATTCTTGAGTTTGTATATAAGCCCGAATTTAAACAAGAGAGTACAGCTGTTAAAACGATAAAATTCATAATTTGTGCTGCCGCTGGTATTCCTATATGTTCAAGTACCGCTACAAAAGGACTTTTTAGTATGTTTGCTGAATTCCACGGAAGAAGTGTAACGACTATAGCAATAGATCCAATGAAAAATACGAGAATACGCCAAATTACACTATTTGTTGCTGTTTTTACCGCTTTTACAGGCTCAGCAGACTCACCAGCCGCTACTGCTACAATCTCTGACCCCATAAATGAAAATATAACGACGGTAATTCCAAGCAGCACCGAACTTATCCCATTTGGCATAAATCCCCCTTGTCCTACTAAATTTGAAGTGCCAGGTGCTTCCGTTCCTGGTACAAATCCTAAAATAACAGCAAGTCCAAGACAAAGGAATAAGACGATACTTATTACTTTAATAAAAGAAAACCAATATTCAAACTCTCCAAATGATTTCACTGAAAAAACATTCGTCAACGTTAATAAAATCGTTAATATTAGGCTTAATAACCAGAGTGGGATGTCTGGAATCCAGTATTGAATAATACCAGCACCTGCTGTGGCTTCTATTGCAATAACAATTACCCAGAAAAACCAATATAGCCACCCAATTGTATACCCCGCCCATGGACCAATAGCTTCTCGTGCATATGTTGCAAATGAACCACTTGTCGGGTTAATAGCTGCCATTTCCCCCAACATTCTCATGACGAAAATGACTAGAAGTCCTGCTAATCCATATGAAACGATAGAACCTGGCCCGGCCGAATGTACAACTGCACCACTTCCAACAAACAAACCAGCCCCTATTACACCACCAATTGAGATCATCGTAATGTGGCGTATTTTTAGGTCTTTCTTAAGATTTTTATCCAAATTTTGTACATCCCCTTCCAAACTTTATTTTGAAATTTATGTAAGAGTATTATGCAAAAAACCTTGTCTTACATTTCTTAATATATCAAAATATTCTGAATTCAAAAATTATAAATCCACCTCCTTCCTAAATTATTACATTAGGTTTAATAATTTTCCATACACAATTGTTGAGAAAATTTTTAAACCTAACAAAAGATAAAATTTTCAGATATCATTAAAGAAACAAGATTATACATCTAGACAACTTTTTGTATAGGAGTGTTGATATGTTAAACAAGTTCAAATTCATTTGTTGTATGTTAGTAATTTTCTTACTGCTACCGCTAGCCCCCTTCCAAACAAAAGCAGCAAACAATTTAGGATCAAAATTACTCGTTGGATATTGGCATAACTTTGATAACGGTACTGGCATTATTAAATTAAAAGATGTTTCACCAAAATGGGATGTAATAAATGTATCTTTCGGTGAAACTGGTGGTGATCGTTCCACTGTTGAATTTTCCCCTGTGTATGGTACAGATGCAGAGTTCAAATCTGATATTTCCTATTTAAAAAGTAAAGGAAAAAAAGTAGTTCTTTCAATAGGTGGACAAAATGGAGTCGTTTTACTTCCTGACAATGCCGCTAAACAACGTTTTATTAATTCCATACAATCTCTAATCGATAAATACGGTTTTGATGGAATAGATATTGACCTTGAATCAGGTATTTACTTAAACGGCAATGACACTAATTTTAAAAACCCAACAACTCCTCAAATCGTGAATCTTATCTCAGCAATTCGAACGATTTCAGACCATTACGGTCCAGATTTCCTATTAAGCATGGCCCCTGAAACAGCTTATGTTCAAGGCGGGTATAGCGCATATGGAAGCATATGGGGTGCATATTTACCAATTATTTACGGAGTGAAAGACAAACTAACTTATATTCACGTTCAACACTATAATGCTGGTAGCGGCATTGGGATGGACGGTAATAATTATAATCAAGGAACCGCAGACTACGAGGTCGCGATGACAGATATGCTCTTACATGGCTTTCCTGTAGGCGGTAATCCAAATAATATTTTCCCCGCTCTTCGTTCAGATCAAGTAATGATTGGACTTCCGGCGGCACCAGCAGCAGCTCCAAGTGGCGGGTATATTTCTCCAACTGAAATGAAAAAAGCTTTAGATTATATCATTAAAGGCGTTCCTTTCGGAGGAAAGTATAAGCTTTCTAATCAAAATGGCTACCCTGCATTTCGTGGTCTAATGTCTTGGTCCATTAATTGGGATGCAAAAAACAACTTTGAATTCTCCAATAACTACAGAACATATTTTGATGCTATTCCTTTGCAAAAATAATAAAAAACAGCAATAGGTTATATAAAGTAACCTATTGCTGTTTTTATTTATGTAAATTACTTTTTCACATCCATATCTACAGTACGAAGAGATTCATCTCCATTTCGTAAATAGCTATTTACGAGACTTAAAAGTAACTTCCCACCAACTAACATTGCATGTTCATCAAAATCAAATTGAGGATGATGATGCGGATATGTTGCTCCTATTTCTTCATTACCCGCACCTGTGAAGAAAAATGCTCCTGGAACATGCTCTAAGTAGTATGCAAAATCTTCACCACCCATAATCGGCGGCACTTCAATGACCCTTTCTCTTCCAAGATCACGTTCTGCAACCTCCATAAAATGACTCGTTTCCTCTACATGATTTATTAATATTGGATAGCCACGTTTATATTGAATATTAACTTCAGCCTGAAGAGACTGACAAATCCCCTCAACAACTCGTCTAAATTCCTTCTCCATATATTCTCTTACTTCAGGATCTAACGTTCGAATGGTTCCTGTAAACATAGCAGTATCCGCAATAATATTATCCGCTTGACCAGCATGGAATGTACCAACTGTTAAAACTACGGATTGAAGTGGATCGACTTTTCTACTAACTAACAGTTGCAACTGGTTAATAATTTGTGTTGCAACAATAATAGCATCTACAGTATGATGTGGCATACCTCCGTGACCACCTCGCCCTTGAACCTTCACCTCAAAAGAATCAGCTGCCGCCATCATTGCTCCTGCTTTCGCACCAACAATTCCTACAGGCATTTGAGAAGATACATGCGTACCAAAAACAACATCTACTCCCTCTAAACAACCATCCTCAATCATAGCGATAGCCCCGCCAGGCTCTTTCTCTTCTGCATGTTGGTGTATAAGAACTATTTTTCCAGAAAGCTGGTCTCTATGATCACTTAATATTTTTGCAACTCCTAAAAGTGTTGCTGTATGTCCATCATGGCCACAAGCGTGCATTACGCCCGGAACCTTTGATTTATATGAAACTTTCTTTTCATCTTGAATAGGTAGTGCATCAAAGTCAGCACGCAACGCGATTGTCTTCCCAGATTTCCCACCTTCAATTACGCCGATGATTCCTCTTCCCCCGACATCTGTTTTCACATCAATATGAAAACTTTTTAAGATTGCAGCTATTTTTTTCGGTGTTTCTATTTCTTGAAACGATAGCTCTGGGTATTGATGAAAATCTCTTCGCCACGAAACCATTTGGTTATACAAACTTTCCAACTCTTTATGCCATGTTTCTATCATAGAAATTCCCCTTTCTTTTTTAACACTTTAAATTTAATTTACATAACATTCTGTATTTAATCAATAAAAAGGAGAACTTTCTCTGAAACTCCTCCTACTATTCTAGAATCGTCTAATTACTATTTTGCTTCAACACAAATACTGAAAGTTCAGGTACACTCCAAAATCTAACCGGCATTCGGGTTGTCCCAATACCTCGATTTACGTATAAATGTAACGGCTTATTCTTCCCTTCTAATTCATACATACCTTCAACATAGCTCTCAGCTAATTTTGTAGTAATTAATGGACCTATAAAAGGAATTTGAACTTGTCCTCCGTGACTATGCCCTGAAACTTGAAAATCAACTGGATAACAAGCTACTTTGTCTACAACATCCGGCTCATGTACTAATAGCATATTGAAATCTTGTTGCCTTACATGTTTTAAAGTCGCGGCTATTTGCGGCTTCCCTAATAAGAAATCATCCAAACCTGATATTGTAATATATTTGCCGTTTCCCACTTCAATTTTCTGAACTTCATTTACTAATACAGAAAAACCAGCTTCCTCCATATACTTTTTATAAAACACACTACCACCCCCGCCCCTATCATGATTCCCAAACACAGCATATTTCCCTAAGGGAGCATTAATTTTCTGCAAAATAACCTTCGCTTCATCTTTTTCCGCACTATAAGATCCAAACTTATCTATTAAATCTCCTGTGAAAACTACTATATCTGGATGCAATTCATTCATCTTCTCCACCAAATTCTCTAGTTGTTTCAATGTAAACTCTGGTCCTAAATGTACATCTGAGAATTGCAATATTTTTTTATTATTAAACTCTTTAGGAATCGTCGGGGCTTCTATTTCATTCCACGTAACTGTTATTAGTTTTCGTTCTATTTCTGTCGCATAGAAATACAAGCTTACTGGAATCATTACTATACTTATGAAACTTATAATAAATTTCTTTAAGATTGATTTTTTTTGTTCTTTTTTTACATGATGCGTATTCATGTTTTCACCTCTAGATGTAGTTTAAAATCCTTTTGTTACATTGATGTGACAACATGAAAAAAATTGGGGTTTCAACACGTTGTAGCAAATATGTTTGTTATCCCAGCTGCAATTTTTACCGGTCATGTAACTTGGATTGAATATTTCCCAAACTTCTTGTTTTCTTTGGGAATTTAGTAGGCGGTTTGTATTTTGTAGAACTACCTTATTTCATATCTTATAATAAGAAACTACCTACAAATAAAGAGAAGACTGAAATACAGAACAAATCTATATCCGCTTAAATGGAATGGTTATAAAGTAGGCCTAAAAAATATTACAAATTTCATTTTTTTCGTGAATATATCTACGTACACTTGTTCTCGAATGTTTTATACGTTATAATAACAACTTAAATAGCATTATTTACATATGAGGTGAAAAACATGAATAAAACAGAATTAATTAAAAACGTAGCACAAAATGCTGAGATTTCTCAAAAAGAAGCTACTGTAGTTGTACAAACTGTAGTAGAATCAATCACTAACGCTTTAGCTGCTGGTGAAAAAGTACAACTTATCGGATTCGGTACATTCGAAGTTCGTGAAAGAGCTGCTCGTACAGGCCGTAACCCACAAACTGGTGAAGAAATGCAAATCGCAGCTTCTAAAGTACCTGCTTTCAAAGCTGGTAAAGAACTAAAAGAAGCTGTAAAATAATGAAAAAATAGCCTTCTCGTTTATGAGAAGGCTATTTTTTCATAACATAATTAATAAAAATCTGACCATTGTGCTGTTTTTTTTGTTCCTTTATGCAAATAAAACCTTTCCTTTCAAAGAAAGATTTTGCTGTAATACTCGCCTCTGTATATATATCCCCGTGCCCTAAGTTCACTGCTTCTTTTTCTAACTTCTGTAATATGTATGAAGCTACCCCTTTTCCTTGATAATCTTTATGCGTAAATAAGCGATCTATGTAATACTCATCATTATAATCCCCAAACCCCACTATCACACCTCTATACTCAGCAACGTAACAAATATTCTTTTCTAAAGACTGTAGCCATCTTTCTCTATCTAGTCGCTTTGGCGCCCATGCCTGTAGCTGTAACTCGTTATAATCTCTTGCATTCACCGTATGAACTGTTTCATAGAACAATTGTAATACTGTTTCTAAATCCTCTTTCTGGAATGTCCTAATTATAATATCCGTTAACATATATGAGTCTCCTTACTAAACTAACACTCGGCTTTCTACTATAATAAGATTCAATATTGCTGCTTTATTATACCTTTTTTCTTTTTATACAAACAAAAAAACAACACTTATTCAAAGTATTGTTTTTTTGTATAAAAGCATTTTCAATTGCTCTATAAATTAAAATTTTTATTATTTTAATTTCACTCTTTGCAATCTTAGTGCATTTAATACGACTGATACCGAGCTAAATGCCATCGCCGCCCCTGCAACCCAAGGTGCTAAGAAACCTAATGCTGCAATTGGGATCCCTAAGCCATTATAAGCTAACGCCCAGAATAGGTTTTGCTTAATATTTCTAATCGTCATTTTACTCATAAAAATTGCATCGGCAATACTATTTAAATCACCACGGATTAACGTAATATCCGCTGCTTCCATCGCTACATCCGTTCCTGTTCCAATTGCCATACCAATGTCTGCTATAGCAAGAGCAGGAGCATCATTTATTCCATCTCCAACCATCGCTACTTTCTTACCTTGCGCTTGCAGTTTTTTCACTTCTTCTGCTTTTCCTTCTGGCAATACTTCTGCAATTACGTGATCAATACCAACTTGCCCTGCAATTGCCTGAGCAGTTTGTGTATTATCCCCTGTAATCATAACAACGTCTAGACCCATTTTCTTAAGTCGTGCGATAGCTGCTTTTGAAGTATCTTTTACAGTATCCGCAACAGCAACTATTCCAGCATACTCCTTATCTATCGCTATTAACATTGCTGTTTTTCCTTCTCGCTCTAGCTCTTCCATCGATTTAGAAACTTCTTCAATATCAATATTAAACTTCGTCATTAATCGACGTGTACCAATTAATAATTGTTTCCCTTCAACAATCGATTCAATACCGAACCCAGGAATTGCTTCAAATGTTTCCGAACTTGGTATATCAATTTTCTTTTCTTTAATTCCTTCTACTATCGCTTCTGCAAGTGGGTGTTCAGAATTTTTTTCTGTCGCTCCTACTAAACGTAGTATTTCTTCTTCATGGAATCCATCTGCTACAATTATATCTGTTAACACTGGCTTCCCATTTGTCACAGTACCCGTTTTGTCTAAAATAACCGTATCTAATCGGTGCGTTGCTTCTAAATGCTCTCCACCTTTAAATAAAATACCATACTCAGCTGATCTTCCTGATCCAGCCATAATAGATGTAGGTGTCGCAAGACCTAACGCACATGGGCAAGCGATAACAAGTACTGCTATCATTTTCTCAAGCGCTCCGCCAAAATCACCAGGTGTAACAAATATCATCCACACTGCAAATGTAATAATAGCAATCACAACTACAACCGGTACGAAAATACCAGAAATTTGATCAGCTACCCGTTGAATAGGCGCTTTCGATCCTTGCGCTTCTTCTACTACTTTAATAATTTGAGCTAATGCCGTATCTCTACCTACCTTAGTTGCTTTAACTTTTAAAAATCCATTTTTATTTATTGTAGAACCAATTACTACATCTCCAATTGTTTTATCAACTGGAATACTTTCACCCGTTAACATCGATTCATCAATCGCAGATTTTCCTTCTACAATTTCTCCATCAACTGGTATTTTTTCACCAGGTTTTACATAAACGATATCACCAGCTACCACTTCTTCGATTAAAATCTTCATTTCTGTTCCATCTCGCACAACTGTAGCTGTTTTCGCTTGTAATCCCATTAACTTTTTAATTGCTTCTGATGAACGTCCCTTTGCCTTTGCTTCAAATAATTTACCTAAAATAATTAATGTAATAAGTACCGCACTCGTTTCAAAATATAAATCTGTCATATGTTCCGAAGAACCAATAGATTGAATACTTAAATATACACTATAGAAATAAGCGGCCGACGTTCCAAGTGCCACGAGAACATCCATATTCGCACTTTTATTACGTAACGCTTTATAAGCTCCAATATAAAACTGTCCACCAATGATAAATTGAACAGGAGTTGCAAGGGCTAGCTGTACCCAAGGGTTCATTAGCATATCAGGTAAATAAATAAACGATGTAAATGAGAAATGACTCACCATTGCCCACAATAACGGGAATGATAAAATAAACGAAATAATAAATTTCTTCTTTTGTCGTTCAATTTCTTGTAAGCGATGATCTGTTGATCCATCTTGCTCATCTGATTTCACTTCTAATTTATATCCTAACTTTGTAATCGTACTCTTCATTTCATTTACACTGACTTCATCAGGATTAAAGTCTACCGTTGCCGACTCTAAAGCGAAATTAACCGTCGCTTTGTTCACACCATCTAACTTATTTAAACGCTTTTCAACTCTATTCGCACATGCTGCACATGTCATTCCTGAAACAGTAAATTCAGCTTTATCACTTACAATTCCATATCCTAACGATTCAACTTTTTCTTTAAAGTGTTGCGGATTTGTTTTAGTTGGATCGTACATTATTTTTGTTTTTTCAAGTGCAAAATTTACATTTGCATCATGAACACCTTCTACTTTTTTCAGACCTTTTTCAATTCTATTGGCACATGCTGCACATGTCATTCCTGATATTTGAAGATTGGCCTCTTTTTGTTCATTCATGTCTCTCACCTCTATATACCCTTATAAGGTATAATTATTAGCAAAATAAATCGTACTTCGTTTAAAGTACGATTTATTTCCATATCTAAAAATAATTATTGAACATCGTATCCTTGATCTTCGATTACAGCAACGATATCTTTTAATGTTATAGCAGACGAGTCGATAGTAACTTCAACAGTTCCTTCTGCTAATTGAACCTTCACTTGTTCAACACCGTTTAGCTCTTTCACACTGCTTTCGATAGAGTTTACACAATGTCCACAAGACATACCTTCAACTTTTAATGTTAACTGTTCCATTTAAAATCCTCCTCTTGTTTCTTCATTGTTTGTTAATCACAACTACATCTTACCATACCCCCCTAAGGTAATCAATGGTTTTGTATCATGATTTTTCAATTATTTTCTAAACGTTTATTTTACACACACTTTTTCACTACAATACACCTAAATCCAATATACGGGTAAACAAAAAAAACAAGCCAGTTACATACTAGCTTGTTTTTACGCTTTTGAAAAACGTTCAAATACTGTCATTAATTCTTCAATTGCTTCGTCACCATTTCCATTTTTAATAGCTCCTGAAACACAATGACTCGTATGATTTTTTAAGACACCCATTCCTACTTTTTTCATCGCTGCATTAATCGCTGAAATTTGCACTAAAATATCAACGCAATAACGATCATTTTCAATCATATTTTGAATACCACGAACTTGTCCTTCGATTCTCTTCAATCTATTTATAATTTGCTCTTTTTCTTTTTCTGATCTATGTGTTACTGATTCATGCTCTTTATGATCCATATTATCACCTTCTTAAAATTTCTCTTCATCCAATAAAACAATTGCTTTTATGAGTATACTAATTATAGCATTAAATATCCATGTATGATACCCCATATGAGTATATTTCCACTTTATGATTATTCTTAACACATTATTAGCTTCTCAGTCTCAATTTTTATTATACCCTTTCCTTTTTGTAAAAAAATCATTATATCTCCAATCAAAATCCAATAAAGTGAAACTTTAATTAGCACTCCCCAATCGGGCTTTTACGGGTAGCCTGCCCGGCAAATAGCGGTATAAATTGAAACAATAATAAGCGGGGATTGTCCATCCCCGCTTATTATTCGCCTACAAATATAAAAGCCTCAATCTTCACACGTTTAAATTGAGACTTTTTTCTTCCTATATATAGTTATTGCTGATCACATACTTTTGTATCATTCACTACTGAAGTTCCTTCAACGGTCACCGTATGAAAACAATCATTCACTCGAACTGTCACAACATTATCTTGCCGATCAATGATATGATATTCATTAAAATTTTTATTCAGAGCACTGCGAATTTGTTCTCCTTCATAAATTGGGATGCCATGTGATAGAACCCAAATCAGTCCAGCGATAGCAAGAATAGTTTTCATACGATCTACCTCCTTGAGAATATAGTGAACTTTTAATCCGCGCTTTTTCAGCTCTATCCCTCTTGATTTGAATGAATCAAGCCTTTTTGGAAATAAGTTCATTTCGTCTATTTTATGTTTATGCTAATTGTGACGGAAATGTGACAACTTTTTGTCTCTTTAGACGAAAAGTTGAAACAAAACTTTCAAAAAGGACAATTCTACTTATGAAAAAAGGTTATGGAATGTTTCATCCATAACCTTTTTTCAGCCCTATTTTATAACTCATCCACCGTACTTCATGTGGTTTTAGTAGACTTGTTTTATTTTTATTTATCAACATCAAAGCAAAATTTCGAAAAAACCTCCCACACAAGTTCATTTCTACTACTTACCCCAATCTTTTCAAAAATGGATTTTAAATGATCTTGTACTGTGTATATAGATATACACAGTTCTTGGGCTAATTCCTTTGTCGACATACCTGTAAGAATTTTACGTATTACTTGCTTCTCACGTGTTGTAAAACTATAAACTTCCATAATAAGTGGAAAGATTTCTTCTGGTCTTGCTCTTTCGAAAAGAACAACATAACCACCCTGAAAACTACTTGTACATTCTAACTTACTGGCCCGAATGATTAGAAAATGTCCATAGGCTAAAGGTATACAAACTTTTTCTTCTCTCCGTATGCAATCTACATTATATTCGGTAGCCTTTACTTTTGAACAAACTGCTCGTATTGGCCTTGGTATTTCTTTTAAATTTAACTGTTCATACTTTCTAAGATTTGAGAGCCAATCGCTGCCATCTTGATTCGAATATAATAAATTAAAATCCTCACTTAATATAATCGTGCCTGTCCCTATCACCTTCTCTTCTGAAAAAGGTATAGAAAATGCCTTTTTTAAAGCCTCTCCAGCAATTGGGACTATCGTTGCTAAGTACTTACAATCCTCGATATGAAAAACGGGACTGGTACTCCCTCGAAATAAACTAAGATGCCCAAAACATTTCCCCTTACTTATACAAACGCCCCTTAATTCATCTCCAAAACTTGCTGGTTGTAAAATATTTCGGTATCTAGAACTTTTCTTTTGCTCACCATTTGTCGCCATACTAAGAGCAGCAACATGAGGTGAGTGTTCTGATAAATATTTAAATTTATTAAAATCATCTTCTAGAAATTCATTCATAAACAATTGTGGATGAATCTTTTCAACACTTGCATCCGTAAATGCCCCAGTAGATAAAAAAGAAATTGGGTCTATAATTGTAAAACAAGCGGCTTCAAAATCAATGACTTTACGAATCAAGTGGAGAAATGACTTTTGAAATGTCCTTATAGAACTTATACGATTCGCTACCATTGTAATTTCTTTCGTTGTTTTTTCATACATCCTCTTCCCCCCAGATTTATGGGATTGTTCACCTTCATACATTTATTTCATAATAAAGCTATAGCACATATACTAAGGAGGTCAAAAATGAATTGGAATGATACTACCGTAAGTTCATATGAACAAAGAATTCCATTAAAAATCCCAAGCTACTACACCCTATACGACATGATAAATCATTTCTTGTTTACTACACTCCCTAAAGAACATATCAATCCGAATTTACTAGTTATAGGTGCTGGAGGTGGACAAGAAATCCTCTCAATAGGTAAACAAAATAGCAATTTATCTTTTACAGGTGTTGATCCATCTGAAAGCATGATACAGTTAGCTAAAAAAAGAATTGAAAACGAAGGCGTACAGAATCAAATTCACTTCGTACATGGAACTGTCCATTCATTATTACCAAATTCGTTATTTGACACCGCTACTTGTATGCTTGTTCTTCATTTCATCCCAACTATTGAGGAGAAAAAAGAGCTTCTTCATGAAATTAGTAGGCGTTTAAAACCTGGTGCTCCATTCTTTCTCTCTACAATAAATGGTGTACCCCATACAAGTATGTTTTCTGCACAATTGAATGCTTGGCAAAACTACATGATACAAAATCAAATTCCATTAGAAGATTGGAACCGATTTGAAAATTCTTTTGAAACAGACATATTTCCTATTTCCGAAAATAATCTACTTGCTATTATGGAGGAATGTGGATTTACTCAAATCAATCGCTTTTTCACTAGCTTTTTAATTGATGGATACGTAGCAATAAAACTATAATGAAAAAAGGTAAGCAATCGCTTACCTTTTTTCATATACTTCTTCTACACTTGACTAATAAATCGCAATCCTTTACTTAAAGACGTTGGGACAACAGATGCGTGATTCTCCCCTTCCGCTTCATAAAACTTAAATTTAAGTTTATCATGTGTTACTTGGAGAAGTCGCTCTGATAATTCATTTGCACCTACAACCATATGCTCTCGTTCTAGTGACCCAACTGTAAGGAATACCCCTGTTTCAAACTTAGCATTGTTTAATTCATTTATAAGGTTCTCTTCTTTTTCAAGTACAGATCGGTTATTCCACCAAATAGATGGACTACTAATAAAATAATTTTGAAAGGCATTTACGTTTGTAAATAGTATGTGTAAAGCAAATAGGCCACCTAGCGAATGCCCAAATAACGTTTGTTTTCCTTTATCAATCGCAAAACTTTTTTCAATTTGCGGTTTAACTTCTTCTTCAATAAAAGTAAAGAAGTTATGTGCTCCTCCTGTTTTAGGCCACGGTTTACCGTCTGGTTTTAAAGGAGCATCTTTTGAAATTACGCTAGGTGTAAAATCATAGCATCTTTCTTCTCCTGAAAATGCTCCTTCAATTGGATAACCGATACCTACTATAACGGCTGGTGAAACACCTGTTTTTTCAGCCCTTACTGATTGTATTTTAACCGCTTCATGAAATGTTTGAAAAAAGGCATTGCCATCTAATACGTATATGACAGGGTATCCTGAATCCGGTGCTGGTTGCCTCGGCTTTGAAATATGAATTTGATATTCCTTACCCTCTACTTTTGAATACATTTTCCACTGTTCTGTATTAGATGTAATAATCTGCTGTTTTTCAATAGTAGTATTCACCCTATCTCCCCCTTTTAGCTCGTTACATATATTTCTACTTTTTCTTCTTGAGATACAACACTATCATAACCGAAACAAACAGGAGCCCCATTATACGGGTCAATCATGACACGTGCATCAATATGAAATACTTCTTTTAAGACTTCATTTGTAATAATTTCTTCTGGACTACCAGTTTTAACAATTTTCCCATCTTTCATTGCAATAATTTCATCGGAAAACCTTGCTGCGTGGTTAATATCATGCAATACCATTACAATCGTACAGTTATGTTCTCTATTTAACTTTTCTACAATTTGCAATACATCTAATTGGTGAGACATATCAAGATATGTAGTCGGTTCATCTAATAGCAACACTTCTGTCTCTTGTGCTAAAGCCATTGCTAGCCATACCTTTTGTCGTTGACCACCTGATAAATTTGCAATTTGTCTCGTTCTAAATTCTGAAGTTTTCGTTATATCTAATGCCCAATCAATGATTTCTTTATCTTTTGAGGTTAACTTGTTTACGTTATTTCGATGTGGATAGCGTCCATAAGAAATTAATTCTTCTACTTTAAGCTCTCCTGGTGCAATCGGAGTTTGCGGAAGTAAAGCTAACAGCTTGGCAATTTCTTTCGTTGGAATTGTATTTAAATCCTGTCCTTGCAAATACACTTTACCGCTTTTTTGCTTTAAAATTCGTCCCATCGTTTTTAATAGTGTTGATTTACCGCACCCGTTTGGCCCTATAATTGTCGTTACTTTTCCTTCTTGTATTTCCACATTTAAATCGCGAAACACTGTAAGTTTTTCATAACTCGTTTCTAAATTTTTTGCACTTAACATACTCACTTTTATTCCTCCTCTTACGCTTTCGCCTTATAAAGTAAATATAAGAAATACGGTACACCGACAATAGAAATAACGATTCCAACTGGTAACTCTACAGGTGTGAAAACTGTTTTTGCAATAAAGTCTGAAGCAATTACAAGAAATATTCCGATTACTCCGCACGTAGGAATGATATGCTTATGCTGAATACCAACAAGTCTTTTCGCTATATGCGGTGCCATTAGTCCGATGAAACCAATACTTCCTGAAACAGCAACACATGCGCTTACAAGTCCGATACTACTTAATAGTAAAATTGATTTCTCTCTTTCTACTGAAACACCTAAACTCGTAATACTCGTTTCTTCCAATTGAAATAAATCTAATAAATAAGCTTTCTTCTGTATCAGTGGAATTAAAATGATAAGCCACGGTAACATAGCAATAATATACTTCCAGTTTGCACTATATATGCTTCCAGACACCCAAACTGCAGCCATCTCAAAATCTGTTGATTTCATTTTGAGTGATAAATACATAGAGAATGCGCCAAACCCTGAACCGATTGCAATCCCTGTTAACAAAAGTCGCTGCGAATCTAACTTACCGTTTTTCCAAGAAAACAGATAGATTATAATGGCTGCACCTAATCCACCAACTAGGCCAAACATCGGCATCATCATTATAGAAATCCAGTCTGTGCTCTTTAATTGTCCTTGAAAGAAAAACATAAAAATGACGATAGCTGTACCTGCTCCGGCATTTACTCCTAAAATACCTGGGTCCGCCAAACCATTTCTCGTAATCCCTTGAATTACAGCACCCGCAACGCCTAATCCTAATCCTACTAATCCAGCAATTACAATGCGCGGAAGACGAAACTCAAAAATAACTAAATCATGCTCTGGTAACGGATCTATTCTAAAAAGTGTTTTAAATACATCTGTAATCGTAATATCAAACGTTCCATTCGTTAAACTAATATAAATGGCACATAGTATTAAAAATATAATAATCCCCATCGTCATTCCAAAACGTTGACTTGAACTTTTAAGCATGTCTCTCTCCTCCTCTTGTACGGATTAAATAAAGGAAGAAAGGAATCCCAATTAAAGATGTAACGACTCCAATTGGCGTTTCAAATGGATAGTTTACAAATCTACTTAATACATCACATAAAGCTAAGAAAACTCCACCAATAACACCCGCACATGGTAAAATCCACTTATAATCTACCCCAATAATAAAGCGAGTAATGTGTGGAATAATTAAGCCTACAAAACCAACTTTTCCTACTAAAGCAACTGCTGTTCCTGTTAAAAAAATTACTGATAAAATTGCCATCGCTTTTACTAGTTTTGTACGCTGCCCTAGATTAATAGAAACTTCTTCTCCTAAAGAAAGAATGGTAATAGATTTCGCTATTAACAGCGCTAAAACTATCCCAATTATCCCAAAAGGTATCGTAATTTTAATTATATTAGGGTCCACTTGGTCTAACTTTGCATTAAACCAAAAACTAACATTTTGAGAGATTTGGAAATACGAAGCCATCGCAGCTGATACACTGCTTAAAAATGTTCCAATAACTGTCCCTATAATTGCTAACCTAACAGGAGATAAGCCATTTTGAAGAAGTGAGCCAAAACCAAACACGATACCGGCCCCTAGTGCAGAACCAATCATTGAACATAAAACCATACCGATCGATGACATTCCTGGAAGAAAAATCATACATAGTGTAATAACAAAGGCTGCACCATCCGTCACACCCATAATAGAAGGGGATGCAAGATAGTTTCTTGTCATCCCCTGCATAAGTGCTCCTGATATGGCTAGAAATGCTCCGACTAAAAGAGCTGCAACTACCCTTGGTAAACGTGAAGTAATAATAATATTATGATTTACATCGCTTGAATCAAAATGAAATAATGCGTTCCACACTGTTTCAGCATCAATACTTTTCGCACCATACAAAATAGAAAGTATAACTGTAGCTAAGATGAGTATGGGTGCTATACATAATATAGTTACTGGTACTGCATTTGTTTTCTGCATATCATTCAACGCACCTTACTTATTGTATTATTTAGATAAATTTTTCACTGCTTCTTTTAAGAATGCTGTTTTACTCCAAGCTGTACCACCTTGTGCCATTGGATCCACAACGTTTACAAATACTTTCTTTTCTTTCGCAGCATTCATACTTTGCCAAATTGGATTGCTTTCAATTTCTTCTAGTACTTTCGGGTTTTTATTTTCACTTGCCTCGTATTGTAAGAAAATATAATCCGGGTTAAGTTCAGCAAGTTTTTCAAATGAAATTTTCTCTTGTGCTTTTACAGTTTTCAATTGCTCTGGAGCAGTTAGTCCAAGATCTTTATAAATGACAGGGTTAAAGTATACGCCTTCAGGATAGAGGAATAATTCGTTTGCTCTCAGTCTAACGACAAGTACTTTTTTGTCTTTTAACTTATCTCCTAGTTTTGCTTTTGCTTTTTCAGCGTCCGCATTGTAATCTTTAATAATCTTTTCTGCTTTATCTTTTTTACCAGTTAATTCTCCCATTAACTTTAAGTTATCTTCCCAATTTGTTGAAACGTGTGATACTGGGAACGTCGGAGCTACTTTCGTAAACTTTTCAGCTGTTTCTGCTGGGAATTTCGTACTTGATGTAATAACATCTGGTTTTAATTGAAGTAATGTTTCAAAATTCGGTTGCATTTTCTCACCAACAGATTTTGCACCCTCTAAATCTTTTTCAAGATACTTTGGTAATTTACCACCTACAGTAATCGCACCAACTGGTTTAATTCCAAGTACTGCCGCATCTTCCATTGACTCTAAACTAGCTGTCGCAATTTTATCTACTTTTGCTGGCACTGTATATTCTTTACCTAAATATGTAATTTTTCGTTTTTCATCTTTTTTTGTTTCCGTAGCTTTTGTCTGTTGCTTTTGCTCCCCTGAAGTTTTATCCGCACTATTACATGCCGCTAACCCTACACTTAAAACTGTAACCATCCCTAATGTAAATAACTTCTTGTTCATCTTCATATATCTCCTCTCGAAACCTGTAAATAGATTATTTTTATATAAAAACTTAACTACATGAAACTTGTTCTAAGCATATATTTCATTAGATTAATAATTTTATCCGGAACTCATTCTCATTCACTTCCCCTAAACTATAATTCTTTTATACTTCATCCATTGATAATTCTTTTCGTTGATAATGATTATCGTTACTAAGTATATATTTAATATGTAATTATTTCAAGAATGATTTGAAAAATTTTAACAAACTGAATTAAAAAGAAGTATCCGCCTATTATTAGCGAGATACTTCTTTTTTTAGAAATTTATATGTAATTCAACTGGACAATGATCTGATCCTATTATTTCACTGTTAATTTTCGCATCCGTTATTTGCCCTTTTATTCTGTCCGAGACAACAAAATAATCTAAACGCCATCCGATATTTTTCGCTCTTGCTCCCATACGATAGGACCACCAAGAGTATGCCCCTTCCTGATTAGGATAAAGGTGACGGTACGTATCAACAAATCCTTCTTCTAAAATACGTGTAAACTTCTCCCTTTCTTCATCAGAGAATCCAGGGTTTTTACGGTTACTTTTTGGATTTTTTAAATCTATTTCTTTATGAGCAACATTTAAATCTCCACAGAAAATAACTGGTTTCTTTTCATCTAATTGCTTTATGTAAGCCCTGAAATCATCTTCCCATTCCATTCTGTAATCTAAACGCTCTAATCCTCGTTTTGAGTTTGGCGTATATAACGTTATCATGTAAAAATCTTCGAATTCTAAAGTAATGACTCTTCCTTCTTGATCATGCTCTTCAATGCCTAAACCGTACGTAACAGAAAGCGGTTCTTTTTTCGTAAAAATTGCCGTTCCTGAATAGCCTTTTTTCACAGCATAATTCCAATATGTATAATATCCCTCTAGATTTAAATCAATTTGTCCACTCTGTAATTTAATTTCTTGTAGACAAAATATATCTGCATTGGATTCCTCAAGATATTCTAAAAATCCACCTTTTGTGATAACTGCACGTAAACCATTTACATTCCATGAAATTAACTTCACTTATAATCCTCCTCTTGCTGTTCACTTTCAAAGTTCATGCTATCACAAAATAGAAAAACAATCATATTTTCATCTTTGTAATCTTGCTCTTACATTTTTGAATACGTACATACGCACTTTATTCAGGTTATACTAATTTCAGAGGTGATGTTCTTTGCACAATGGAGAATTTATGTTAACAAGTGTGTATTGGCAAGCAATTATTCATAATGATTCTTCCTATGACAACAAATTCTTTTATGCTGTGAAATCAACTGGTATCTTTTGCCGACCATCGTGTAAATCAAGAATACCGAATCAAAACAATGTACGAATTTTTCTTCATGCAGAGCAGGCATTGCATGAAAACTTTCGTCCGTGCAAACGTTGTAAACCAAATGGGATTACTTTACCAAATGAAGAGTGGGTAGAACAAATTAAAGAGTATATTGAAAAGCATTTTGACGAAGCATTAACTCTCGACATACTGGCGGAAATGTGCCACGGTAGCCCCTTTCATTTACAACGCACTTTCAAAAGAATAACAGGAATTAGCCCAATGGAATATATACAGCAATTCAGGATTGTAAAAGCGATGGAATATCTTTCACATACAAAGCAATCCGTTAAGGAAATTAGTACTGCTGTCGGGATAGAAAACCAAGAGTATTTCGCAACTTTATTTAAAAAGAAAACTGGATTTACTCCTACTGAATATCGAAAAAAGAACGTAATGAAAGAGGTAGACAATAATGAATTCCTACAAAAATAAATCTATATATTGGGCGCTACTTACACATAAAAATTGGTGCTTTCATATTGCTGCAACTGAAAATGGAATTTGTTTCATTGGATCACAAGACGCAAACTTTGAAGAACTAAATATATGGGCTAGAAAAAAACAGCCCCAACATATATTGACTTGCAATCCAGATTACATGCAAACATATACGAAAGAAATTATGGAGTATTTAGAAAACAAGCGTGAAACTTTTACTTTCCCTATCGATGCTTACGGAACTGCTTTTCAATTATCCGTTTGGAATACGGTACGTGAAATTCCTTACGGGAAGACCTATTCTTATTCAGAAATTGCAGAAAGAATTCAAAAACCTACAGCTGTGCGTGCCGTTGCTTCTGCTATTGCCGCCAACCCTCTTCTCATTACGATTCCTTGCCATCGCGTTATAGGAAAAGATGGAAAACTAACTGGTTTTAGAGGCGGATTAGAAATGAAAAAAGAATTGCTCACATTAGAAAAATTACAGGTGGAATTCATATGACAGCAGAATATAATAACGCATTGACTTTAGCAGCTCCAAAAGAATTTAATTTCCAAGAAAACTTACGCTATCTATCACGTTCTAACAATGAATGTATGTTTCACATTGAAGATAACAAAATTTATAAAGTCATTCCTGTTGAACATGTAAACCCTTTAGTTGAAATTAGTATAAATACTGACGGAAATATTCAAATACGTTTTTTAGGAGAATCCTATAACTCTGAAAAATGGGTATGTGATGCTGTAGCTAACTACGTAATAGAGTGGTTTGATTTCACTACCGATTTAGCTCCTTTTTATACATTAGCTAAACATGACCCACTCCTTCAAGGCCCTATTCAAGATTATTATGGGCTTCGCACATTAGGTATTCCAGATTTATTTGAAGCACTTTCCTGGGGAATTATCGGTCAACAAATTAACCTCGCATATGCTTATACGCTAAAAAGAAGATTAGTTGAACAATTTGGAAGTTACGTAAAATGGAACGATAGAAAACATAGGATATTCCCATCACCTGAAACAATTGCAAATTTACATGTAGAGGATCTTAAAAAATTAAAAATGACGACTAGAAAATGTGAATATTTAATCGGTATTGCGAGGCTTATTACAGAAGGGAAACTATCAAAAGAATCGTTACTACAAACACAAGATGTAAAAATTGCTGAAAAACAATTAACCGCTATCCATGGTATAGGACCGTGGACTGCCCACTATGTTTTAATGCGCTGTTTACGCTTCACTTCAGCCTTTCCAATTGATGATGTTGGTCTGCATAATGCAATTAAATTTATTACATGTTCCGAAAATAAACCGACTAAACATGAAATAAAAGACTTTGCGGCAAACTGGACAAATTGGGAATCTTATGCAACTTTTTATTTGTGGCGCGTGCTATATTAAAAAGAACCAAGTAGCACATTCGTACTACTTGGTTCTCGTCTAAGCTTGTTCTTCAAATCGTCTTGCGATTTCTACAATAACTTGAACAGCTTTTTCCATAGTATCTACCGAAACATACTCAAATTTACCGTGGTAGTTTTCACCACCAGTGAAAATATTTGGCGTCGGTAATCCCATATATGATAATTGTGATCCATCTGTTCCACCGCGAATCGGGTGAATGTTCGGTTCGATATTTAAACTTTTCATCGCTTCATATGCAATATCAACAATTTCTCTTACCGGTTCAATTTTTTCAAGCATGTTATAATATTGATCATTCATTTCTAAAACGACCGCATCTTGCCCATACTTCTCTTGCATTTGCTTCACAATATTTTCAACGTTATTTTTACGTGTCTCAAAATTTTCACGATCAAAATCTCGAATAATGTAATACGCTTTACTTTGCTCAACATCACCATTTAAAGAAAGTAAATGATAGAACCCTTCATAGCCTTCTGTATATTCTGGCGCCTCTTCTACTGGTAAATGCCCGTTAAACTCCATAGCAAGTTTCGTTGCGTTACGCATTTTATTTTTCGCTGTTCCAGGATGTGTATTCGTTCCGTTAAACGTTAACTTAGCACCTGCAGCATTAAAACTTTCATACTCTAAACCACCTAATGGACCTCCATCCATCGTGTAAGCAAATGATGCACCAAACGCTTCTACATCAAAATGCGCTGGCCCACGACCAATTTCTTCATCCGGTGTAAATGCTACTCTTATTTTCCCGTGCTTAATTTGCGGATTATGTATTAAATAGTTCATTGCAACCATAATTTCTGTAAGACCAGCTTTATCATCTGCTCCTAGAAGTGTTGTACCATCAGTTGTAATAATCGTATGACCTTTATATGATGGTAATTCCGGGAACTGCTCTGGTGTTAATACAACATTTAACTCTTCATTTAACGTAATTGCATGACCATCAAAATTTTCATGAATTTGTGGTTTTACGTTTTCCCCTGTAAAGTCTGTTGCCGTATCTAAATGGGCTAAAAATCCGATTACAGGCACATCCTTGTCCGTATTAGCGGGAAGTGTTGCCATTACATAACCATTGTCATCCATCGTTACTTCTGTTAACCCAATTTCTTTTAACTCTTCAACTAATAATTTACCAAATTCAATTTGTCCAGGTGTTGTTGGCACTGTATGGCTTTCTTCATTTGATTGGGTATCAATTTTTACATATCTCGTAAATCTTTCAATAAGTTCTTTTTTCAAGTTCGTTCACTCCCTTTTCTGTTTCTCTCTCCATTATAATCCTTAAAACGAAATATTTTAACTGTTTTGACTGTGAAGATGTATATTTCATTTACATTGTTAACAATTTTAAACGAATGCTAAAAAGACATAATATTTGTACATTAAAACCGTAACAGGTAACATACATAATTATAAAATATGGGAGGTTTTAAAGATGAGGCTAACTCTCTTTCGCTATTTTCTTTTTTTCTTAGGATTAATTTTCTTTGGCCTTGGAAACGCTCTTGCAGTCAAAGTTAAATTTCTCGGTTTGCATCCTTGGGAAGTTTTAAATATGGCCCTCTACCAAAGATTTGGATGGACCATTGGTACGTGGAGTGTCATATGTGGATTATGTCTCGTTCTCATTTCTTTACTAGTAGATCGAAAATATATAAACGTAGGCACATTTTTAAATGCACTGCTTATCGGTCCTATTATGGACTTTTTCTTACAATCAAATATCCTTCCAAACGCTACTCATTATTTATGGATAAACTTACTCATCTTATTTTCCGGTATTGCAATCACAGGTATTGGGGGAGGTATGTATGTTGCGGCTGGAATTGGTGCTGGACCTCGCGATGGATTCATGCTTACTATTTCCGACAAAACGGGACTGTCTATTAGCCGTGCTAGAATCATAGTAGAATGCGTTGTATTAGTTATTGGATATATGCTAGGAGGTCCTGTTTTCATCGTAACGTTTCTATACACTTTTATTCAAAGTCCAATCTTTCAGCAATCATTTAAAGTATTTCAAACACTTTTACACACTTTACATAACAAAAATAAAGAGCAAATTAATGAAAATATATAAAACACAACTAAATACCTATTGCTCTTTTCATTAACTTTCTAACAAATAATTCACCCTATTTACGATTCTCACCGCAAATAGGGTGTTTCTTTTTTTATCTCACAATATAAGAGTATATACTACTCACTCACAGTAAAAGTATAGATATCGTCATAAACACAACCATTTACCCTAATCACATACTCGCCAGGTTTACTAAAACTAATTGTGTATTTATTTAACTGAATTGCTTCTTTATCTCCCGAAAGAACATCAATACTTCTACCACTCAATAAATACTGCTCACTTTGATTCATCTTTACATGAATCGCATTAAAATTCTCCTCTTGCACTTGCGATGTTTCTGCAGCACCTATACTTGGTTCTAAAAAAAGTAGTCCACTTAATCCAATTGTCCCCGCTAAAGCTACTCCCGCAAATTTTCTCATCTTTTTCATCACAATGACCTCCTTCTAAATGTAGCGCAAAGGTGATGTCTCCCCCTTACACCACAAAGCCTATATGTAACGGAATAAAAAGTAAACACGTACAACAAGACAAAATTCTACATCTTTTTCTTCTATTGAATATAAATCCAATGTTTGGAGTTTTGTCATATTTAAAATGGTTTCCTTAAACCAATTTTCCCATAATTTATTCAAATACTGAATAATTACTTATTGATGTAACATTCTAAAAATAGTTGATAAAGATGCTTTCTATTCAAATAAAAAAGATTTTGCTATAAAAGTAACTTTTACAGCAAAATCCATGCAACCAATTTTATTCCGCTTTCCATAATCTCTCTACGTTCATTAATTGTTCTTCTTTAAATTCCATCTTATATATATCCGGTTTTGCTGTATTCATTAAAAATTCAAGTCCATATTGCTTATCAAAATAGTTCATCATCAATGTCATGACAAGCCCATGTGTACCAATTACAATTTTGCGCCCTTGAAAATCGATTAAGATTTCTTTTAATACTTTCACTACTCTTCTCTGACAATCCGCATATGACTCTCCTTCCGTTCGTGCAAAGTCCGGATTAGAGAACATCCTCTTTACAAGTGGATACACCTCTTTGTCTAATATAATCTGATCCTCACTTGCAAATCGACACTCTTTAAGATTTTCATATACTACTATTTCTTTTTCATAGAAATTAGCTGCCTCTTCTATCGTTAACATAGCTCTCTTATACGGACTTGAAATGAAAGTATCAATTCCCTCTGTTTTTAATATCTCAGTTACTCTATGAGTATCTAAATTTCCTTTCTCAGTTAATCCACGTGTTCTTTCATTCCCCTCTATTTTAAGTGATTCGCCATGTCTAACCATGTAAATAAATGTACTCATAATTCCTCCTTAAGATTTTTTATACATCACGTTAATCTGTCCCATCCAAAAACTTAGGCGTAATCGCAATATTAATTTATTCTCCTTTAATATACTTTATACACTTTGCTAAGTTGTTCTTCTAATCCACTCTCCTACTAAACTCTCAAATAGTTCAGGCTGTTCAATTTGCAAATTATGTCCTGCCGTGTCTAACACAGCTAATGTCGCTCTTGGATAATTTTCAATCATTCCTATAATATCTTGATACCCTACCGTTATATCTTGTCTTCCAGCTAATAAAAGAACGGGTTTCTCATATTTCTTACGGTGAAAATCTATAGTAAGAGGGTAATTCTTTTGCAACCTTTCAATAAATTCATAATTAGCAACATCTAATCCTGGCTTAATTTCTTCTTTGAATCGTGTATATGTATATTCATTTGCTACCACTGCCAAATCGCAAAATTCTTCTCTTTCGATAGAAGTGAGCGTATTTAAAAACTCCTCGTCTCGTACAAGTACCTGTTTATCCGGTAAAAGTCTTTCTTTTGGTTGTGCTACAACAACAGGACATACTAACAATAACCCATTAACCTTCTCAGACATTTTTGAAAGTATCCCTCTAGCCAAATATCCTCCGTACGATTCTCCTACCAATAAAAATTTTTCAGTAGAAATAATCTCCTCAATAAATGCAATAAGTACTTCTAATATATGGTCTGAACTATTTATCCAATCTGGAGCATTCGATTTTCCCATGCCAGGTAAATCAATATAAATTCTTTGATATCCTTCATATTTTTGAAATACTGATTCCATACATCTTTGCATTAACCTATGATCAGGGGCACAGCCATGTATAATAAGGACTGGTTTACCCTCTCCAACAATTTCGTAGTATATTTCTGCATCTTTAATTCGACATAACATTAAAAGTTCACCCTTTTTTTACATTTTTAATGGCAACACTATCAAACCCACAAAATCATACGTTCTTATCTTATTACTTTTTTTAACTAATTTTCAATTATAAATTTTCAGATTATAAAAACAAAAAGTCTTCCCTTTAATTTTATAACCTAGAAGGAAGTCCCTTATCAGTTTATATGTAATTTTGCATCTCTGCTTGCAAATCACTAAAAAACCTTTACAATCTAAAGGATGACTAAATATACAAATTCTATCTACATTCCTTATAAACTAAAAATTATTGAACGTAATACTTTTTCAATTTTAAGAAGTATTACACTCTTCAATTCTTTTCTTATTAGCATGCTTTTTATATGGAAATCTGATACAATCCTTAAGTAATATTATTATGTATAGATATTACGAATATGGTGCATAATTAAAGAAGGTGATTTTATTGAAATTAAATAAAAATTTACAACTATGCATATTAATCACAACATTAGTATGCTATTCAATCTATTTTATGTTTTTCTTTCTGTTCCCTACTCATTTTTCAAATTTCAATGTACGCTTCGCTTCACTCATCATTGAAACCATTACATTTGTATCACTAATTTACTCTATATATTCTAAAAAAGTTAGTTCAAATCCTTTTTGGATATGTATCACAATAGCAATTGGTAGTTTTTTATTAGGAAAAATAGTATATACGTATCAAGATAACTTTTTTGAAATTCCAATACATCGTTTTACTATTTCTGATGTATTTTACATGTTTTTTCTATTCTTCTGCCTTATCGCTTTCTGCTATAAAATCTTAAAAGAATGCAACAAATGGGAAAAGGCATTCTTTATTTGTGATCTATGTATAGTACTCATTTCCGTATTCACATTAGAATGGTATTTATTTAATCAGCCAGATTTAAATATATTTTCCCTTTCACTGGGAGATATTTTTCTTTCCTTTCTATATCCAATTGCAGACCTATTATTTCTTCTACTAAGCGTTAGTCTCTTTTTCCGTCCAACTGTTTTTAATTCCAAACGGAAAATTTATATTTTTATTTTTGTGTTAATAAGTTCTGCAACTTTTAACTATATTTATTTCTACCTATATAGCCATTTAGCAAATGATACTATAACGCTATTACGTCTTTTATATAGAGTACCTATATTACTCATCGCAATAGCTGGTTCCATTTCAGACGATTATAATAGCAATAAAAATTATTTTACTGTACACCCTAAATTAGGGAAAAAAGTTTTAGTCGTATTCCCCTACCTTGCCGTCGCAATACTAATCGGGTTTACGTTAAAAGAACAAACATCATCTTCCACTCTCATTACAGGAAATTGTATCGCTTTTGTTTTTGTACTTATTCGACATTCTATTGTGGGTATGCAAAATGCTACTCTAACAAAACGTCTACAAGCATTTAATGCTCAACTTGAAGATAAAGTTACTTTAAGGACTTCTGATTTAGTCCATAAGTCAGAGGCTCTATCTCAGAAACAGCAAAAATTCGAATCATTATATGAATATCATCCTGATCCCATTTTTACAATTGATTTAAATGGAGTATTCTTAAATGTAAATGAGGCAGGAAGCGTCCTGCTCGGAGCACCAACAAACGAGTTACTCGGTGAGACATGTTTCTCGATCATTTTAGATGAAGATAAACACAAACTGGTAACTGCATTAGAAAAAGTTAAACAACAAAAATCGGCATCCTTACAACTTAGTTCTCAATATAAAGATGGTTTTATTTATTTTTTATACGTTACCATCGTCCCTATTATGATAGATGGACAAATTTCAGGAAGCTATATTATGGTAAAGGATATTACCGCACAAAAAAAACAACAAGAAGAAATAAAATATTTAGCATTCCACGATACTGTAACGAAAATTGGGAATCGAGCCTATTTCCATAAGAAATTAAGAAAAGTTATAAAGAATGCTCAAACAATAAATAGTGAGTTTGCATTATTATATTTAGATTTAGACCGCTTTAAAGCAATTAACGATACACTTGGGCATTCGTCAGGTGATTATATATTAGAAGAAGTGGCACAGCGAGTCCAATCATGTCTTCCATCACATACTTATGTATCAAGAATCGGTGGCGATGAATTTACAATCTTAATTGAAAACTATACTGACTATGATTCCTTATTCCAGTTATGTAACGAATTATTTGAAAGTATGAAAAAACCATTTGTCATACATGAACAAAAATTAAATGTATCACTTAGTATTGGTATCGCTATTTATCCACATTCTGGAATCGATGCCTCTACACTTTTGAAAAACGCTAATGTCGCAATGTATGATGCGAAAGAAAAAGAGCTTAACTCGGTCTCTATTTATGACGATGTAATCGCTAAAAAAATTGAAAGACGATTACGATTAGAGAAAGATTTACCAAACGCACTTCAAAATGAAGAATTGTTCCTTTTATATCAACCTCAAGTTGACAGTAAATCGAACAAAATTATCGGTGCTGAAGCTTTGATCAGATGGAACCATCCTGAATTAGGTGTTATTTCTCCATACGAATTTATTCCTATTGCCGAAGAAACACTACAAATTATTCCAATAGGAAAATGGACATTACAACAAGCTTGTGAGCAAATGAAACGTTGGCATGCACTCGGGTATTCTCATTTAAAAATAGGAGTAAATTTATCTGCTAAAGAATTTGAACAAGAAGATTTTGTAAAGTCTATTTCATCTACTTTAGCAACTACAGGCTTACCAGCGAGTTCTCTCGATCTTGAATTAACAGAACGAATTGCAATGATGGATGAAAGAGAAACATTAATAAAACTGCGTACACTAAAAAATTTAGGAATTCACATTTCAATCGACGACTTTGGTACAGGCTATTCTTCGCTAGCTTACTTACCTTTATATCCAATCGATACTTTAAAAATCCCGAGGGAGTTTATGACAATGTCTGAAACGTGTGAAGATGGAATGGAAATCATTAAAACGATCATCACATTAGCACATACATTAGAGATGTCGGTTATCGCTGAAGGTGTAGAAACGAAAGAACATGTGAATTTCCTTCAAAAAAATAAATGTCAGTTTATTCAAGGCTACTATTACAGTAAACCTATTTATTCTAATGCATTTACTAAGCTGTTAAAAAACGGTATTCGTCTATAGTATATAGCTCTATACAGCATATAATAGGCTACATAATAATGAATTTGAAAAAGAAAAGGAAAGAAGATATCTTCTTTCCTTTTCTTTTTCCATTTAACCCCCTATTATTTCACCACTTCATTTATTAAATCTATTAGTTGATGAATCCCCTCATCATTTGTTTTCTTATATCCATTCATGTTTTGAACATACCTCTCCTTATTTGCATATAGCTGGTTTACTGCATGTGTAAATGTACTACTACTTGTTCTATCTTGAAGTAAAACTTCCGCATACCCTTGCCTAGAAAAATATTCAGCGTTTAAAACTTGATCCCCTCTACTGGAACCATTAGTTAACGGGATAAGCAACATCGGTTTCTTCAAAAATAACAATTCAGAAATAGCAGTAGAACCCGCTCTGGAAACGACAACACTTGCCATATTCAATATATGCGGCAATTCTTCCCCTATATATTCAAATTGCATATAACCTTCCATGCCAATAGATGAATCTATCTTTCCTTTACCACACATATGAACAATATTAAAACTTAATAATAATGTATCTAAACTTTTCCTTACCATATCATTTATCCACTTAGCACCTTGACTCCCACCCATAATTAACAATACTGGCTTATCTTGCTGAAATTCACAATAACTTCTTCCTCGTAATACGTTACCTCTCTCAATTTCTTCCCTTACAATTGGTCCTACATAAACTTTTTTCTCGTTACTTACATTCTCCCCTGTATGAGGAAATGTTGTGCATAGTTTTGTAGCAAAAGGCAACGCTATTTTATTTGCTAACCCTAACGTACTGTCTGGCTCACGTATTACGATTGGTACATGATTTAACCATGCCCCTATAACTACAGGAACTGAAACAAATCCTCCTGCCGAAAAGATAACGTCTGGCTTCACTTTCTTAATTAATTTATAACTTTGTAAGCAGCCTTTTATAATTTTAAAAGGATCTTTAAAGTTCTCCCAATCCCAATATCTCCGAAGCTTCCCCGTTGAAATACTATTGTACTTAACATTTTGAACTAATAACTTTTCAATTCCATTTTGAGATCCAATATACTCAACTCCCCATCCTTTTTCCATAAATTTAGGAATCAATACCATATTAATCATAACGTGTCCTGCTGTACCGCCCCCAGTAAAGAGAATCTTTTTATTCATAACTTATATCCACCTTTATCATTAAAAATCTTGCTTTATATCAATCTATTACATGTAAGTAAACTTACTATTATTTATATAAATATTTAACTCAAATCCTATATCTTGCAAAAGATCTTTGATAAGTTCATAAAAATCATTTCCATACTCACTACATTCACACTGAGTAAAGACTTGGATTACAGGCCTAATTCCCGTCTCTACTGCTGGATTTTTCCGATTAACCTTTTCCACGTATGCTCGACATTTATTTATCGCCTCATAGATGTGCAAAACATGCGCTTCTTCATCTTTCCAATCCAGCGTATCGACAATCGAAAGAAATAGTGTATTTTGATTATTTATTGCTTCATAACCATTTACATTCATATACTTCTTACACCCTTTTTTATTTTTCATTGCATGCAGATGTCACTGCACTTCGCATATTCAAGTACATCTTTTAATGATTGATGAAATTGAATTTCTGGGATCCAACCTAACTTTTTTATATCCTCTATTACTAAGCTCTCATTTGAGCTGCTTCCACTATTCTCTGTTTCTTTTATAGTAAAATGGAGCTGTGTTAATCTTTTATATTGTTCTAGTACATCTAATAAAGATCGTCTCACTCCTGATCCAATATTATATTGTTTCCCATTTATACCATTACGTAATAACACATGATACGCTTTAACCGCATCACGTACATCTAGAAAATCCCTACTATCTTTCAAACTGTTTACTTCAATAATCGCTTTACTTCTATCCGATTCTATATCTATCATTTTTTTTGCGAGAATCGAACAAATGCCATTCGATTCTCCTGGACCAATTAAGTTTGAGGGCTTTGCAATGATAATATTTGAATCCATTAATCCGCCCCAAGCCTCTGCAATAATGACTTGCATCGTTTTACTTAAACTATATGGATTTGAAACTTTTATGTTATTCATACTATCTGCTTGCAATGCAGATCCTATAACTAATGTTTTACAATGCGAAGCTTCCTGCTTAATCGCTTCTAATAAATACAAAGTCCCTATTACATTAATCTCCATGTATTCAAGAGAAGCTGTCCAAGACTCTATAACTGAATTTCTTCCTGCTAAATGCAATACATAGTCTGGTTTTATTTGTTTCATTACCTTCATTACTTCGCTCTTATTAGTTAAATCACAAGTAATACTATTTCCGATGTTTTCTCTATGTGGACGTTTTTGAAACATAGGAATTACATGAAAGCCCTGCTCTAAAAAATATTGGCAAGCATGTCGACCTGTGAAACCATTTGCACCAGTTATTAAAAGGCTTGCATTTTTTTTCATCGTAGAAATCCTCCTTTTAATAGCATTTGTTTCACCTCATCTTTTGCAAGTAAGTCTTGTTGAGAACTAAAACTCTTCACATCCACAAGCGGATAACTAGCATAATATTCTTGAAGTCCCTCTATAGGAATAGTCGGTAGTACCACAAAATAATTTTGATCAAAACTTATACTTGTTTTACTCTCTACTTCAGATAAAAGCATTTCACTTAATTTTTCACCTGGCCTTATCCCTACTTCTTTTATCTTCACGTATTCTTTTTTCGAATCTTCCATCAACACCTTTGCTAAATCTGTAATTTTACATGCCGGCATTTTCATGACAAAGATTTCCCCTCCTCTTCCGTCAAATGCTGCTTTAAATAACAACCGAACAGCATCTTCAATCGTTAAGAAAAATCTAGTCATATTTACATCGGTAATTCCTATTTGTGAAGACTTCTTAATTTGCTTTTTAAAAAGCGGCACTACACTTCCGCTCGTCCCTAAAACATTTCCACCACGAACACAAATGAATTTTGTTTTCTTCGTTTGCACATTCGCATGAACCATTAATTTTTCACCAATTGCTTTTGTCATCCCATACGTATTTGATGGATCCGCTGCTTTATCTGTTGAAACATATATAACTTTCTCAACTTGCATCTGGATAGATGCTTCAATTACATTTTGCGTACCATGTATATTTGTTTTTATAGCTTCATAAGGATAATACTCACATACTGGAACATGTTTTAAAGCTGCAAGATGGAATACATAATGTACATCTTGGCAAGCATAGACGAGTTGGTCTTTATCACGAATATCTCCAATGATAAATTTTAATCTAGTTTCATTTATAAACTGTTGCTGCATTTCAAACTGAACCGTTTCATTTCTTGAAAAAACTCTAATTTCTTTCGGTGATTTTTCTAATAATTGTTTTATAAGTTCATGTCCCCACGAACCTGTACCACCAGTAATTAAAATTATTTTATTAAGCATTCCTTTTCCTCCTGCTGTACATTTCATAAAAATTGTATTTATTAAAAGCGATTGAATTATTTTCAATTGATTCAAATCATAATTGTCGTTTGTTACATTAAATTGACAAAATAAAAAAACAGAAACTATTAAACATAGTTTCTGTTTTTCATTTCGCTTCATAACGGTAAGATTTTTTATACTATTTGCATGATAAATAAATTCCTTGTAAAAAACACCGCTCATTTATTTCTTATACTCGTAATAAAATAAAGTGAAACTTTATTTAGTGGGGGGGCATCCCCCACTGATTATCAGCCCTCACCAATCGGACTTTTACGGGCAGCCCGACCTCCACTGAACTTCTTTGCTTCCGCTGAATTTTGAGGTGGGGATCTTACTGCCCGGCAAATAGCGGGATAAATAGAATGATTCATAGCCAATAATCACGTTTAAACTTATGAAAAAGGGAGGTAACGGAATGGACCGAAGCAATTCAAATCATACATATAACGGACCTTCCAAAGCACTGCCTCTCTCCCTATTTGATGTAAAAAATGAATTGAAACAAAAAAGCAAACTCATTCATTCTGACACCATGTATACATTAACGAAAGAAGAGCAATTCATCATCAACAATATAAAAATACAGACAGAACAACTAAATAAAAATAATGTTACGAGAACACGCGCATACTACCAATTTTACATTCGATTTCCAGAAATACATTGGGCACTACTTGGGCATATGGTATCACGTAATGGCGGTTGGAATATGACTGATTTAAAGGGCGATTTATATACGAAACTTTTATCAGAGAAAGATCAAATTACATTTTTTTCTTTTTTAGAAAGAGGGAATTGGCTCATTTTTCAAGATGTATATCCTCAATTTTTACTTTATGAACAAAGTGTTAAAAAAGCAAAAAAGCTATTTCATCTTCTCCCTCACCTAAATGTTTCTACATTTATGGAAACGATGTGGAACGATTTTTGGAAAACTGGGAACAAAAAAACATTAGCAATCGCAACTATTATTAATGAGCAAAACTACTTAGAAAAAAGAGTGATTCAAAATGCACACTTTCAAAAGACCGTACTCAATAGTATCGGATTTAAACTCTTTGATTTCTTTCAGTTTAATCATATCCTTTTCCCTTTCTACGAAAATAATACAAATCAAAAAACTTTATTAATTGGCGATACAATGAAACATTTTACTTCCTTGCATGAACGAATCTTAATTGGAAAAAGGTTGTATTCATTATTATTTCGAGATACACATATTTTATCTCAAATCATATATTGGGCCGAGCATCATCCACATACAGGCTCAAGGAAAGATTACTGGCCTCATTTATTTTCAAGTGTAAATGAATCTTTTTCCCGTGAGTTTTATAAACG
Organism: Bacillus cereus group sp. BceL062; assembly: GCF_051780025.1. NCBI lineage: Bacteria > Bacillati > Bacillota > Bacilli > Caryophanales > Bacillaceae > Bacillus > Bacillus cereus group sp. BceL062. The sequence goes on along the minus strand of NZ_JBPWGY010000008.1, from coordinate 233,699 downwards.
CCGAATAAAGAAATGCCAGTTGCGTAGTGGCGCATATCGTATATACAGCCCTGCACTCATCTATGCATGGCGAGATATGAAGCATGAAGAAGTTGAAAGTGAAGATTGGTTTACGGACTGGCAAGTTGTAAATTACTTAGTGGATAAGGAGGAAAATATGAATGGAAAAATTACAGAAGACTACTGCAAAACACTCGAAAAAATTGAACTGGCAATTCTCGCAAAGAAAAATGTCCTCCTTCGAGAAGAAGAATAATTTTCTAGCATTAGCAGTTACAATCTTACTCTCTTCAATTATCGGAACTTGCTTAGATGCTTTCTTTGTCCATAAGCACATATACTTCTTTCCAGTTAGGCCCTTCCCATCCATATTTTCAGTTAACGTCGGCTTTACGTTGTTTGTACTACCGATTTCAACAATTATTTTCATACAAATTTCAAAAACATTATCTGCCGTTTCTAGAACTATATTTATTATTTCCATAGGTATTTGTGCTAGCATTTTTGAACAAGTTGCGGAAGGTTTAGGTTTATTTATTCATAGTGCAAATTGGAACCATGCATATTCTTTATTTGGTTATATGGTGTTCCTTTCTTTTATTTGGAAAGTATATAATTGGATACAAAAATAAAGAGACCATTATAGGTCTCTTCTTAAGCATACTCTTCAGTTACTGCTAATGGTGCAAGAGTTTGAAGACTTTTAGAACGTAAACGATAGGCAACGAATTTCTTCTTATATTGCCTTATTACATCAACATGTTCTTCATAACTATATATCGATAACGTAATTATTCTTTTTCCTTTTTTCGTTTCAATGATTATCGGCGTCCCTTCACCGTGTGGCGGAAAATAATGTTTATCTAAAAATAAAGCCTCGTTAAAATCATTTATAACTTGCAGTTTCATTTCGCCCTCTATATTCTTTCCATCTAGCGATACAGTCGTATGTTCTTCATCAAGTTTTTGATGTAATTCAAATCTACTAATAATGGATTCTACAACAGAAGTTGGCATACTAGAAACTAGTACTTTAATGGCACCAAAAATAAATAATGTAACTATAAACCATGTTGTCACTTTTATCATCTCCATACATTTTAAAATAAGTAGTATTATACTTCTTATTACAACTTTTAAAATATAAATTTCGTTCCATAAGGTATTAATATACTAATGAGTAGTCCTGTTACAATCATCGTTACTGAACCGATAGTCGCTTCTTTCTCGCTTTCCTTCACGAGTCGACTCACACCGATAATATGTGATGCGCAGCCCATCCCCACTCCTTTTCCAATCGTACTTGTTATACGGAAAAACTTAAGTACTGTTGGTCCGATAATAGCACCTGTTATTCCTGCAACAACTACAAAACTAGAAGTCATAGTTGGAATACCACCAATTTGATCCGCTACTGAAATGGCAATTGGCATTGTCGCTAATTGCGGAAGAGTTGTTAGTATAACTTCCTTATCTATATTCAAAATCCCACCAATCACTACATTCATACTCGTTAAAGTCACTATACCTATCAATACGCCAGTAAGTATCGATAAAAAGTTTTTCATAAGTATCTTTCGTTCTTTAAATAGAGGTATGGCTAACGCTACAATTGCAGGGCTCAAAAAGCCTGAAAGAACGTCCCCACCATTTCCCTTATACTCATGATGAGAAATGCCCAACATCAGAAATAAGCAAATCATAATTGCTGTAACTGTTAATACTGGTAACATAAATGGAAACGTATATTTTTTATACAGCTTTGTCGCAAATAAATATATGACTACAGTAATAATTATTAAGACCATTTGAATCGTGCACCTTGTCGATTTTATTTTTTGGATGTTACTAATAATTGACTTACATACCCTGAAACAATCAATGTTACTACCGTACTTGCAACAACTAAAAGGAATATAATACTTCCCTTACTTAAAAGAAAAGATCCATATTCCATTAATCCTGTTGTCGAAGGGATTAGAAATAACGGTAAAAATACGATTAACTTTTCTGCCCCTAACTCAAACCACTTTAATGGTAAAATACGAGTAGAAAGGAGTAGGAACAGCATTAACATCCCTATTAAACTTCCTGGCATCGATAGATGGAATATTCCCTGAATCCACGTACCAGCTAAGCTAAACACATATATCACGCCTACTTGAAGTAAAAGCGTCACGTACTTCATTTCTTCCCCTCATTCCAATATTACGTATCACTATTATGAAATCTCGTTTAACGTTTCCCCAAACCTCGTAATTCCAAGTTGGATTTGTTCTACATTTACTCTCCCAAAAGTAAAACGTATATATTCACTTTTAGAACCTAAAACACTTCCAGGGACAAACGCTACACCATTCCGTATAGATTCACCTAATAAATGATATTCATCAAACGTTCCTTGCACTTTGCACCATACATGTATTCCACCCTCTGGAACAAAAAATTCAACTCGGTCCCCTAATATTTCATCAAGCTTTCTAATTAACTCATCTCTTCTTTGTTTCAATTGTCCACGAAGCATTGTAATATGCGTATGAAAATCTTCTGATTCTAAAAATTGATTTGCTACCCACTGCGTAAATACACTATGACCAAAATCAACTTGTTGCTTCGCATCTGCTAAACGTTCTATTACGCGCGTAGGACCAATTACCCAGCCAATACGTAATCCTGACGCAACAATTTTTGATAATGAACTTATATAAAGAACATTCCCATTCTGATCCATTGATTTTAATGTTGGATTCACTTCTCCATTAAAAGAAGTTAAACTATATGGATCATCCTCTACAATCGGTATACCGAATTCAGAAGACAGTTCTAAAATCTTTTTACGTCTCGCTAATGAAAGTACAGTGCCCGTTGGATTTTGATAATCTGGATTCAAAAACACCATACGAATACGATGCTTTTTGTGCAAATCGATTAAGTCATCTGGATTCATTCCATGCTCATCAACAGGTAAATGGAATATATTTAAACCGGCCGATTTAAACATGGGAAGCGAGAAACAATACGAAGGATCTTCAATTGCAATGGCATCGCCCGGTTTTAATAAGCATTGAACGATAAGATTAAGTGCCTGTTGTGCTCCAGATGTAATCAGAATCGAGCTTGATTCTGATTCAATTTGTTTGTATTGCTGAACATGTACTGCAATTGTTTTTCTCAACATCTCATTTCCAAGTGGATGGTCATAACCGAGGTTTTCCATAAATGTTTTCTCCGACAAAATCGTTCGAAATCTATCGCTCGGAATTAATTCTGGTGACAATTCTCCACTCGCTAAATTAATTAAGTCATCTTTTTGTGTTTCCGTTCGAATTTGTTGAACAAGTGGTACGTTAGGTAAGAACGATCCATCCTCAACGTACCTCCCCCAGTTCGGTATTCGTTTATGTGACACACCCCATATGTCTGTATTCACCCGAGTTCCGCTTCCTTTTTGCCGTTCTACTACTCCAAGTGATTTTAACTCTTCATATGCAGCTACTATTGTGCTCCGGTTCACTTGTAATTCCTTTGCTAGCATACGCTCAGAAGGTAACTTGCTATCAGAAGGAAATTCACCTGAAGAAATACCTCTTTCAATATAATCAGCAATTTGTTTATATACGGGTGTCTTATCTGCACGATTTAGTTTCCATTCCATCTAGTTCCCTCCTCTCAAAACGAACTATACTTTACTCATTAATAACAGTATTTACTGTAACAATCGTATTAATTAAGCGCATGATTTAAAAATGTTTCTACCGTCATATTAAAGCTAGTTGGCTGCTCTAAATAAGGTAAATGTCCACTATTTTCAAAATCAATGAAAGTCGTATTTTTTAAATGTATTTCAAACTCTCTTACATATTTCTCAGGGACAAAATCATCATTTCCCCCTCTTATTATTAAAACAGGACATGAAATATTTGCAAGAAACGGTCTCTGATCATAATCAACTAATTTAGCAAATAATCTTTGAATATGCAATGGGTTAATAGACTGTAAAGATTGATAAAATCCCCGGACAATCCCTTCATTATCTGCTACTCCCATCGCCTTCAATAATGTATCCGCCCATGTTTTTCCGTTATCCTGTAAGCTAAGTAAATCATATACTTCAAGTCGCTCTTTACGATCCTTTCGTTCCAAATAAGGAAATGCATTTACAACAATTAAGCTAGAAACAAAGCTTGGATATTGTATAGCAAAATCAATTCCTACTCTAGCCCCTTTTGAAAGACCACAAATGACTACTTTTTGTAGCTTTAAATAATTGCATAACTCATACAAAACATTTGTGTATTCTTTAAAGCTAATTTCTAGTCCTTCAGATTTCCCTTGCCCAGGTAAATCTATTGAAATCACTGTCCAATTCCCCTTGAAATATCGCCTTTGATATAACCAATTATTTGCGTTTCCTCCAAGACCGTGTAAAAACAATATGACGGGACCCGATCCTTCTATATTATAAAAAACCTTTCGATTCTTATATTCAAAATACATATTCATCACCTTCAGCTATAGCATCACTTATTTTTATCTTTGAACGGGTATATCCAAAACGGTTCTCTCTCTAACCACTCGACTGTTTCCGGAACACCATCTTCATACTCTCTTTTCAGTTCCGCTACCTTAGTCGCAAATTGTGATGCATGTGCTTGCAATGCGTCCAACTTTTTTGGAACATATTCTTTTACCCCATTTTTAAAACTTGGTGGCCCTATTTCTGCTTCATGATTATTTGAAAAAGCTACAGCATAAAATCTTGGCCTCTTATTTTCCGGAATATTAGCTAACGCCCTGGCTACTGCTTCTCCTGTTGCATTATGATCTGGATGAACTGCATATCCCGGATAAAAAGAAATGACTAACGAAGGATTCAATTCTTCCACACAATTTTGTATTACACTTCTTAATTCTCCAGGAGTTTCAAATTCAAGCGTCTTATCACGATATCCCATCATACGTAAATCTTTAATCCCTAAAATATTAGTTGCGCTCTTTAATTCTTTCTCTCTTATAGCATATAATGATTCACGTGTTGCAAAAGGAGGATTTCCCATCGCTCTCCCCATTTCGCCAAGCGTTAAACAAACATACGTAAGAGGAACATTCTGCTGAGCATAAGCTAAAATTGTTCCAGCCACGCAATATGATTCATCATCTGGATGCGGAAAAACAATTAAAACGTGGCGCTCATTTTTTATCAAAGTGCTACTCCTCCATCATACACAATATGAATGTGTTCCTTTAAAAAGTTATTAAATCACTACCGCATACCACGTTACCCCAACAAGTAGAACGAAAAGAAGGATAATATAGATAGTCGATAAGTTTTTCACATTTCTCTTTGTAGACTTGCCGTAATTCTCCTCCACATTTCGTGCAACTAGTACGGTCCCAAACAGCGATACAATTATAATAATAACTACTAGTAAAATTGCAAAACTCATTGTATTTTCACCTCTCTAAGGCTAGTCTATTTTAATTAAGAACTTCAATAAAAAACTTCCTCTTTAAAGCATCAATAAAATACTACCTTTCTTCTCTTATCATAATGGATGTTTGTAAAAAACGGACCAACCACTTTTATGTTTTTTTGCTCATCCACTTCAAAATAAAAAGCAACTAATCGTTAAGATCAGTTGCTTTTTCACAAGGTTATTTGTATTCATTTTTCACTTAAAATTAATCCGATTTAAAAGCTTCGTCTTTTCATAATGAAACATTGATTGCGATAGCTCGAAAATTGTTCCATTTACAAGATAAACGGTATTCTCAATAAGAAGCGCTGGATCACCTTCATTTAGTTCTAAAAGCTGTGCATTTTCTTTATTTACTTTTTCACAACTAATAACTTTATCGGCAAAGCCAATATTTAATCGTAAATCTTCAATGAAATAACTATATACAGAACTTAACGCTATCTCTTCATTCAAATACGGAATGATATCTTTTTTAAAATAACTTACTTCAATAGAGAATGGTTTCCCATCTATAATTCTTAAGCGCTTCAAAAAATATAACCTATTTCCAATTTCACATTGCATCCGCTTTGCTATCTCTTCGTCCGCATCTATTACTTCCAGCTCTAACACTTGCGTTTCAATATTTTGCGAAACGAGGTTTTTCGTTAATCCACGTAAACTTCCTAAATTAATGTAATCTGTTACAGAAGTTTCGCGTAAAAACATCCCACTACCTTGCACTTGAAAAATATAGCCTCTATTCACAAGTTGACTAATTACTTTTCGTATCGTATTACGGCTTACTTCAAATCGATTCATCAATGCCTCTTCTGTAGGCAATTTTTTTGTTTCAGTAAAAAGCCCATCTCGAATGTTTTGCTCTAACACATCTGCAATTTGTTTATACTTTGCACTCATACACTTTCTCCTAAAATACTCTTTTATCTGTTAAAACTCTTCTCCTCTCGTTTCAATCACATTTTTATACCAATGAAACGAAAGTTTCTTCTTACGTTTTAAGTTATCATTATGATCGACAAAAATAAAGCCATATTGCTTTTTATACCCATTTAGCCAGCTTAACAAATCGATAACAGACCATGCATAATAACCTTTTAAATTGATTCCCTCTTGAATTGCACGCTTCATTACTTTTAAATGCTCTTCAATAAATTTAATTCTCGGAACATCTACAATTTCTCCGTCAATGATTGGATCTTCATCACCAAGTCCATTTTCCGTTACATACATCTTTATGTCACCGTAACGTGCTTTCAACATATGCAATCCGTCTAAGAAACCTTTGGGAGATATTTCCCATCCCCATTTTGTATATGTTTTATCTTCCATTTTAACCGTTCGATAAAAACCATCAAAAGAAGGATTACCTGGAGCAAGTGTTGAGTTTTCTCGAGAGTGTTCTTCATTCTTTAAATCTACATCGTATCTTTCCACTCGTATCGGTTGATAATAATTCAAGCCAATAAAATCATTTTTCCCAGCATTTTGTTTAATGATTTCTAATTCTTCAACCGTCCAATTAGGAGTCCATCCTTTTCCCTTTAATTGTTGTACAACATAAGACGGATACTCGCCTTTTAAAACTGGGTCATAGTACCAATACGTTTCATATTCATTCGCATGATTTGCTGCCAGTATATTTTCTTTTTGATCGTCCACACTATAGGCAGGCAAGAAAACATGCGTGATACCAATCTCTCCATATTGTTTCAACTGCTTGTACACTGCAACTGTTTTTGCATGTGCATAAAATACATAATGAGTCGCTTGAAAATACTTTGGAACATCATTTTGTATTCCTGGTGGATGTGCACCTTTTAAGTACCCTAATCCACAAAACATCACTGTCTCATTAAAAGTAATCCAATGTTTCACTCTATCACCAAAGGCCTTAAAACAAATCTCTGCGTACTTTACAAAAGCTTCTGCTGTTCTTTTATTCGTCCATCCACCGTCCTTTTCTAAAGATAACGGTAAATCCCAATGATATAAAGTGACAAACGGTACAATCCCGTATTTTAAACATTCATCAATTAAGTTGTTATAAAATTCTATTCCTTTTTTATTTACCTCTCCATCTCCAGTCGGCAATATTCTCGCCCAAGAAATAGAAAAACGATACGATTCTAATCCCATCTCAGCCATTAAACGAACATCTTCCTTATATCGATGATAATGATCAACAGCTACATCACCATTTGTTCCATTGTATGTTTTGCCAGGGATTTTTGAAAACTCATCCCAATTCGTAACACCTTTTCCATCTTCATTCCATGCACCTTCTACTTGATAAGAAGCTGAAGCAGCCCCAAATAAGAAATCATGTGGAAACTTCATATTATATACCTCCGTTTCATTACAATAATTTAAATTCATTACTACATATAAAATTTATAGGTACAAATTTTATGTGTGTAATTATAGCTTAAGTTTCAATTTTTTTCTATCATGAACGTATGATATATAAACCTATATTTAATGTTAATTATTAGAAAACAAAAAAGAAGCGACGTATTTCATCGCTTCCTACTCTCATCAGCTTTACTCTTTTACAAGTGACTTATTCGCTCTTATCACTTCTTGATAAAGTAATGGTGACCATTTTTCATTTATATAATCTTGCATTATCCAGCCCACTCTTGAAGGATTCTTTTGCTTCATATAATTTGCAATTTCAGGATTTATGTAGGACGCATAATAATATGGACTATTCCATGCTGTACCACCAGAAGACAAGCTTGTAAAATTTATATATAGATGATTAACATCTTCACTATTGTTAATCGTTTCATTTATTGTATCTTTAATAGCGTTTACTTTCTCATCATAACTCACTTTATATTTATCTTGTACTGTTACATTTACATTTTGATTTATAGTTGAGGTAAACGTCTCATTGTCTGGCCAATAGAAATTATTATATCCCCCAGAATCATTACTACCACTATATCTTTTTAGTAATACAATTTTCCCACGAGCATCTCCAAGCTTTATATTTCCTTCCGTTTTTAAAAAGATTGGATCACGAAAATAATTTTTCTCAAACGTACTACTAAATGAGGTTTCCGCCCCTTTCATATCCTCATACTCTTTTTTTAAAGACATAATAATCGTTTCACTTGGATTATCTTTTAAAAATTGTTTCGCTTCGTTTATAAATTCATGCAGTGTTACATAAAGATATAATGGCCCATGATGAAGAACTATCGTATTATCATCTGTTAAACGCCCTCTTATATCAAAAATTCTAGCTCCGTGATCCATTTGATAACGAAAATCATATTCTTGTGTCATTCCCCATACTTGCTTTATCGGATTTTGCAACTTGAACGTTCCACTATCATGTGTTCCTGGAATTGAAATTCGTGCTAACGGTATGTCATCATTTATAGGTTTCATCCATCTAGACCAATTTTCAAGCTCATTAATAGAGCTAGCTGCAACGGTTTTCTTATCATTGAAAGCAAATACAAAAGTGCTAAGTACCATACTACATATGAATAACTTCAAAATAAACTTCTTATTGTTCATTACTATTCCTCCTTTTTCTGTTTTACATCAAACTTATTGAATATAATATAATCTAGTGAGTAAAAAATAAATAATATTTCATAAATATGAAATATTGCATAGAAGTAACGTGAAACTTTAATTAGGAGGGTATCCCCCTCTAATTATTAGTTGAACCAATCGGACGAATACGAGGCGGAAGTCTTACTGCCGACAAATTGTGGGATAAAGTAAAAAAACATTCACATATCCTGCATTAGAAAAGTTTAAAGGAACTTCATCTGAAGTTCCTTTCGATTATTTTATATTCAATACATATGAACCATCTTTATTCTCATACTTATAAACATATAAATAATATTTACCTGACTTTGCATTATAGGTTCCTTTAACTACATTTCCTTCATTTTCTCCATATGCTACATAGTTATTTACATCCGATTCATGATGAAGTACCCATGTCATTCCAATATTTTTTTCATTTAGTAGAGAGATATTAATAGTTTCTGGCGAGTCAATTTGGAAAGTAAATACATCTACGTTATCACGATTATGTAGTGTCCCTTTCATTGGTGTATGAAAGTTAATTTTATTTGCCTGTCTAGGTTCATTATTTGGTTCATTTTCTGTTACTTGTAACTCATTCCCACCGTTTGACTCTCTTCGTTCATACCCTAAATTTACTAGAATAGACTTCAAATCAGGTAAAACACCAATTTTATCTGAATATGGATCTTTAGACTTCGTTCCAGTGTTATGGTTACTTAATATCGTTCTCAATTCACTTGGTCTATATGGTTGTCCTACATTTTCTTTAGCAATACTTTGTACTAAAGTCGCTGCTCCAGCAATAATAGGCGAGGCACTAGACGTGCCACTAAAGCTGGATGTATAAAGATTTACAGCACTTCTACTTTGCTCAGCTGTAGTTGTATCTACGTTTTCTCCCCAGCCGTACACATCAATACGGCTTCCATAATTCGAAAACCACATACGTTCATGAGGGAAAGATGAAGAGCCCGCTCCTACCATAATTGCACCCGAATCTTTAAAATCTTTACTATTACGATTTAAAACTTGTTTACCATTTCTATCTTTAAATTGATCTAAATCATTCCAACCATTTGCTCCAGCCTCTATAATTACAACACCCTTATCTGTACCCGCACGAATTGCATCAAAGATATCTGGTTGTACTTCAACAGGTAAATATTTATCACCATATCCATCAAAAGAAGCTTGTGCCTCTAATAATAAAACATCCCCAGCTTCTAAATGATTTACAGCACTTAATATTGCATCAGCTGTATTATACTGTCCGTTATCTCTTATTTGAGAAATCACTTTTGCTTTCGCTTTTGGTGCAATCCCAATATTCCCTACTTCATTATCTTCAGATGATACAATTCCTAGTACAGACGTCCCATGACCGACATGTTGATCTATATTTCTTCCAGACATCAATTCAATATTTTGATGTACTAAATCCTCATGATTTAATAACCAACCATATTCCATATCAACAAAGGTTACATCATTTCCATTACCGCCTTGAACTCCCCAGGCGAAAGGCGCATTAATACCGTATGGTGCTGCTTCAAGATAACCTTGTTTATTAAATCTAGGATTGTTATTAGGATTAAGAGATATACTTAATTGTTTCACTTCAGGCGGTATTATTTTTTCTTGTTTCTTCATATACACATCTTCTATTAAAGAAGATGTTTTTAACTTATCTACTAGTGTTTCTTCACGCCCATCATTTTTGGTTTGAAGAATATAGTAGTTTAATAAGCTTGTAGATACATTATTAGGTGCTTTCACTTCAAGGTTTTGTATTTCTTCCGGACTTACAGATGTGAATAGACGAGTAAATGTTACATCTGGATATTCTGCCAAAAAATCTTCTAATACTTTATCGTTCGTTTCAGATTGTATCTGTTTTTCAATACCATCTTCATATGGTAATTTCAAATCTGCACTGAATTTTACAATGATTTGTTTATCTGTTTCTTGTTCTATCCCTAATTTACTCTGCTGTTCTATAGAATCAGCAGTTACAATATTAACACTGTCCCCTATTCCTAAAAATGTTAAGACGATCACAGCTGAAACACCTACTCTTTGAAACATTTTCATTACATAAATCCTCCTAATTCATAACAATTAATAATCATTATATTAATCTATAATGATTATATTTCTATAACATATTACCTTTCTACTAAATAGATTATAGTAAGCAACAATATGAACTTCAATGTATTTTCATATGCAATATTTCATATTTGAATCCTATATGGATGTAAATAAAAAACTTATAATGATTATTTATTTTATATGTGCTAATATACTTACATTAAAATATTTATATTTCCATATTCTGAATTACATTATGCAACAGTTATACCTTACTTTTTTAGGAGGATTTACAATGAAATTATTAAAACTAAAACATATAATTCCTTTATCTGCAGTAGCACTTACATTCGTATGTAATCAAAGTACAGCTGAAGCTTCCACCATTCATACAGTAAAAAAGAATGATACACTTTGGGGCATTAGTAAACAATATGGAGTTTCCATCCAAGCCATTAAACAAGCGAATAATAAAGGAAACGATCAAGCTTTTATTGGAGAACAGTTACATATTCCAGGATCTATGAAATCAAATGTGGTTACAGTTCATCAAAACGAAAAAACTACGAACACTTCTGGACAAATTATTTACCAAGTACAACCGGGAGATTCATTAGAAACGATAGCAAAGCGCTACAACGTAACCGTTCAATCTATAAAACAAATTAACAACACAATCGGTAACAAGCTTTATACAGGGCAACATTTGAAAATTAATTTCAGTATTTCCGAAAAAGAAAAAGACTTAATGGCACGCTTAGTTACCGCTGAAGCAGGTGGCGAATCCTATAAAGGAAAAGTAGCTGTAGCAAAAGTTATCCTAAATCGAGTAAATGCAAAAGGGTTTCCAAATACAATAACAGGCGTTATTTATGAACCTATTAAATACGGATATGCATTTACTCCTGTTACAGATGGAAGAATTAATCAGCCTGCAAGCGCTGAAGCAAAAATGGCTGTAGAAGAGGCTATCTCCACAAAGGGAATACATTCTGATTGGCTTTATTTCTACAACCCAAAAACATCAACAGACAAATGGATTACGACACGTCAAACAGTAGCAGTAATTGGTAACCATGTGTTTGCTAAATAAGATTTAAAATCATTAACAGACCTCCTCACTTAAAAGGTCTGTTTTTTTATATGTAAGATGTTATTAAGCATATGACATAGTGATTTTTTAAACTATTTCTTCTTTCAAATAAAAATTTTTGTATTTACTCCACCACTCGGAGAAATTAATAAAGCATCAAGTTCAAAAACTCCCACTTTATTAATAAAAGCTATTTCTTAACTTCATAAAATTGTTATACACTAGAAAAATAAAAAACAAACTATTCGTTAGCAGGTGAAAGAATATGTATGATGTTACAATTATCGGCGCTGGAGTAAGTAGCATTTTTATGGCTTATTCACTAGCTAAAAGTAACAAAAACATTTTAATTCTTGATAAAGGTAAAGCGCTAGAAGAACGCCATTGTCCTTTAGACGAAGGAAAAGTGTGTAATTGTACTACATGTGATAAATATTTCGGGTTTGGTGGCTTAGGAAAATCTGAAGGGAAATTTAATTATACAAACGGATTTGGCGGAGAACTTGAGCAAAAAGTCGGTAAAGAAGGCTTTATACAACTCATGGCTGAAGTAGATGAAATTCTATGTCAGTTTGGTGGAAGTTCTGTCTCAAAATATTCTACTGAAAATTCAAGTCTCACTAAGAGAGCTGAAGCGTGTGGTTTACAAATGCTAACAACAGAAGTAAGACATCTTGGTACTACACTTTCCAGTAACATTTTTCAGCAGCTCTATGAATTTTTACTGACGAAAATAAATATCCAATTTCATATAGATGTAGAGCATATTATGAAACAGAAAGATCATTTTAATATAACTACAAATCAAGGAACAATTCAATCTAAGCAACTCGTATTTGCAACGGGGCGCTCTGGGGCAGATTGGTTAAAAGAAATGTGCACTTCTCTAAATATTTCTCAGGAACAAACACGTGTAGACTTAGGGATTAGAGTAGAAATGAAAGAACATCAATTACGTTCTATATTAAAAGATACTTTTGAAACGAAACTTTCTTATCAAGGTGAAAATTTCACAGCAACTACTTACTGTATGAATCCAAAAGGACGCATTATTCGAAAGTACGAAGAAGGTTTAGTTATGCCTGACGGTCAAAATTTTCGAGAGCAAGGAACTGGCACTCCTAACTTAAATTTCACTTTGTTTATCCCGCGCTATTTCCCAACTCTTAAAGAAGCCAATATATATGCAAACTCAATTATTAAAGGCATTAATCAAGGACGAGATCGGATTGTTATACAGCGCTTAGAGGACTTATTAAAGAAACAACCTACAATGGAAAAAGATATGAAACATAATCGTATACAACCTACACTACACGGAGATTATGGAGATTTGCATAAAGAAATTCCTCCATTATATATTGATGGACTCAAAGAATTTTTATTACGCTTAGAACATTTTATCCAAGAACCTATCGATAAAGATACTTTATTATATGGAATAGATGGAAAGTTCTATGCCCCTACGATAAAAATCAATAACCATTTTGAAACAAGTATGAATGGGCTATTTTTAGTTGGAGATTGTTCAGGTGTTACTCATTCATTATCTCAAGCAGCTGCAAGTGGTCTATATGTTGGAAAATATTTATCTGATATGTAAACTCTTTCATTACACTACTAGTCAAACGTTTTACGTTTCGCCACCACTTTACTTAATGAAATGATTATCCTACAAAGAAGCATGATTTTACGGGATATATGAAAAACTACATTCTATGTAGAATGTAGTTTTCTACTCATTCATATAACCGTTTACTTTAAACTCACCTTTTATTCAAATTCCAACTCATTGAATGTCAATAGTTTAAAAAGCGTCTATTCCTTTTCACTTTCATTTGTTCGATATTTTGTAACATCATCATAGTGTTTAATATGTTAGGATGTCTATAAGTCACTTTCACTACAAATATGACTTTTTCTGCTTCGCATCTAAAAAAATTAAATTTATGTTACTTCGCATTTAAATTCCCCATTGTATGTATAGGAACACTGCAAATTATTACCATTAGAAAACATAATTTAAATGGTTCACCCTACTATAATAGTTATAAAAACAGAACATATAACCTTGGTTAAATAAATTTTATAAAGAAGGTGTAAAAATGAAGAATAAAATAAATTTACAAATGCAAAATATAAGCTTTGTTATCATAATTGCTTTAGCAGTATGGTTAAAAACATATCTTATTACACGATTCAGTTTTGATTTAAAAATTGAGTCTTCTACACAAGAGCTTATTTTGTTTATTAGTCCTCTCGCTGCATCGTTAGCATTTGTTGGATTCGCATTATTTGCAACTGGTGAAAAGCGAAATTATATAGCGCTATGTATTAATTTCTTATTAACGATCGTACTTGTCGGAAATGTAATGTTCTATGATTTTTATAGTGATTTCGTTACGTTACCAGTACTTGGACAAACATCAAACTTTGGCCAATTAGGCGGTAGTATTATAGAAATATTGAACTACAAAATTATACTCGCATTCGTAGACATTATTTTCTTCTTTATTTTATTAAAAAAGAAGACATTGGTCTTTAAAACAGAACGTTTAACACATTCTACACGCTTACTATATTTCGCCTTAACAATTGCTGTATTTTCTGCAAATCTGCATCTTGCAGAAAAAGAACGCCCTGAATTATTAACGAGATCCTTCGACCGAGTAATGCTTGTCAAAAATTTAGGACTATACACTCACCAAATATATGATTTAACGCTGCAAGCAAAAGCAGGATCACAAAAGGCACTCGCTGATAGTAGTAAATTACAAGAAACTGAAAACTACGTAAAAGCAACCCAAAGTGAACCAAATCCTAATATGTTTGGCGCAGCGAAAGGAAAAAATGTAATTGTCGTTACTCTTGAATCCTTGCAAACCTTTTTAATAGGAGCATCCGTCAATGGTCAAGAAGTTACACCTTTCTTGAATGAATTCATAAATGAAAGCTATTACTTTGATAACTTTTTCCACCAAACTGGACAAGGAAAAACATCCGATTCTGAATTTCTAATAGATACATCGTTGTATCCATTAAACCGTGGAGCTGTATTCTTCACACACGGAAACAATGATTATACTGCAACTCCAGAAATTTTACGTGAACAAGGTTATTTCACTTCTGTATTCCATGCGAATAACGCAACATTTTGGAATCGTAACATTATGTACTCAGCTCTTGGTTATGATCGTTACTATAATGAACTTGATTACAAAATCACGCCCGAAACAAATTTAAATTGGGGATTAAAAGATATAGAATACTTTGATCAATCAGTAGATATGTTAAAAACGATTGATCAACCATTTTACGCTCGTTTCCTTACTTTAACAAACCATTATCCATTTACGTATGATGAAGACACAAAATTCATTGAACCATATAACTCTGGTAATGGCGTATTTGATCGTTACATCGTAACATCACGTTATTTAGACGAATCCATTAAAAACTTTATTGAGCGTTTAAAGGCCGAGGGGCTTTATGATGATTCTATTATTGTATTATACGGTGATCATTATGGCATTTCTGAAAAACATAACCGAGCAATGGCGCAGTTTTTAGAAAAAGATCAAATAACAGAATTTGATACTTTACATTTACAACGTACACCTTTATATATTCATATCCCTGGACAAACAAAAGGTCAAACGATTTCAAAGCCTACGGGACAAATTGATGTGAAACCTACTATTCTAAATTTATTAGGGATTGATACTACGAACGATATCCGTTTTGGTCACGATATGTTTTCAGATGAATATACAGGATTTGTTGTTTTACGTGATGGTAGCTTCGTTACAGACAAATATGCATACAAAAACAACACTTTTTATGACCGCATAACAGGTGAAATTGTAGATTTACCAAAAAAAGAAGCTCAAGCACTCATTAACCGTGCACAAAATGAATTACGTATGTCTGACAAAATTATTGAAGGCGATTTATTACGTTTCTCAGAAAGTAATAAAATTAAAACTGGCGAAGTAAAAACTAAAATTAAAGAAACTGAAAAATAATCTATATATGCAAAGGGAGCAACTCATTACGGTTGCTCCCTTTTTCCCCTCTTATAACAACGGATATAAACAAAAAAACAACTCCAAAATCCACTTTTGGAGTTGTTTTACGTTTATTCTATGCTTGTTTCTAAATTTACATCTGTATAGGCATTATACTCACCTATATTTAAGATTACTTCACATTGACGTAATCTCAATTCAAAGAGCGTTATAGAATCATGATACACTTCAGGATTTGATTTCATTTTATGTAATATCTCTTGTTTTTCTTGTATTTCTAACTGCGTATTTTCTACAGCTTGTTTCAAGGAGTTAAATGGATTTCTAAAGAACATATTAATATCCCGCTCTTGTGTATTTTCAAACAGCTCAAATTGCAAGAAAAATTTCTTCATAATAGAAGCCGTTACTTCTGTATAATCTTCATTTTCTATATACTGTTTATATTTGTTATATAGCATAGATCTATTCTTTGGAAGAACCCCAAATAATTTACCGGCACTTTTCAGTAAAAATTGCGCTGGCGTAAATCGGCGTAAAATATTTACTTCTTCCATTTGTATTCTAGTCGTCATTCTATCAGTATCTCTGCGCCAGTCATCAAGCACTTTAAAATCACATTCTAATTGTATTCGATTTTCTCCAAATAAAGAATTAAGTCCTTCACTGAGTTCTTCTAAGTGCGATTGACTTTGAAGTAACTCATTATTAGAAGTTTCAATCCAATTTTGCATAGAACGAGCAAAGTTAGGTAATACAGTTTGTTCTAAATATTTGTGTACTCTTTCGTTCATTGCTGTATTTAGTTCCATTTCAATGTTTCCAAAATCTCTTTCTTCACTGATTAAATCAGAACAACTCTGCAGTAGCTTCGGAATATGTTCAGTAAGATCATTCGTAATTTCTGTTTTCATTGTACGATACGATTGTGTAATGATATGAATTTTTTCCCTCTCAAAAGCAGTAAGATTATTAATACTACCATTTAGTTTAACTAACATATCTTCATTCCAATTCATAGCATCCACTAGATTGTTTTCCTTCTCAACGCGTTTATCTAAAAGGTATGTAATTGTTTTTCGAATGAAAAACAATAGCTTTTCAGTACGATCTGCATCGATATTTTTATAGTTAAAGTTAAAACGAATAAACTCAGTTAAATCATTTAGTTGTTGACTACTTGTATATAACGAAGAGTAAGGGAACAGTCTCGCTTGCGGGAAATACGCGTTTATTCTCGCTTGCGTATCATGTAAAACTCTTTTTACTTCTGCTTCACTGTAAATGTTATCGATTTTATTTAATAAGAAATGAATTTGTAGATTTGGTGTATGTTCCTGAATGCTTAATAGAATGTCCCGTTCTTTGTCAGTAAAAGGTGAATCCGCATTCAATACGAACAATAATTCGTCTACAGAATTTAGATATTCAAATATCTCATCTCTAGTATCGTTATTTCTATTAAAGCCTGGTGTAACTACAAATGTAAGTTTATTTTCACTTAAAAATTTGCATGGTAATTTAAATTCAACACACGCTCTATCTCTATACGTTTGGTGGTGTAAAGACATCATATCATGGTAATTAGAGAAATTCTCAGTTGTTGTAATTGCTGAGTCTGTTATAGCGTTAATTTCTGTGTGAGCATCATTTTTTAAAACCACTACATTTGAAATTGAGTTTTCTAATATATTTTCTCCTACTATAGAGTTAATAAATGCAGTTTTTCCATTTCCTGAAGTGCCCGTTACTAAAATACGATTTGTTCTTAAATCTGCAAGTTCGCTAACTAACCATCTAAATCGGTGACCCATTTCTATATCATGCTTTTGCGCCCACTGTGTAATAGATTCAAAAAGATGTAAACTATACTCTAAGCCATCCACATGATTAATAGAATATAACAGTAGGTTTTCTGCATTTTTTATATTTGCTGCATCTATTTTGGAAGGGAAAATCTCATCCCATGCCAATACAGCTGCTGATGGAAATACAGCATAAGAAGAATTGACTACCTTTAACCAATTTGTTAACAGATTTGGAATGATATCATGTAATTGTCTAAGCGTATATTGGCCTTGAATTAATTCAAAATACGTTTCTTCGTAAAGAGAAGAAATTTTGTCCCATATATCGGACGAATGTATTTCGATATGTAAGAAAAACTCATTTATTGTGTTAAGCCATAATAAGTAATTTTGTTCATTTTTATAACTGTTCCAAAGTGATGATACAATTTGTGTAAATTGCACTTGATCTACATGATTTAATGTAACTAATACTTCATGAAAATAGTCTGGTGAAATATTTTTAGTAAATCCTCTATCGATATATCCTTTTAGCACCTCAAACCAAGGATAAGATTCTGTTCGAACTAGCTCATTCACAGCAAGCTCTACTGCACTATCAAAATCTTGCTGTTCCTCATAAAAAGAACGGGCAATTTTTGTGACATTCGGATAATCGGGATTTAAAGAGACCGCTTCTTTAATAACAGCGAAAGCTGAGTCAAAATTATTTTGCTCAATGTAAAGAGAAAGCAATTGTAGTCCAATTTCGGTCATCAATATTTTATTATCAGTAGTAATAGAAGTATAAACCTCTTCAGCAACTGATAGTCGGTTCAGTTCAAAGTAAGCATCCGCAATGTTTTTTTGTGCCCATGGTGCTAGTTCATTGCCAACTTTCTCCCATTTGAAAATAGCTGCTTCAAAATCTTGATGGTGATAATAAAATTCACCTTGTGCAAAACGAATATAAGACCCATCGGAAATCTCATGTTTTTCTTCGTTTACATAAACTTCCCCAAGTACGTCAAGAGGCGGTTTTATTTCATTCTCCATTAGGAATGTTTCATAATACATCTTTTTTATTAATTGTTTTTCTATTCTCATCTTTTCCCCCACTATATCTTGAAAACACACTTTTAAGATATGTCAATACTTTTTTTATGTATGCTTTTTATCTTAACAAAGAATTTCTTTTGGAAAATTTCATTTTCCTTTCATTTTTCAAGTAAGATTGAATTTTTATGAGAAAAGTTTCAGTTCTTTTTCAATTCTCTTTCAGTTGTGAAACAACATTAAGTGTTCCTAATAACCTAATAACACTATAATATTCCGCATTATATTATCAGGAAAACTATATATACATTACATTATAAAAACAATCTATAACGAATATATATGCACTGTTTGTTTCACCGATAAATAAAAGAACTCACCACATAATGGTTATTAGATAGACCAATATGCTACGTCCTTTCAGAATTTCAAACACACCACGATAACTTAAACAACAATAATAGTGAACGGCTATCATTACTATACCTTGCTCAAATTGTTTTCCTTTAAAATATTTCAGTAGTTATGTAATTAAATTGTTCTAACCTATATAAATAACTAGTCCAAAAAAACTCTATATGCATATCATGTTATAGTAAAGAATTCAGGAGATCCTAAAAAGGAGGCATTTTCATGTTTGAAGATAAATCTAAAATAAATTACCCATATGAATTTACTGAAACTACAACAGTCCCTCTAAAGAACCCCATTGATAAAAAATTCAAGAACGGCACAGGTACACATAACTTCCCAATTAAAAAGCATTATAAAGAGCAGGTTTTATATACTGAAAAAATTAATAATAATAATAAAAACAAATAATCCTATAGACCCATATAACAATTAACCAAATAAGAATCAATATTTGGCCATGCATAGTTATGTGTTTACTCATGTAGAAATCTTTATTATACAATTTACGTACCTTTAAAAAGTGCTGATATACGGCGCTTTTTTATACATAGATAAATTAAAGCTTCCTTAGTCTAGAAATAAACTACTTACAACCTTACGTAGTTTATGCTCAAATTTAAATAAACTGTAAAATCAATCCACCTTATTTTCGTTTAACAATTGACTCCACATATTAAAAGGGAGCAACATTTACTGTTGCTCCCTTTTGATATCGAATTTTAGTGTGCCTACATAACCCTCTTAAACATCTTCTCCAATTCATAAGTAGAATGATGTACAAGAATTGGTCTTCCATGCGGACATGTATATGGGTTTGTTGTTGTACGAAGTTCTTCGAGTAAAGCGAATATTTGATCGTTCGTTAAATATTGATTTGCTTTTATGGAAGCTTTACAGCTCATCATGATGGCTGCTTCTTCTCGTAGTTTTTTAATATCTACTTTTTTTAGTTTGACCACTTGCTCCATCATTTCATCAATGATTTCTGTTTCTTGTCCTTTTGGGAACCACGTTGGATGCGAGCGGACGATAAAGGATTGATGACCGAATTGTTCCAAAAATAGGCCGACTTTTTTTAGTTCTTCTAACTGTTCTTCGACACGTAAAAATTCAGTAAGAGATAAATCGATACGGTACGGCACAAGTAATTCTTGTACTTCTTGCGCTACTCTCCCTACTTTATCACGGAAATATTCATAATTGATGCGTTCCTGCGCTGCGTGCTGATCAATCATATATAACCCATTATCATTTTGAGCGAAAATATATGTTCCGTGCATTTGTCCAATTGGATAAAGCGGTGGTAAATCATTACCGTTCATTTCAATCTCTTTTATTTCGTGAACTTCTTCTTCCAATTCTTCTAATTCAAAATCGTCATCGTTACTGTTCCACGATTTCTCTTCTCGAATTGGTTCTTCGATTATCGGTTTAGAGGATGGCTGCCAACTTTTCTCTTCTCTTACAAGTGACTGTGGTGGTTGCCATTCTCGCTTCGGCGGTTGCCAAAGCTGCGCTGGCTGTTTCACAGTTGTTCGTTCTTCTTGTTTTTCATCCATGCCAGTCGGTAAAACGATGTTTGGCATCTGTGGTTCTTTCAGTTTTGTATGCTCAAACTGGAACTGTTCTTGCACACTTTCGTCTTTTTCTTTTTTCTTCGTTGTTACGCCTGCATCTGGAATGAGCTGTATTTTTTTAAATGCAGCTTGCAATGTTTCTTCGATAAGCTTTAGCAATTCTTGTTCTTTACTAAAACGAACTTCTAATTTCGCTGGATGTACGTTAACATCAACAAGCATTGGGTCCATTTCAATCGATAAGAAGCCGATTGGGTACCGTCCAACTGGCAGTAATGTATGGTATCCTTGCTGAACTGCTTTCATTAATACGAAATTTCGCACGTAACGGCCATTTACAATCGTTGACATATAGTTACGAGACGCTCGCGTTACTTCTGGTAATGTTACATACCCTTTAATTGTGAAATCTAAAGATTCAGCTTCAATTGGAATAAGCTTCTTCGCAACTTGAATGCTATAAATCGATGCAAGTACTTGCCTTACATCACCATTTCCGGATGTATGAAGCAATTTCTTTTCATTATGAAACAGTTTTAACGATACTTCTGGATGTGACATTGCAATACGATACACGATATCTGTAATATTCCCAAGCTCTGTATGAATGGTTTTCATATATTTAAGACGCGCTGGTGTATTAAAGAATAAGTTTTGTACTGTAATATCCGTCCCTTTTCGGCTTGCTGTTTTTTCTTGTTTTATAATGTCTCCACCTTTAATGATAAGGTGGGTACCCGGCGCATCACCTGTGCTAGTGATTAATTCCAATTCACTAACTGAGGCAATACTTGGCAATGCCTCACCGCGGAATCCGAGCGTTCTTATACGGAACAGATCGTTTTCATCTTTAATTTTGCTCGTTGCGTGGCGTTCAAATGCAACGATACAATCTTCTTCGGCAATGCCATCTCCATTATCAATGATGCGAATTTTTGATAAACCAGCTTCTTCTAAGTGGATTTCAATAGATGTACTATTCGCATCGATGGAATTTTCCACAAGTTCTTTTACGACTGAGGCAGGGCGCTCTACTACTTCCCCTGCCGCAATTAAGTTAGAGAGTTGGTCATCGAGTTTGCGAATTTTCCCCATCTACTTACTCATCCTTTCTTTAACTTTTTCTGTAAGCGATACAGTTCGTTCATCGCTTCTAAAGGCGTCATATCTAGTAAATCAATTTTTTTAATTTGTGCAAGTACTGCGCTTTCTTTTTGATCAAGCACAGGCTTGTCTTGTTTTTTTGAAGATTGGTCTCCTCCAAAGAAAGATAGTTGTGACTCTTCTTCAGTCTCTTCTTTCTTTTCTTGTATTTCTGCCAGTTCTTCTTTTACAACTACAGGTTCTGGAACAACTTCTTGTACCTTTACTTCTACACGCTTTGGAATAATAATTTCTTCTTGTCCTTCTAGTTGCGCTAACACTTCTTTTGCACGAGCGATTAAGCTATCTGGAAGCTCAGCAAGTTGCGCAACGTGAATTCCGTAACTTTTATCGGCTGCTCCATCTTGAATTTTATGAAGGAAGACTACTTTTCCATTCTCTTCAATAGCTGAAACATGTACATTTTTCAGTTGGTCTAAACTTTCTTCTAGCACCGTTAATTCATGATAATGCGTAGAGAATAATGTTTTTGCACCAATTTGGTCATGAATATGTTCAATGATTGCTTGTGCAAGCGCCATACCATCATACGTTGATGTACCGCGTCCAATTTCATCAAATAAAATTAAACTTCTTTCTGACGCATTTGCAATCGCATTTTTCGCTTCTAACATTTCAACCATAAATGTACTTTGACCTGAAATTAAATCATCCGCTGCACCAATTCTCGTAAAGATTTGATCGAATACAGGTAATACCGCTTCTGTCGCTGGTACGAAACAACCAATTTGTGACATAACAGTAACAAGTGCTAATTGTCTCATATACGTACTTTTACCAGACATGTTCGGTCCTGTAATTAAAAAGACATCCATCTTCTCTGGCATAATACAATCATTTGGTACATACAATTTCCCGTTCAATACTTTTTCAACGACAGGATGGCGACCATCTTTAATAAAGATTTCACGCTTCGTTGTTAGCACGGGTTTTACAAACTGCTCTTCTTCACTTACAGTCGCAAAGCTTTGTAGTACATCTAATTCACTAATTACTTTCGCTAAATGTTGTAATTTCGGAATGAATACTTTTACTTCTTCACGGAGTGCTGTAAATAAATCATATTCCAGTTGTACAATTTTCTCTTCTGCTTCTAAAATTAACGTTTCTTTTTCTTTCAGTTCATCTGTAATGAAACGCTCAGCATTAGCAAGCGTCTGTTTTCGCTCATAGCGCCCTTCTGGAAGCGCTGCAAGATTCGCCTTCGTCACTTCAATGTAGTAGCCGAAAATACGGTTGTATCCAATTTTTAATGATTTAACCCCTGTAATATCACGCTCTCGTTTTTCAAGCTCCGCAATCCACGTTTTCCCGTTTTTGCTCACGTAACGATATTGATCAAGCTTGTCATTATAACCGTCTTTAATAATATCTCCATCTTTAATAGAAAGTGGTGGGTTTTCCTGAATACTTCTTCCTAGTAATTCAGTTAAGCTCTCACATGGATCCGCACCTTGAATTAACCTTGCTGCATAAGCATTATCTAAAAGACTAATCGCTTCTAAAATAGCTGGTACTTGAAGTAAAGAACGTCTTAACTGTAATAAGTCCCGTGCATTTACATTACCAAATGCAACTTTCCCTGCTAAACGCTCTAAATCATATACTTCTTTTAGCTTTTCTTTTAAATCTTCACGTAAGAAGTAATCATTTACAAATGTTTCTACCATTTCTAAACGTTCTTCCACTTTCTCTTTCTGGATAAGCGGACGTTCCATCCACTGTTTTAACATACGGCCACCCATAGCTGTTTTCGTTTTATCTAATAGCCATAATAGTGAGCCTGTTTTTTCTTTCGTACGAAGAGTCTCAGTTAACTCTAAATTACGTTTTGAGTGCACATCAATTTTCATAAATTGATTTGTATAATAAATTTCTACTGGTTGCAAATGATCTAACGAACGTTTTTGTGTTCTTATCACATAGTTAAATAAGCGTCCAATTGCTTTAATTAACTTTGCTTGTGAAACATTTTTCACAAGATGTTCTAACCCTTCCGGAATCGTTGTTGCATCTTCATACGAAATCGTCATTTTTAATGTTTCAGTTAATTTATTTAATTCATCTTTTGAAAATGTAGAATCTACAACAATTTCTTTCGAACCAGTTGCATACACTTCTAATAAAATATCTTCTACTGAACCTGTTAACAACGTCACTGTATTTTGTCCAGTCGTTAAGTCATTACAAGCTAGCGCATAAGATCCATCTTCGAAATGTGTTAATGCTGCTAAGAAGTTATTCTCTTTCTCGTCTATTGTACGCCCTTCCATCATCGTTCCTGGCGTAATTAGTTGTACTACTTCACGACGTACTACACCTTTAGCTGTTTTTGGATCTTCCACTTGCTCACAAACAGCTACTTTATATCCTTTTTCAACAAGTTGTTCAATATAATTTTTAGCTGCATGATGCGGTACACCGCACATCGGTATACGATCACTACTACCACCATCTCGGCTCGTTAATGTAATTTCAAGTTCATGAGCTGCTTTAACCGCATCTTCAAAGAACATTTCATAAAAATCACCTAATCGGAAAAATAAAAAGGCATCTTGATAGTCTGCCTTAACCTTTAAGTATTGCTGTATCATAGGCGTATATTGCGTCATGTCTTTCCTCCATAATTTTTACATAATAATCTATATTCATCCCGCATTAACGGGCAGTAAGATTCCCACCTCAAAAATCGGCTGGAACAAAGAAGTTAGGTGGGAGATCAACTGCCCGTAAAAGCCCGATTGGTTCAACTAATAATCAGTGGGGATGCCCCCCCCACTGATTAAAGTTTCACTTTATATATGTCACACTTCACGGACATCCATCTCTCCTATTTCAGGAGTCTTTCTTCATTATAACATATTTCATAAAGATTCATGTTCATTCAGCACCACTTATGTAAAGTAAAAAGCTAGGAAGAACTTCTCCCTAGCTTTCTATTACTCTTCTTCTGCGTCAACGATAAAGTTCGGATCTAATTCTTCAAACTCATCATCATCGACTTGGAAATCCTCATCTGATTCTACACAACCTTCAGGATTTACACTTACACAAATTTTTGTTTCCCCAACTACTTCTGTTACAAATTCACGTTCTACAGTTACAACAATTTTATTCCCATTTGGCGATACAAGAGCTTCTAAACAATTTGGCGGTTGAATGACACGAGCAATAATTTCTAAATCGTCACCAGAGAAGTTCTTATCACGATAACCAATGCTTACTTCGTCAGTGTAGTTCACACGTTCTGTTACAACTTCAGTCTTTGTATTGCCATCAAACGAATACCAAGTGTTCACATCATAGAAACCTTCAATTTCTACATGTTTTCCATTCTTTCTTGCTTCGTACGAGTGGTTAATTACCCAGCACCCTAAAATACTTGTTGGCTCATTATTCGATTCACATGTATGCGTTGACTTTGTATACTTACGTCCTTTTCCAACCACTGCTTTTGTAATAATCTCTCTAAATTCGGACATTCGTAACCCTCCTCAATCACTATTCACTTAATCATATGCGTGACAATAGCGGAATGTGTCATTCTTTTTTGGGAAGAACTTACGTTTAATCCACTAAAAAAAAAGAGATGTCAATATGACATCTCTTTAACAACCACAATTTCCTTTTTTACTTTCTACCGCCGCACCAGTTTCACCCTTAAGTACATCGCCGCCAGTTGAAACTAATATTTCATCTGTAACATTATTAGAAATGGTACTCGCAACTAACTGTAGTAAGTCATTTACATATGTTTGTGAAGATTTAAACTCCTGCACAACTGGAATATTGTCTAACTTATCTTGAAGTGCGTCAATTTCAGCTTCTACTTTTTTCAAAGCTTCCCACTTCCCGTAATGTTGCAAGTTAACTGCTTGTTTTTGCAATGCTTTAATTTCATCAATTGCGTGCTTTACATTTTCATTTTTATGAATTTGCGCCTCTGCTTTCTTAAAAAAATCAACTTCTTCTGTTTCAGAAATCATTTTCGCTAATTCTTTCGCTTGCTCTACAATTTCGTCTTTCGTATATACTTTCATCTATTATTTCACCTCAATCGGTTCCTCAACTAATTCCCCGTTAAGAGACCAAGTTTTTGCTTCCGTTATTTTTACTTTCACAAGCTGACCAATTAAAGATTTTGAAGCGACGAAGTTTACAAGTTTATTCGTACGAGTATAACCTGCAAGTACTTCCGGATTATTTTTACTTTCCCCATCAACTAACACTTCTACAACTTGACCTTTATAACGATTATTCTTTTCAACTGCCAACCCATTTACGAGTGTGTTTAATCGTTGTAGTCGTTCTTTCTTTACTTCCATAGGCACATTATCTTTCATTTTTGCAGCTGGTGTACCTTCTCGCGGGGAATAAATAAATGTAAATGCAGTATCAAATCCTACTTCACGATATAACGACATCGTTTCTTCAAATTGCTCATCTGTTTCATTTGGGAAACCGACGATAATATCAGTTGTTAATACTGCGCTTGGAATTGTTTCTTTAATTTTTCTTACAAGTTCTAAATAATGCTCACGCGAATATTTACGTGCCATAATTTTCAACATATCTGTGCTTCCAGATTGAACTGGTAAGTGAATATGTTCCACTAGGTTTCCACCTTTTCCAAGCACTTCAATTAAGTGGTCATCGAAATCACGTGGATGACTCGTTGTAAAACGAATACGGGCAATATCAACTTTACGAAGTTCGTCCATTAAATCTCCAAGACCGTATTCTAAATCTTCAAAGTCTTTACCATATGCATTTACGTTTTGTCCAAGTAGCGTAATTTCTTTATAACCATTCGCAGCTAAATGACGAATCTCTTGAATAATATCTTCTGGACGCCTGCTTCGCTCTTTTCCGCGTGTATACGGTACAATACAATATGTACAAAATTTATCACAGCCATACATAATATTTACCCAAGCTTTAATATCGCCACGACGCACTTTCGGAAGATTTTCAATTACGTCCCCTTCTTTTGACCAAACTTCAACTACCGTCTCCTTCGAGAACATTGCATCTTTTAGAATGTACGGTAATCTATGAATATTATGCGTGCCAAATACCATATCTACATGCTGATTTTTTTGCATGATTTTATTTACAACAGATTCCTCTTGAGACATACAACCACATACACCAATTAAAAGGTCCGGATTTCTACGTTTTAATGATTTTAAATGACCAAGTTCACCGAATACTTTATTTTCAGCGTTTTCACGAATTGCACAAGTGTTTAATAAAACTACATCTGCATCTTCAGTTGAAAATGTCGGTTCATATCCAAGTGTTGTGAAAATACCTGCCATTACTTCCGTATCATGCTCATTCATTTGACACCCATATGTACGAATATAAAACTTTCTTCCTGCACCAAAATTACGAAACTCTTCAGGTAAGCCAAAATCCCGTTCAATTTTAACTTCTTCTTTTCCGCGCTTTTTGGCATCTTTTAAGGAAGGTGGTTGATATACACTTTCAAAGTATTTGCTATAATCTTTCTCTTCTTTTTTCGTAGAGGAATTTGCTTGTTGACTTGCTAATCGTTGTTGCTCGTTCATCGGTAATCTCCTTTCACCCTTAACTATACACACTCTGTAGTCTATTTTAATGCGCTTAGACCCACCTTAAAAATGGTTAGATAGCTTGATTGAGAGATAACTTGTCCTTTGAAACTTGAGTAATCGATCTAATCATCCGTAAGAATGAAGTCTTCCCCACACAAATAGACGTTCCCTTTTTATTATTTCATCTTGTCCTACCCAAAAGCATATTGCTTTATCCCTATACACATTACCATAGTATGAAGCGTTTAGCCAATTTTAACAAGGAAGAGGCCCTGCCTTATCTTACATTTCATAAGCAATGAACTTGCCATTTCCATACAACGATCCTTATATTATTTTACCATTCTGAATTTTCTAAGTAAACAAAGCTATCCTATATTTTTCATTCAGTAAAAAAAGGTTGCCAAATGGCAACCTTCTAATCGTTACATAAATTCAGCAACAAGCTCATCAAACATTTTCTGATCCATATTTAAATCAGCTTGTACTAATGGCTTTTCACTATAGCCTTTTACAAGTTCTTGATATGATGGTTGCGCAGTATTTTGATAAATTAAACCTGTTACTAATCCGTTATTTTCCATTAATGTTTGCATAGCCATCATGCGATTAGATGGATCATATCCCTCTACTGTACTTAGTTTCGTTAAGTTCTCTTTGAACCAATCGTACGTATTTACTTTATTATAAGTAACACATGGACTAAATACATTAATTAATGAGAATCCTTTATGGTTAATACCAGCTTCAATAATTTGCGTTAATTCTTTTAAATCACTTGAAAAGCTTTGCGCCACAAATGTTGCACCAGCTGTTAAAGCCATTTCCATAACATTTAGTGATGGTTCAATCGAACCTTGTGGTGTACTTTTCGTTTTAAATCCAGCTTCACTACGTGGTGAAGTTTGGCCTTTTGTTAATCCGTAAATTTGGTTATCCATTACGATATACGTAATATCAATGTTTCTACGAATAGAATGGATTGTATGTCCCATACCAATCGCAAATCCATCACCGTCCCCACCTGATGCGATAACTGTTAAATCACGATTTGCCATTTTTACACCTTGTGCAATCGGAAGGGCACGTCCATGAATACTATGCACACCATATGAATTAATATAACCTGATATACGACCTGAACAACCAATACCAGAAACAACAGCAAGTTCATCTGGATTTAAGCCAACGTTAGCTGCCGCACGCTGAATTGCAGCTTGCACCGAAAAGTCTCCGCAACCTGGGCACCAATTTGGTTTTACACTGTTACGAAAGTCCTTAAATGTTGCCATTTAATACAACCCCTTTTTTGCATTCGTTGTAAATCTCTTTCGGCAAGAATGGGTTTCCATCATATTTTAAAAGACTAGAAATTTTCTCACCATTACCAAGATTCATTTTCATAATGTTAGCAAGCTGACCAGTCGCGTTGTTTTCTACAACTACAACACGTTTTGTATTTTTCACAAGTGGATCGATTTCAGCTTTCGGGAACGGGTGAATTAAACGTATTTGAGCATGGTTTACTTTCATACCCTCTTGTTCTAAACGCTCCATTGCCTCTTCGATCGCACCACGAGTTGAGTTAAATCCAACAAGTAACACATCTGCTTCCTCATGCTTAACATTTTTATAAACAGGGGTATTAAACTTCAAGTTCTCCATTTTACGGAAACGTTTGTCCATTTGATCTTTACGGTTTATTGCCGATTCAGATGGTTTACCAGTTTCATCATGTTCTACACCTGTAACATGGTGAACACCATTTTTCATACCAGGTAAAACACGTGGTGAAACGCCATCTTCTGTTACTTCATAACGCTTGAAGTATGCTTTATTTTCACGTTCTGGTAATTCTGCTTCTAAATCCAGCTTACCACGACGAATTTCCACTTTATCTAACGTAAGCGGTTCTACAGTTTGTTTACCTAAAGAAAGCTGTAAATCTGTTAAGAAAATAACAGGCACTTGATATTCTTCAGCTAAGTTAAACGCTTCTACAATATCATAGAAAGCTTCTTCCACTGTACTTGGCGCCATTACGATTTTTGGAATTTCACCATGCGTACCGTAAATCATCGCCATTAAATCAGACTGCTCTTGTTTCGTTGGTAACCCCGTACTTGGACCACCACGTTGCGTATCAACAATTACTAGCGGTGTTTCTGTAATACCTGCTAACCCAATGGCTTCCATCATTAAAGAAAGACCAGGCCCTGCAGATGCTGTTAATGTACGAACACCAGCATAGTTTGCGCCAATTGCCATTGTACAAGCTGCGATTTCATCCTCAGTTTGGATTACTGTTCCGCCGACTTTAGGCAATTTTTTAATTAAGTATTCCATAATTTCAGATGCAGGTGTGATTGGATATGCTGACATAAAACGAGCGCCACCAGCTACCGCACCAAATGCGATTGCATCGTTTCCAATCATAAACATGCGTTTCTTACCATCAGCTTTTTCAAGCTGCATCATGTTTACTTTCTCACCTAGCAATTCTTTCATATATTGAGAGCCGCGTTTAATTGCATCCATATTCTTTTGAACGACTTGCTCTCCTTTACGACCAAAGATTTCTTCAACAACATCCAAATAAGCTGTTTCGTCTAAACCTAATACCGCACTTGATGCTCCAACAGCAACCATGTTTTTCATTAATGATGTGCCTAATTCTGAAGCAATATCTGTAAACGGTATCACATATAAATTTACATCTGTATTGTCAGGTATTGTTGGATTAAATTTCGCATCCGCAACGACAATTCCGCCTGGACGTAGTTCGTGGAAGTTAAAATCAATTGTTTCTTGATCAAAAGCAATTAAAATATCTAAGTCATCTGAGATCGCACGTACTTCTGTTGTACTTACGCGAATTTTATTATTTGTATGGCCGCCTTTTATACGTGATGAGAAGTGGCGGTAACCGTATAGGTAATATCCTAATCGGTTTAATGCTATACAGAAGATTTCCCCTGTACTTTCAATTCCTTCACCTTGTTGGCCTCCAACTTTCCATGAAAGTTGACTAATCATCTCCTACACCCCTTTTGGCTGCATTCATTGTAGTGTATTTTTTTACAGTATTAGTTTAGCATTTTTTATGCAAATAAACTACAACGGACGCAAATTATGCCTCTTCTGATTTCCCTGAATCTTAAGTATAAAGCTATTTCGTTTTTCATTCTAGTATTAGGTCCTAAAAAAAGCAATAATATCAATTGAATTTATTTTAATTTTTCTGAATTTTTAAAACAAAACACTTAAAAACTTATATGTTCAACAAAGTTATCATACAAAAATCGTTCTACAGTTGATGCAGCATAGTGTTTATATAGTTCATTAATTACATTTTCATAATCTTCATACACCGATACATTTACAACTGTTTCTAAAATCCCATCAAAATCTGAACCAAACCCTATGTTGTTTTCTCCACCTAGCGAACAAATATAATCGATATGTTTTATTATATCTGTAATATTCGCTTGTTTTTCATTTGTAAGAAACTGAGGTACAAAAGTGACACCAATCATGCCATTTCGCTTTATAAGGAATTGAATTTGTTCCTCATTTAAATTACGTGGATGGTCACACAGTTTATAGCAATTTGAGTGAGATGCAATAGGATTATTTGCAATTTCTACCACATCCCAAAAACTTCTCTCATTTAAATGGGACAGATCGGTCCATACATGTAACGTATTAAGTTCTTGTACAACTTGTCTACCGAAAGTAGTTAAGCCTGCTCCACGTGTCTCTAGCGCCCCATCAGCTAACAAATTCGCATAGTTCCATGTTAATCCAAAGGAACGTACACCTAATTGATAAAACAAACGTAATTTCATCGCTTCTTTTCCAATTGCTTCGCATCCTTCTAATGTTAAAAGTGCTCCAATCTCGTCCTGTTTTAACATACTTATATCAGCTTTCGTTCGGATCAACTTCACACCTGGTAGCGATAAAATTTCATTATAAAAAATATCTATCATTTGTAATGCCGCTTCAAAACGTTTTTCATATGCTACTGTTTCTGGCACATATATAGCAAAACATTGTATACTTCCTTTTCTTTTCTTTAATTGTTCAAATGTAATATGTAATTGTGAATCATTTTTAAAATTCTTTTTCCCCTTTGCAATCCATAACTGTAAGAGTACATCACAATGAGCATCAAAAATTTTCATTTTCATTCCTCCACTATAAAAATAACCTGTTTGCATACTGCAAACAGGTTGTTTAAACTTAACGAGGTTCTACAATTAATTTTATTGCTGTACGCTCTTCCCCATCAATCATAATATCTGTAAACGCTGGGATACAAATCAGGTCCAAACCACTAGGCGCTACAAACCCTCTTGCAATTGCTACTGCTTTTACCGCTTGGTTCAATGCACCTGCACCAATAGCTTGAATTTCTGCTGTTCCGCGTTCGCGAATAACACCTGCAAGTGCACCAGCTACAGAATTAGGGACCGACGTTGCTTTAACTTTTAATATTTCCATTCCGCGTTTCCTCCTCGTTTCTTTAAAAAGTATTAGCAATTATATCACTTTAACTTATATTCACGAGGAATGGCGCGTATTCCTGCTAAATTTTCGTATTTTTTCTAAAAAATTAAAATATAATAACTTATCTAAATTTTTACGGAGATTTACTCAAAAAATGGTTGATCGTCATTAATTAAAATGCGCTCAATTTTCTTTGCTTTTCCTGTATTCGGATCCACATCAATTAGCACTGCACTTAATTGTGTTCTACCATTCGTCACTTCAAATCTTACCGGTAAGTTTGTTAAAAACTTCTTCAAGACCGCTTCTCTATCCATACCTAAAATTCCGTCATACGGGCCTGTCATACCAACATCTGTAATGTATGCTGTTCCGCTTGGTAAAATACGATTATCTGCTGTAGGTACATGAGTATGTGTACCTACTACCGCTGTAGCACGACCATCTACATACCAACCTAGCGCTTGTTTTTCACTTGTAGTTTCCGCATGAAAATCAACAAAGATAATATTCGTACGTTTTTTCGCAATGTTAATTAATTCATCCACTTTTCGAAATGGACAATCAATCGGAGGAAGGAACGTACGCCCTTGTAAGTTAATAACTGCAACTTCTGTTCCATTACAATTCACAAATATAAGACCTTTTCCCGGTGTTCCTTCTGGGAAGTTAGCTGGTCTTGCAAGATATTTTGCATCATCAATAAATTCAAATACCTCACGATTATCCCAAGCATGGTTTCCAAGTGTAACCGCTTGTGCGCCGCACTCTAAAAAGTTTCGATAAATTTTTTCTGTAATACCACGCCCACCTGCTGCATTTTCTCCATTAATGATTGTTACTGTAGGTGTATATTTTTTCTTTAACGCCGGTACGTATTGTTGAATCATACTTCTACCAGGAGATCCTACTACATCCCCAACAAATAATATTCTCATATGTCTTACCCTTTCTATGTACTACATTTTTTATTACTATAACTTCAAGCAATTTCCTTACAACAAATTTATTATAAGTTTGTTTCACTTGATTTTCTTTATTTTATCCAATTCCAACACAAAAAAATAAAGTGGTGTTTCACCACTTTATTTTGCGTATTCCACTGCACGTGTTTCACGAATAACAGTTACTTTAATATGTCCTGGGTAATCCAGTTCATTTTCAATACGTTTTCGAATATCACGAGCTAAACGATGAGCTTCTAAGTCATCGATTGTATCTGGTTTTACCAGAATACGAACTTCACGTCCTGCTTGAATTGCGAATGATTTTTCAACGCCTTCATAAGACTCTGAAATCTCTTCTAACTTTTCAAGACGACGAATGTAGTTTTCAAGCGTTTCACTACGAGCTCCCGGTCTTGCAGCTGATAATGCATCTGCTGCTGCAACTAAAACTGCAATGATAGAAGTTGGTTCTGTGTCACCATGGTGAGATGCAATACTGTTTATAACTACAGGATGCTCTTTATATTTCGTCGCGAGTTCAACACCAATTTCAACGTGACTACCTTCTACTTCATGATCAATAGCTTTCCCGATATCATGTAATAGACCTGCACGTCTTGCTAGTTTTTCATCCTCACCAAGCTCTGCTGCCATAAGTCCAGTTAAATATGCAACTTCCATAGAGTGTTTTAAGACGTTTTGTCCGTAACTTGTACGGTATTTCAAACGACCTAAAATCTTAATTAAATCTGGATGTAATCCGTGAACACCCACTTCAAACGTTGTTTGCTCTCCGACTTCGCGAATATACTCGTCCACTTCACGTCTTGATTTTTCGACCATCTCTTCAATACGCGCTGGGTGAATACGTCCGTCCTGTACTAGTTTATCAAGAGCGATACGAGCTGTTTCACGACGAATTGGGTCGAATCCAGAAAGGATTACTGCCTCTGGTGTATCATCGATAATTAAGTCAATACCCGTTAACGTTTCTAACGTACGAATATTACGACCTTCACGCCCGATAATACGTCCCTTCATTTCGTCATTTGGAAGATTTACAACCGAAACGGTTGTTTCAGCAACATGATCAGCTGCACATCTTTGCATTGCAAGAGATAAAATCTCTTTTGCTTTCTTATCCGCTTCTTCTTTCGCGCGAATTTCACTTTCTTTTACCATAACGGCAATTTCATGAGAAACTTCACTTTCCACTTTACCAAGAATAATTGCTTTCGCTTGTTCGCGTGTCAGATTGGAAATGCGCTCTAATTCTGTTTGTTGCTTTTGAACTAACTCTCCCACTTTGCTTTCCAACTCTTCAATCTGTTGTTGTTTCGCTACAAGAGAATCCTCTTTCTTCTCTAACTGTTGCTCGCGCTTATCGAGCGTTTCGTCTTTACGATCAAGGTTCTCTTCTTTTTGCATTAAACGATTTTCTTGTTTTTGTAATTCGCTTCTACGGTCACGAATTTCTAATTCAGCTTCTGTACGAAGTGTATGAATTTCATCCTTTGCTTCTAAAAGCGCTTCTTTCTTAAGTGCTTCAGCATCACGATTCGCTTCTTCTAAAATACGTCTCGCTTCATTAGCTGCACCATTAATCTTCGCTTCAGCAATAGACTTTCGAACAAAAAAGCCAACAACTGCACCGACTGCTGTTGCAAGCAAAATGGAGATGAGTATCCAAAATGTACTCGTCATGATTTCACCTCCCCTTGCTATGAATGAAAAAAGACTGTCGGCATGTACATTGAATTACAACATACAGCAAAGACCGTCGTCCCGCTTTTTTAAGGGACTTTCTTCATTTCACAATTAAAATGTCATATTATTATTTCGGCAAGATTTAAACCTTACTCCAAATATTACTTCTCTTCTTGAGAAGAGTGTATCGTATATAAGAAAAAATATACATTCTCATTGTATCTATCGGAATTTTCATTGTCAAGCGTTGTCTACTTTTACTTTCTTTACCTTCAGTCCTGAATGTTATCTGAATTTGAAAAATTGATAGCATATTATCCTGGAAAACCTTAGTAAATACCATTTTATTCCCTTAAAACATATGAATATCCCTCTTTACACATCCCGTTTGAGTCAAAAAAAATTTTTTAACTACTGCGATATACACGATTTTAATAGAAGGTAAAAAAATAAAAGACACGGGACCGTGTCTTTTATTTTTTAATCTTGAAGAGTTGAATCTTCCGTGTCTTCCACACCTGAGTCTTCACCAATTCCGTGATGATCACGAACAAAGAAGGCAATTTCCTCTCTTAAATCCGTATTCTCTTTTAAGAATTGTTTTGAATTTTCACGACCTTGTCCTAAACGTTCTTCATTATACGAGTACCAAGCACCACTCTTTTGAACGATATCAAGTTCAGAAGCCATATCTAAGATTTCACCTTCTCTTGAAATACCTTCTCCGTACATAATATCAACTTCAGCAACACGGAATGGTGGTGCTACTTTATTTTTCACTACTTTTACTTTCGTTTTATTACCAACGATGTCGTTACCTTGCTTTAATTGCTCAGCACGACGTACTTCAAGACGAACTGTTGAATAGAATTTCAACGCACGACCACCTGGAGTTGTTTCTGGGTTCCCGAACATAACCCCAACTTTTTCACGAATTTGGTTGATAAAGATTGCGATTGTTTTTGATTTATTGATTGCACCTGAAAGCTTACGAAGTGCTTGTGACATTAAACGTGCTTGTAAACCTACGTGTGAGTCACCCATGTCTCCTTCGATCTCTGCTTTCGGTACAAGAGCTGCTACAGAGTCAATTACGATAATGTCAACCGCGCCACTTCGTACAAGTGCTTCTGCGATTTCTAGTCCTTGTTCCCCTGTATCAGGCTGTGATAATAGTAATTCATCTATGTTAACGCCTAATTTTTGTGCATATACAGGATCCATTGCATGCTCCGCATCAATAAATGCTGCTTGTCCACCTTGACGCTGTACTTCAGCGATTGCATGTAATGAAACTGTTGTTTTACCTGAACTTTCAGGTCCGTAAATTTCAATAATACGGCCACGTGGGTATCCGCCTACCCCTAGTGCCACATCAAGTGCTAAAGAACCACTTGAAATTGTAGAAATTCTACGCTCCGCTTGTTCTCCTAATTTCATAATTGAACCTTTACCGAATTGCTTCTCTATTTGTTTTAACGCCATATCTAATGCCGCTTGACGATCACTCATTCAAAATTCCTCCTTAACTGAATTGCTAATCTTATTATACCTATTTTCAATTCAATTTGCCAACAAAAATCGAACATTTATTCGATTTTTTTATTTTCCATTACATAAAACTGCATTTAACCATTAAAAAAAGCTAAAAGAGACTTATATCTCTTCTAGCTTTTTATACAAATGATAAAACCCATATTTTGCTGAGCGTTCCCTAATTTGTTGACGACTTCCGCTTAAATTTAGAGGAAAGACTACAGTTGGTTCATCTTTAATCGCCAATCCAACAAATACTGTTCCCGGCTCTTTATGTTCTGAAGCATCTGGTCCTGCTACCCCAGTGAAACTAATTCCGATATCCGCTTTTAATAATTTTTTAACATTTTCAGCAAGATAACGAGCACATTCTTTACTAACTGCACCGTCAGTAGACAACACTTCCTCAGGTACATATAAAACATGTTGCTTCACATCATTATGATAACAAATGACACCGCCTTTAAATACTGAAGACACACCAGCACTTTCTGTTACTTGGTTACCGAAGAGACCACCTGTTAAACTTTCTGCACACGCTAAAGTTAAACCTTTTTTCTTCAATAACTCTATCGCCTTATAGTGCAGAAACTCTTGGTCATACCCGTAGAAAAATTCTCCTACTCTTTCTAAAATCAAATCTTCCATATGCTGAATGAGTTTCTCCGCTTCATGAGCATTTTGATGCTTCGCAGTTAAACGTAATGTCACTTCTCCATCATTCGCAAGCGGGGCGATTGTCGGGTTCGTTTGTCCATCAATTAAATCTTGAACTTTCACCTCTAATTGAGATTCCCCAATTCCGAAGAAGCGAAGCACGCGAGAATAAATGTTTTCTCCTGTTGTAAAGTTACGTAAAAAAGGCTCTACATAACTTACATACATTGGCCTCATTTCTTTCGGTGGTCCTGGTAATAAAATATAAACTTTTCCGTTCTTATTTAAACCCATACCAGGTGCCATACCGTGATCATTTGCAAATACAGTTGCTCCATTCAAAACGAGTGCCTGCTTTTTATTATTTTCAGTGAACTCACGACCTGTACGCTTAAAATAATCGCTTATTAATGCTAATGCATTTTCGTCATATACAAGCTCTTCCCCTAAGCTAGACGCAATTGTTTCCTTCGTCAAATCATCTTTTGTCGGGCCTAATCCACCTGTAAAAATAAGCATATCCGCACGTTCTTCTGCAACTTCAATCGCCTGCTGTAATCGTTTGTTATTATCTCCAACTACAGTATGGTAGTACACATTAATGCCAATTGAAGCTAACTTTTCAGATAAAAACTGGGCGTTTGTATTTGCAATTTGTCCAAGTAATAATTCCGTTCCAACCGCAATAATTTCAGCATTCATCCCAATTCCCCCATAAACTTCTATTTTGAGTTTACAAAAGCAGCTCTATTTTTCCAGAAATAATCCCATCCTGAAATAACAGTAAAAATTAATGCAATCCATATAAAGATATCAGCAACTGGAATATGGATTAAATTTAAAGGTACATCGTGTAATAAGTATGCCGCAATCGCGATAATTTGTGTCCATGTTTTAATTTTCCCTAATTGATTCGCTGCAACGACTTCCCCTGTTCCAGCAAGTACAAGTCGTAAACCTGTCACAGCAAACTCACGGCTTATAATTACTATAACGATCCAAGCTGGTACAGATCCCATCTCGACTAATGTGATAAGTGCTGCCGAAACAAGTAATTTATCTGCTAACGGGTCAAGGAATTTCCCTAAGTTTGTTACAAGATTATACTTTCTTGCGTAATGTCCATCAATCCAATCTGTAGCTGAGGCAATAATAAAGATAAGCGCCCCTACTAAGTGTTGAATTGGTAGATCTACATCACCAATTGTGTATGAACCCCAATCAAAGGGTGCTAACATAATTACCATAAAAACTGGGATTAAGAAGATTCTAGATATTGTAATTTTATTTGGTAAATTCACAGCTATTCCTCCATCATATCAAAAACATTTGTTCATTGAAAAAAGTCATCGAAGCGATGACTGTTATTGTGCAGGTTGCTCTACCCCTTGGTTTTTTATCACCAATCTTTGGTGAAGTTCTTTTTCTGGATCCAATGGGTAAGCGACCACTTGGCCATTCAGTTTAACTTCAACATTCGTTGCATTTCCAATATTAAGTCGCACTTCTTTTGCTGTTGATAAATCTCGTTTTTCTGTTTGACCACTTTGTACTGTAGTGTTTAGAATTTCATTACCCGCATCGTCCTTAACATCTACATAACTTGTACCCTTCGCTGAAATTTCCAGTTCTAATGTTTTATTATTATGAATTTCCAAAGTAGATACCTTACCACTTGTTCCAACTACTTTTACTTCTTGTTGTCCAGTTGGTTCCTCTTTCTTTGGCTCTTCTTTTTTTGGCTCTTCTTTTTTTGGCTCTTCTTTCTTTGGTTCTTCCGCTTTCGCTTCATCTTTCTTCGTATCTAGCGGAGAATTTTCTGCTTTTTTAACTTCAATTTTCTCACTTTGAGTAGCCGGAACTCGTCCGTCATCTTTACCAGTCAGTGCTTGAATAACAAACCAAACTACGACTCCAAATGCGATTACTAACAATGCAATTAAGATTTTCGGCATATGATCTGCCATTGGCAATGATGAAGATTTTTGCATTGTTTCTTGTGTTTTTTGTCCAGTTGATACTTGTGGAACATCACGATTTTCAGATTGTGGTATCGTACTCTGATATTCTACAAGCAGTTCCTCTCCATTTAATCCAGCCGCATCCGCGTATTGTTTAATGAATGCACGTGCATAAAAAGCTCCTGGCAATACGTCATAATTGCCTTCTTCAATCGCTACTAAATGGCGTTTTTGAATTTTTGTAATCTCATGCAGCTGATCAATAGACAAGCCTTTTGCTTCTCTTGCTTCTTTCAGCTTTTGTCCTAATTCTGTCACTACTAACACCTCAAT
Source organism: Bacillus cereus group sp. BceL062 (assembly GCF_051780025.1). Taxonomy (NCBI): domain Bacteria; kingdom Bacillati; phylum Bacillota; class Bacilli; order Caryophanales; family Bacillaceae; genus Bacillus; species Bacillus cereus group sp. BceL062. Next base: position 194,216 of record NZ_JBPWGY010000008.1, on the reverse strand, counting down.
ATTTCTTTAAAAGTCGAACATAGAGAAATTATTTTGCGTACCTTGCTCAATTTCATCTACTAAATTATATTGAATTTCTTCATCATAATCGTTACGTAACTCGATAATATAATCAAAATCATCCAATGTGTATTCTGACTGACTCACAAATACATCAGGATGTTCCACAACTTTCGTTGCAGGCAATCTCATAATTTCACGAACGAGTTGCCAATGCCTTTCATTGGCACGCTTTGTTGACACAATTCCATCTAGGATGAAAATATTGTCATCGCTATACTCATCTTCAATCAATTGACTACGAACAGTTTGTTTAATGAGAGTAGATGATACAAATAACCATCGTTTATTTGCACAAACACTTGCGGCAACAATGGATTCTGTTTTTCCGACACGAGGCATTCCTCGTATCCCAATTAGTTTATGGCCTTCTTTTTTCATGATTTCCGCCATAAAGTCTACAAGTAATCCTAGTTCATCACGCACAAAACGAAATGTTTTCTTGTCATCTGCATCTCGTTGTATGTACCTACCATGTCTAACCGCTAGTTTATCCCTTAGCTTTGGCGGACGATATTTCGTTACCGTTATGTTATCCATCGTATTTAAAATTGATTCAAGTCTAGAGATCTGCTCTTGATTATCACACATAAGGAGTAACCCACGTCGTGCATTATCAACACCATTAATTGTGACAATATTAATGCCGAGCATACCGATTAACGAAGAAACGTCACCAAGCAAGCCAGGTCGGTTTTTATGTATTTCATATTCAAAATACCATTCAATCATCCAAGATCACTCCCCTTGCTTACTTTACACCTACGTACTATATTATATGATTTCACCTTAATAGGGAAGCTAAATGTATAATCTCTCCCGTGTAATTATTATACAAAAAAAGTAGAGAGGAGATTCTCCTCTCTACTTTTACTTATGTTGTACAAACTTAACCATTAAATTTGCGATTGTATGCTGCTCTTGTTCATCAGCAACTTTCCAAAGCTCAGACAATAATTTTTCTTGATCGTTACGCGCTTCTACTTCATTTGCTAAATAATCGCCAACACGAAATGCCATATCTGATACGGCACCATTATTAAGCCCTTTTCCTTCCGCTTGTTCTAAACGTTCTCCTAAAAAGCTCTTCCACTGATCAAAATTATCTAACACTGACATAATTAAGCACCTCACTATTGAGTAATAAAATCATGCTTAATTTGTGCAACTTTTCATTTTTTATGTAAGAATTTTTTAACAATGCCAGCCACCATTCACACCGATAATTTGTCCAGTTATGTAAGATGCTCCTGGTGATACGAGAAATGAAACTGTCTTTGCTACCTCTTCTGGTAAACCTATTCTGCCTAATGGTATCTCTTCAGCAATGCCAATCTTATCTTCTTCAGAAAAGACACTTAACATTTCCGTTTCAATTGCACCTGGTGCTACTGCATTCACACGCAATCCACTTAAAGAAACCTCTTTTGCTAAAGCTTTCACATATGAATTTTGTGCTCCCTTTACCATTGAATATAACACTTCACAAGAAGCCCCTATTTGCCCCCATATAGATGAAACAACTACAATATTTCCACTTCTCCGCCCAATCATAGGTGGAAGTGCCATTGATAGTAATTTATATACACTCTTAACTTGAAGTTCTACCATATAATTCAACTCACCATTTGTTACATCTGTCACTAATCCAAAGATACTCTTTCCAGCTGCGTATACGATAACATCAATAGGATGTTCAATTTGTCCCCACAACTGCTCTGCCCCATCATTAGAAGCTAAATCCGCTTGAACAGGAATTACTTCACCCCATTCCTTCTGTAACTCATTTACCTTCTCTTCACTGTTATTGTAATGAACATATACAGTATATCCATCTTGAATTAATTGTTTTGAAATAGCAGAGCCAATCCCTCCGCTCCCTCCAGTTACTAATGCATACTTTTTCATAATTACCCTCTCTTATCTCTACAAGCTCATTTTTCATATAACTAAATAATACCCTCATCTTACAATTTATCAATGATAAGATGAGGGTATCTTTTAAATTTTATTTTTTCGGTAAAACTTGACAAACGCTCATTTTTTCTTCTGATAATAATAATTTCGCTACTTCTTGTAAATCTTGAACAGTTAGACTTTCTAATTCAGTCAATGCATCAAACAAGCTAGATTCATTAAACGCATATCGCGTAAATTGATTTGCAATATATTCCGGTGAATTCAACGAGCGTAAAAAGCCACCAATTTTCTTTTTCTTTACTCGTTCTAATGCTGCCCCATCTAATTGATCATAATTTGTGTTTAATAAAATATCTTTCAAACGCTTTTCCAATTCATCCGGTTGCTTCGTATCACCGCCAACCATTGCAAAACCGAAGTTATTCTCTTCCGTATAATCATACGAGAACGAATCATCAATAAGCCCTTCATTATATAACGATTCATAATGAACGGAGCTTTTTCCAAATAAATAATCTAAAAGTAACGTAAGCGCGATTTCTTGTTTTAAAAGAGCTTTCCCTTTTTCTTTTAAATTTGTCGCTTTAATACCGACTAAACATTTCGGTGTTTGTACAGGCATTGAAATGATTTTCTTCTTTTCATTTACCTCATTTGGTTCATCTTCAAATGAACGTACAATTTCCGGCTGATTTTTATAATCTTTTTTCGCTTGATTTTCACGCACTAAGTCCATTGTTTCCTCTGGATCAATTGCACCAACAACAAATAGTAACATATTGCTCGGATGATAAAATGTTTCGTAGCATTCATATAATAGGTCTTTCGTAATTTTACTAATAGACTCGATTGTCCCTGCAATATCAATTTTAATGGGGTGCTTTACAAACAAGCTATCAATTAATCCAAAGTATAAGCGCCAATCTGGATTATCTTGATACATTTGAATTTCCTGTCCGATAATCCCCTTTTCTTTTTCAACAGTTTTTTCAGAGAAGTAAGGCTCTTGTACGAAATTTAACAACGTATTTAAATTTTGTTCTACATTTGATGTGCATGAAAAAAGATAAGCTGTTCTTGTAAAGGATGTGAAAGCATTTGCCGATGCTCCTTGTTTACTAAACAATTGAAAAGCATCGTGATCTTCTTTTTCAAATAATTTATGCTCAAGAAAATGCGCAATTCCGTCAGGTACACGAATCATTTCTTCTTTACCTAATGGTACGAATGTATTATCCATAGAACCATACTTTGTCGTAAACGTTGCAAATGTTTTATTAAATCCTTGCTTCGGTAAAACATATACATCTAATCCATTCGGAAGTTTTTCATAATAGAGCGTCTCTTTTAATTGCTCATAAACAATCTTCTCCATTTATTCTCCCTCCGTTCCTTGTAAAAAGTAAATTGTATCTAGTTCAATATTTTTAGCAACTTTCACAATCTCTTCTTTCGTCACACTTTCTATACCTGTTAACCATTCTTCAACTGGACGTGTACGATCTGAAATAATACCATGATATAGCATTTCCACAAATCCACGTGGCGTATCAATTGCTTCTAATATTTGATTTTGAATGACACTTTTCGTTTGATGCATCTCTTCTTCAGAAAAATCACCATTTTGCATCGCAAGCATTTGTTCTTTAATAATTTCAACTGCTTTTTCATAATTTTTTGCTTCAATCCCTGACATAACAAACAACAAGCCTTTATGACTTTCAAATCTTGATGCTGCATAGTACGCTAAACTATTCTTTTCACGGACATTTACGAATAACTTCGAATGAGAAAAACCTCCAAATAGCCCATTGAACAATTGCAGTGCGAAATAATCTTCATCTTTATATGTGACAAACGTACGATAACCAATGTGTAATTTACTTTGTTTTAATTCTTGTTTTTCAACAACTTCTTTTTCTTCATTATTTCGCTTATGAAGGAGTACATTTCTTTCTCTCACAGGACGCGCTGTAATAGAAAAATACTTACTTACAAGATCAACTGCGTTTTCTGAAATATCACCAATAATATATAGATCCATTTCATCTTCCGCTAACACCTTTTGATAATATTGATACAGACTTTCATTTGTAATAGAAGTAACACTCTCTTTTTTTCCATTTGCACTTAATCGATACGGTTCTACTTTGCACATTTCTTCGATTAAACGCTCATTTGCATAGCGCATTTTATCATCATAAGTAGCTTCAATTCTCTGCAAAAGCGCTCTTTTTTCACTTTCTACAATAGAAGGTAGGAAACTATTCCCCTCTGTTGCTGGATGTAAAACAATATCCGATAACATAGAAAGCGCTTTTTCAAATAACGGTGGTGCATCGTGTAAATATACTTCATTTGCAATGTCTACATAAATGGAGATGATATGGTCTTCCCCTTTTTTACTTACATCTACTCCCAAAGAAGATCCGTATAATTCTTCTAAATATTGACGTAGACGAATTACAGAAGGAAGTTTTTCTGTCGCACTTTGCAATACGTATGGCAATAGGGCACGCTCTGTCACCGTCTCCTCATTTAAAGGTGCTTTAAAACGAAATACAAAGGTATTTGTTTTATATTTATCAGTCGGAATAATATGTACTCGCAAACCACCTAACTCATGTAATTGTTGTTCCATTAGTTTCATTTATAGCCCTCCTTTACGTATATAGGAATATTCCTCTTCAATATACAGTTTTTAGAAATAAAAAACCAATTTTTCTTCCTTATTATGCTTACAAATGACTTTTTCTAAAAACTATAATATGTAAGGAACATAGTAAAATTTCGTATTACATATATTCTATGTAAAAAAGCTCACACTAATGTGCGAGCTTTTTTCTACTTACAAATTACTTATCGTTTTCCTTTTTCATAAGGAGTTCCTAATGCTTTCGGAGCTTCAGAACGACCTACAAAACCGACAAGTGCTAATATTGTGAATACATACGGTAATATCGTTAATAAAACACTTGGAATCTGGTCTAATACAGGAATTGTTCCACCCGTTACACTAAGAGACTGAGCAAAACCAAAGAATAGAGCTGCACCCAGTGCGCCTAGCGGATTCCACTTCCCAAAGATCATAGCAGCTAAAGCTAAGAAACCTTGTCCTGTAATAGTTGCCCCTGAGAAGTTATTAGAAATGGACATTGCAAAAATCGCCCCACCAATTCCGGCAAACACCCCTGATATACAAACGCCGATATAGCGCATTTTATATACGTTAATCCCCATCGTATCCGCTGCCATTGGGTGTTCACCAACAGCACGCAATCGAAGACCAAACGGTGTTTTATAAATAACATACCAAACAACAAATGCTAAAATAATCGCAATATACGACGTTATTGGTACATTTGAAAAGAATATTTTCCCTATAACCGGAATATCCGAAAGACCTGGAATATCAATCTTTTCAATACGGTACTGAATAAAGTCAGTCTGCCCTTTATCAAAGATCTTCTTAATTGCAAATACTGTTAAACCAAGAGATAAGAAGTTAATTGCTACACCACTTACAACTTGATCCGCTCGGAATGTAATAGATGCTACTGCATGAAGTAATGCAAATAAACCACTACCAATTGCCGCAAACAATAACGCAATCCACGGAGTCATCGTTCCCCAAGTATCACCCATTAATAAGTTTGTAACAACTCCAATAAATGCACCAAATAGCATTAGTCCTTCTAATCCGATATTTACAACACCCGATCGTTCACTAAATACACCACCTAGTGCTGTGAAAATTATAGGTGCCGATGTATATAACGTACCCGTCACAAGAATGGCTAATATATCTAAAAAGCTCATTTATTTCCCCTCCTTGCTCATGCGTGTAAGCGCCCATCTTAACACATAACTACATGCAACAAAGAAGATGATACATGCAATAATTACGTTTATAAGCTCTGATGGCACATCTGCCTCAAAGTTCATTTGAGGGGAAGCACTTTTCAAACCACCAAATAATAAAGCTGAAAGGATAATACCAAACGGATTATTTCCTCCAAGTAAGGCTACGGCAATCCCGTCAAACCCTACCCCTGTAAAGGAGGACATCGCTGTCATGCTTTGGAATGTTCCTAATCCTTCCATCGCTCCACCAATCCCTGCGAACGCACCAGCAATTGTCATGGAAAATACTACATTACGAGAAACTTTCATCCCTGCATATTGAGAAGCATGTTGATTAAATCCTACTGACTTTAATTCATAACCTAAAGTTGTTCGATCTAATAAGAACCACATTAAAATAGCGATTAAAATTGCTACAATAATTCCCCAGTGAAGGCGTGAACCGTCAGTAATGGATGCAAGCCAGTCTGAAGATAATGACGCACTCTCTTTAATGTCGTACGTTTTATCATTACCCTCGTGTAAAAAGCGCTTAATAATATCATATGTTACATATAACGCGATATAGTTCATCATAATTGTTACAATAACTTCATTAACTTGAAACTTTCCCTTTAAATATCCAGGGATGAAACCCCAGATTCCGCCTACTAACGCTGCGAATAAAATAGATAATGGAATGTGAAGAACAGCTGGTAGCGAGACTGCATAACCGAACCAAACCGCTGCAAGCCAACCAACTAACAATTGACCCTCTACCCCGATATTAAATAAACCTGTACGAAATGCAAACGCCACCGATAAACCAGCAAGAATAAGCGGTATCATTGTACGAAGTGTTTCACCAATCGCACTTGGACTGCCGAACATGCCTGTCCAAAGTGCACTATAACCAACAATTGGGTCATAGCCACTAACTAGCATTACAATCGCTCCTACAAGTAAGCCAAAAATAACGGATAGTACTGGGACTAAAATATTTATCGTTCGTTCTGTTAAAAGTTTTTTAGCCATTTGTACCCACCTGCTCCTTCTTTGTTCCTCCAGCCATTAACAATCCAAGCTGTTGTTCATTCGTTTCTTTCGCATCAACTATTGCTACAATTGTTCCTTCATAAATAACAGCAATTCGATCGCTAACATTTAAAATTTCCTCTAACTCTAGTGATAAAAGTAATACACCTTTTCCTTTATCTCTTTGCTCTATTAATCTCTTATGAATAAATTCAATTGCCCCTACATCTAAACCACGTGTCGGCTGTGCTGCAATTAATAAATCTGGATCACGGTCTACTTCACGTGCAATAATTGCCTTTTGCTGATTTCCCCCAGATAGTGCACGAGCTAACGTTTGCTCACTAGGTGTACGTACATCAAACTGTTCAATAAGTGCCTTTGCTTTTTCTGTAATTTTGCTGAAATTTAAAATCCCTTTCTTTGAAAACGGATTTTTATAGTACGTTTGCAAAACTATATTATCTCTAACAGAAAAATCAAGAACGAGTCCGTGTTTATGACGATCTTCTGGAATATGACCAATTCCTTCTTCTGTTATTTTTCTAACAGGCCAATTTGTTATTTCTTTCCCTTTAATTGCAATAGAACCTGACTCAACTTTTCGTAAACCAGTAATTGCTTCTATTAATTCACTTTGTCCGTTTCCATCAATTCCTGCAATACCAACAATTTCCCCCGCACGAACAGTTAAGTCAAGGCCTTTTACAGCAGGTAGTTGACGTGCATCGTGAACAACAAGGTTTGCAATTGAAAGTACCTCTTCTTTTGGCTTCGCGTCTATTTTTTCTGTTTTAAAATTCACTTGACGTCCGACCATTAATTCTGCAAGTTTATTTTCATCCGTATTTGCAACGTCAACCGTTCCAATCCCTTTTCCTTTACGAATAATCGTACAACGATCGCAAACTTCCATAATTTCTTTCAACTTATGTGTAATAAGAACAATAGATTTCCCTTCTTGCACAAGCTTTTTCATAATTTGAATTAGCTCATGAATTTCTTGTGGTGTTAACACAGCTGTCGGTTCATCAAATATTAAAATTTCTGCCCCGCGGTAAAGTGTTTTTAAAATCTCAACACGCTGTTGCATACCGACAGAAATATCTTGTATTTTCGCATATGGATCTACAGCTAAACCGTATTGTTCAGACAGTTTTTGAATTTCTTTAGCAGCTTCCTCAACAGCAATTTTCCCTTTTTTCTTCGGTTCGTTTCCGAGAATAATATTCTCTGTAACTGTAAAATTATGAACAAGCATAAAGTGCTGATGTACCATTCCAATACCAAGGTCATTTGCTATATTCGGATTTGTAATCTTTACAGTTTTTCCTTTAATTTTAATTTCACCTTGTTCTGGCTGGTACAAACCAAATAGTACATTCATCAATGTGGATTTCCCTGCACCATTTTCTCCAAGTAAAGCATGTATTTCTCCCTGCTTTACTTGCAGCGTAATATCATCATTCGCTACAATGCCTGGGAATACTTTCGTAATGTTATTCATCTCAATTACGTATTCCATTGTGTTCCTCCTTTTAACAGGGAACATTCCCCTATTACACTATTAACTTATTAAGCAATTCGGAAGTTTTATACATACAAAGGTTAGTTCTATGAACTAACCTTTGCTATTTCTCTATTTATTTTTTTAGAGAAGCTTCATATTCTTTATACTCTTTATCTGTAGCTGGTACTTTAATTGCACCATCTGTAATTTTCTTTTCAAACTCTTCTACTTTTGTTAAAATTTCAGGGTTAACTTTTTTCACGTTGTCAGTTGTTTTTGCAATACCAACGCCGTCATCTTTTAAGCCAAACGCTTCTATTTTACCGCCTTTTAATTTACCGTCTTTCGCTTCTTGTGCTACTTTTTCAACAGCGATATCTACACGTTTTACCATTGAAGTTAATGTTACGTTTTCAGGCATACCTTCTTGGTTTTGGTCACGGTCAACACCGATTACCCAAACGTTTTCACCTTTTTTCTTACGGTTTTTCGCTTCAGTGAATACACCATTACCTGTACCACCAGCAGCATGATAAATTACATCTACGCCTTGACCATACATTGCTGAAGCAAGAACTGTACCTTTTTCAGGTTTATCAAATGCTTCTGCATATTCAGATACGATTTCAATATTTGGATTTACTGCCTTTGCACCAGCTTTAAATCCATTTTCGAATTTACTAATTAAATCACTCTTCATTCCACCAACAAATCCTACTTTATTCGATTTCGTTGACATAGCTGCTACCGCACCTACAAGGAATGAGCCTTCATGATCTTTAAATGTAATGCTTGTTACGTTTGGTGCATCTACAACAGTATCAACGATTGCGAATTGTTGTTTTGGAGATTCTTTTGCTACTTCTTTAATTGCACCTTCTAATTTATAACCAATTCCGAAAGATAAATCATACTTATCTTTTGAAAATTTCTTTAAGTTCGGAATATAATCTGCTTCTTTTTCAGACTGTAGGTAACGATAATTTGTCTTTTCCTTTAAATCGTTATCTTTACCAAACTTTTTTAGCCCTTCCCAAGAAGATTGGTTGAATGATTTATCATCAACGCCTCCAACATCTGTTACCATACCGACTTTGAAATCTTTATTGTCTTTACTGTCTTTCTTGTCACTGCTCGCTTTATCCGAGTTACCACATGCACCTAAAACTGTACTTGCTGCTAATGTTAATGATAATAAAAGACCTGCTTTTTTCTTCATACTAGAAACCCCTCCTAAAATGATATATATATATTTCTTCTTACGCTGCTGTCCCTTACTTCTTGCTGTCACCTCCCTAAAAAGGAACTTACTTACATACGTTTTCTTAATACGTGGAAGCTAAACTTATCAGCTCTAAAGTAATTAATAGAATATAAGATTGGCTCATCATTTTGATCATAGTGCATTTGTTTTAATACAAGCAGTGCTGTTTCAGGCTCACATTCTAAAATCGGTGAGATTTTCGGATGGTAACCAATCGGCTCAATATGAGCAACCGCATACGTTATGCGCTTATGCGTGTTATTATGTATCACTGTAAGTAATGATTCTTCATTGTAGCCCGATAAATCCGGCAATATTTCTTTTGCAAGTTTATCAATGCAATATACAACAGGTTCCCCATCCGCTGTACGCACACGCTCAATCATCACTGCATTAAAACCATCTTCACTATTAAACTTCTCTTTTTCTTCTTCGGTTAAAGTTGTTGTAGATGATGATAAAAAGATTGTTCCTGGTGTTTTCCCCACACTAGAAATCATATCTGTAATACTAGAAAGTTGTTCTATTCCAGAAGAAAATAATGGCTTTGCATTTACAAACGTCCCTACACCATGTCTACGAATGACAACATTTTCTTCTTCTAAAATACGCAATGCTTCCCTTAAAGTAGCTCTACTTACGCCAAGTTCTTTCGCTAAATCAAACTCTGATGGCAGCTTTTGTCTTTCTTTGTAAGCCCCATCTTTAATTTTTTCTTTGATGTGATCAATCACCCGTAAATATAGGTGACGACTATCGGATTTTACTGACATAAGACTCCCCCGCATTTCAATTATTCGACCTCTGATGTAAGACTTCTTTTCTCTTTTTTCAACTTACAACATAGTAAACATGACTAATCACTATAAATAAACACAATTGTCGAATAAATATTAATAATTTTTTTAGATAAAATTTTCACTCTTTACTGCATAAAAAAAACTTTGCACCATAAACATTCCTCTTTTCGAGAAAAAGTTCGGCACAAAGATCCCTTACATCCTTTGTTACACACTTTTCCCCTCATAGTCTAGCAATTCATGGTTGCCAGGTAGAAACTTATGGACCTTATCTCCAAGATTATATGAGGCAGTGATTCTTTTCGAAGTAATCTTACCACTTGCTCTCATACGTGTCAACAAAATTTAACATTTTTCTACAATGAATATCGAACATTTATAAAAAGGCACACTCATAGCATTCGTATTCTAAAGAATCGACTTGAATGTAAGCCCTTTCTTTCTTGTTGAATATAGTATATAACAAAAACAGTATATAAAAAAGCCTAATTGCAAAAACAATTAGGCTTTTTTTAAGAACTTTTTTCTTGTACATCATTAATGAGCACTTCTCTCGGTTTACTACCCTCATATGGACCTACTACACCGTTCATTTCCATTGCATCAATTAGACGAGCAGCTCGCGTATAACCTACTCTAAACCTACGTTGCAACATAGAAACAGACGCTGTTTGCATTTCCACTACGAGCTGAACTGCTTCATCGTATAATTCATCTTCAACTTGCTGCTTTGTCTCAGGGACATCTTGTGGAATCATATCCTCTTGATATTGTGCTTTTTGCTGTCCAATAACATATTCTACAACTCTCTCAACTTCATCATCTGATAAAAATGCACCTTGTACACGAACAGGCTTTGATGCACCAATTGGTATAAATAGCATATCTCCACGACCTAGCAGCTTCTCTGCGCCACCACCATCAAGAATTGTACGAGAATCCGTTTGAGAAGATACAGCGAATGCAATACGTGATGGAATATTCGCTTTAATAACACCTGTAATAACGTCAACCGATGGGCGCTGCGTTGCAATAATTAAATGAATACCAGCCGCACGAGCCATTTGTGCCAAGCGCATTATCGCATCCTCTACATCCGACGAAGCAACCATCATTAAATCTGCTAACTCATCCACAATTACTACAATATACGGTAATTCAGGTTGTTTCGCTTCCGATTGATTATTATGCGCTTTAATATAATCGTTATACCCTTCAATATTCCGCGTACCACTATGAGCAAACAACTCATAACGGCGTTCCATCTCACTTACAACCTTTTTCAAAGCTTGCGATGCTTTTTTCGGATCAGTTACAACTGGTGTTAACAAATGGGGCACACCATTATATACATTTAACTCTACCATTTTCGGATCGATCATCATTAATTTTACTTCATGCGGTTTTGCACGCATTAAAATACTAACTATAATCCCGTTAATACACACACTTTTCCCACTACCTGTCGCACCGGCTACTAGTAAATGGGGCATTTTATTTAAACGGGCCAATACAGCTTCACCTGTAATATCTCGTCCAAGACCAATTAACAACTTCTCTTCTGGATGATTATTAGCCTTAGAGTCCAGCACTTCCCTAAGTGTTACCATAGAAACTTCTGAGTTCGGAACTTCAATCCCCACAGCTGATTTCCCGGGAATAGGCGCTTCAATACGAATGTCTTTCGCAGCTAAAGCAAGCGCTAAATCATCACTTAAACTAACAATTTTACTTACCTTTACTCCCATATCAGGATACACTTCATACTTCGTAACTGCAGGACCTCTGTGTACTTTTGTCACTTTCGCTTTCACACCAAAACTTTGGAATGTACGTTCCAATTTACGAGCATTTTCATAAATTTCCGCATTTTCATTTGTAACTTGCTTATTTTTTGGGAACTTTAATATATCAAGCGAAGGAAGCTTATAATCTTTATTTTCAACATTTGAAAATTGCATCGGTGGGGCACTTGTTTCCGCCTCTAAAGATTCCACAATTTTTTCTCCACGCTTTTTCTTAGGCTCTTCAATAGGTGGAGCTTCTTCAATAAACGGTGAAGTAATTGGATCTGTTACATGTTCTTCTTCCATCCGTTTATCCTCTTCTTCATTTACAGGATAATTCTCAGTGAAATTTGAAATAATGGGGGGATCAATTTGCATCTCTTCCATCGGCTCAATCACTTCTTCTTGCTCCACAGCACGTGCGTGTCTTGAACTTCTTGTTGTTTTTTTCTTTTCTGTTTGTTCAGCAATCCTTTTTGATCGCCAATCTTTATAATCTCCTTGCATAACTTGAAATTGACTTCTAAGAATTCTACCCACCGGGGCAAGAACTTCTCCAATATGCTTATTTGTTATACAAAGTATTCCAAGAATAACTAAAATAATTCCAATGATATAGGCTCCTACTTCATCAAATAAGAAGTAACATGTTGCGAACATGAGCGCACCAAACATCCCACCGCCTAAGTGAACACTATCTGGCCCTTTTTTCATTTCAAGAAAGAAGTTATCTTTCGTACTCACAATAACAGAAGTATTTTGCACTGCTCCATCTTTCGTAAGAAGGTTAAATAATGTAATATGACTGAACATTAATATCGCCAATACAATTAAATAAAAACCGATTAACCGTTTATTTAAAAGGTTCGGCCATCCACGTTTTATAACAAACGAAACCGATAAAGCTATTACACCTAACACACCAATTATGTACCACTCACCAAAGAAGAAGCGAAAAAATAACACAAACGATTTCCCTACAACGCCTAGCTGTAAAATCGTAATGATTGAAAGTGCAAAAAGAGCCAAACCGACGATTTCATAATATAGAGTTGGCTTTATCGTACGTCTTGCCTTTGCCTTCGTCCCTCTTTGCTTTTGTTTTGCCATTTCTTCACCTCGTGTTCTACATATAAATAAGGACAACCTCTAAAAAAACTCTACTTATATGTCTGTTTTCTCTATTCTTTCAGGTCTTTATCTCTTCTATTTTTACACTTCTTGTAAAATGTTAAATAAACAGAAGAAAGCAGCCCCCTACTCATGGCTGCTCAACCGTCTTGTTTTTTATATTATACCATAGCTTCTGAACAAAATCCTTCTTTTTGCTAAAAGGTTATTTTCTGACCAGGCTCATACTCTAAGTAGTGCAATGGATTCGTACTTAACACACGCACAATAGAATAACACCCATGTTCCTCTTCAGAAACCATCAATTCAACACCATGTATATTTACAACTTTTTGACTTTCACATTGCGAATAATCGGCAGGGTATACAAGTTGCTCTGGCATAATTGTATATAGAATCATTGTAGCATCGTTCCTTCTGCATTATCATCTGCGCGAGCCTCTATTAATTCGTTTAGTTTTTGAAGTGCACTCCCAATGCCACCCACATCATCAATAAGACCATACTTCACTGCATCTCCACCAATTACATTCGTCCCAATATCTCGGGTCAAATTCCCTTTCGCAAACATAAGTTCTTTAAAACGATCTTCCGTTACTTTCGAATGTTTCGTCACAAATCGAATGACTCTTTCTTGCATTTTATCCAAATACTCAAATGTTTGCGGCACACCTATAACAAGACCGGTTAAACGAATTGGGTGAATCGTCATCGTCGCTGTTTCTGCAATAAATGAATAATCAGTCGAAACTGCAATTGGTACACCAATCGAATGCCCTCCGCCTAAAACAAGAGATACCGTCGGTTTCGAAAGCGAAGCTACCATCTCAGAAATCGCTAGCCCTGCTTCAACGTCTCCTCCAACTGTGTTTAATATTAAAAGCAAACCTTCAATTTTCGGATTTTGCTCAATCGCGACAATTTGAGGGATAATGTGCTCATATTTTGTTGTTTTATTTTGCGGTGGCAACTGAACATGACCTTCCACCTGTCCAATGATTGTTAAACAATGAATACGTGATTCATTCATTTGCGGCACATTCGTTTGTCCAAGCTGTTGAATTTTCTCCACTATTGAAGCTTCTTTCGGAACTTCTTTCGGCCCAGCTTCTTTTTCTTCATTTGTATAACGATCACGTTCTGTCATATCGCATCCCCTTTCACTCGTATATAACTATTATTTCTTAAGTTATAAATTTCATTCGATAGGGTTTAAAAAGAAAAAAGATCACCCGTAAAGGTGATCTTTTTTACACTTCCATAATAATCGGTAAAATCATAGGTTTTCTCTTTGTCTCTTCGTACAAGAACTGCCCTAATAATTCACGAATATTTTGTTTTAACATAGACCATTCAATTGAATATTCTTTAATTGATTGCTCAACAATCATGCGTACAATCTCTGTAGATCGCTCAATTAATGCTTCTGATTCACGAACATATACAAAACCACGTGAAATGATTTCTGGACCAGAGATAATTTTCTTTTCATCTTTACCAAGTGTTACAACAACTACTAATATTCCATCTTGAGATAACATCTTTCTATCTCGAAGAACGATATTACCAACGTCACCTACACCTAATCCATCAATTAAGACATTACCAGCTTGCACTTTACCAACTAAGTTGGCTTCATTATCACCAAAAGCAATTACATCGCCTTTTTCTACGATAAAAATATTTTCTCTTGTAATACCTACATCTTCAGCTAAATATGCATGTGCTTTTTGCATACGAAACTCACCATGTACGGGTACAAAATACTTAGGTTTCATTAAATTTAACATTAGTTTTAATTCTTCTTGACTACCATGACCTGAAACGTGAACTTTTCTTTCACCGTAATAAATAACTTCAGCTCCAGCTCTAAATAACAAATCAATAATTTTCGATACAGATATTTCATTCCCCGGAATTGGAGAAGCTGCAATAATAACAGTATCACCTTTACGAATTGAAATTTGTTTATGAGCTTGCTTCGCCATTCTAGAAAGTGCTGCCATCGGTTCCCCTTGACTACCTGTCGTTAAAATAGCTACCTTTTTCTCTGGGAAGTTGTCTACTTCTTGTAATGAAATAACCATACCTTCTGGAACATCTAAATAACCAAGACGTCTTGCAATGTCTACTACTTTCACCATACTACGTCCTACTACCGCTACTTTTCTTCCTGTTTCGGCAGCCGCGTCAAATACTTGTTGAATACGATGTACGTTCGATGCAAATGAAGCAACGATAATACGACCTTCTGCACCGTAGAACACTTTAGAAATTTCTACACCAACTTCTTTTTCCGAACCTGTATAGCCTGGACGCTCAGCGTTTGTACTATCAGATAATAAGCAAAGTACGCCTTCATTTCCGATTTGTGCCATTTTCCCAAGATCTGCTCCATTATTTCCAATTGGAGTTTGATCAAATTTAAAGTCTCCTGTATACACTACAGCACCTTTTGATGTATGGAAACAAACACCAACAGAATCCGGAATACTATGTGTCGTTCCAAAGAATGACACTGTTGTAGTATTAAACTCTACTGTTGAATTTGAATCGATTGTTTTTAAGTCCACACGGCCTAACATGCCCGCTTCACCAAGTTTTTCTTGTATAAGTCCTACCGTTAATTTCGTTGCATACACTGGAATAGATAATTTACGAAGTACATAAACAATTCCACCAATATGATCTTCATGACCGTGAGTAATAAATAAACCTTTTACTCGCTCTTGATTTTCCACTAAGTATGTAATATCAGGAATAACGATATCAATCCCAAACATTTCATCTCCTGGGAACATTAATCCTGCATCTACAATAAAGATTTCAGAATCAATTTCAACACAGTACATGTTTTTCCCGATTTCACCTACTCCACCAAGAGCAAATACTTTAACAGACTCATTCTCTTTTCTCTTCATGTTGTTGCCTGGTTTAAAAATCTTGCAAACACTGATTTCACTAAAATTGTAGAGACACCAGGGGAAACTCTACAACCACCATATATTCACCGTCCAAGACGAATGTCCTTACCGTTATGCGATATCATGTCCTTGTATATTTTTTAAACCAGGTTTCACCTCTCTTTCATTATATAAATCAAATATCTTATTCGATATGATATGAAAATTTAATTAAATTATAATTTCTTCCAATTTTGCTAAGCATACCCGTACTAAGCTACTTAGCCATATTATACCTGATACAAGAAATAGAACACAAGTTAAATTATATGAAAGACTAGATAAGAAGCTAAATTGAGGTTGTAATGTGGGAGGTTTTTTTCCACATACTACCTATTATTTTTTCTACTTATATAAGATATTAATGGAAAAATATACATGTGTGTTCTGTATATAAACATAAAGCGCTATTCACTAAAAACACATGATCTCTATAATCAATTTCTAACCAATATTATGCCGTCCCCTTCTTATTACACCTCGTTAACTATGCTATTTTTACCACTCACGTATATTTAATCTAAATAAAAATGACCTAGTTTCACACTAGGTCATTTCTTATTAACGAGGAATAGATTGCATTACAGATTGTAACGTTACTCTTTCTTCTTCTGTTAATGGAAGAAGCGGTAAACGTACAGAACCTACATCTAATCCAACCATTTGTAACGCTGTTTTTACTGGCGTTGGGCTTGGCGCCATAAATAATGAATCCGTTACTCTTACAAGTAATTGATGTAATTTTTGCGCCTTCTTAAACTCTCCCGCTTGGAATGCTGTAATCATTTCTTGCATTTCATTTCCGATAACATGAGATGCTACTGAAACGATACCTTTTGCTCCAACCGCCATAGCCGGTAACGTTAAACCGTCATCACCGCTGTATACTGCAAAGTCGTCCGCTGTTTTTTCAATGATTGCTGTCATTGTTAGTACATCGCCGCCTGCATCTTTAATCGCAACAATGTTTTCTATTTCTGATAAACGAACAACTGTATCAACGGAGATTTGTACAATAGATCGTCCTGGAACGTTATATAGCATAACCGGAAGTGGCGTGCTTTCAGCAATCGTTTTAAAGTGCTGATACATTCCTTCTTGACTCGGTTTGTTATAATACGGCGCTACTAGCATAACTGCATCAACACCAACTTCTGTTGCCTTTTTAGTTAAGTCAACAGAGGCATGTGTATTATTGCTACCTGTTCCAGCGATTACGGGCACCCTTTTATCGACAACAGATACGACATGGCGATATAACGCTACTTTTTCTTCTGAAGTTAATGTAGGAGATTCACCTGTCGTTCCTCCTACCACGATTGCTGTTGTACCGTTATCAATTAAATAATTTACCAATTTCGTTGTCTTTGCAAAATCGATATTCCCGTTTATATCAAACGGTGTTACCATCGCAGTTGCAATTGTCCCAAAATCTATCATGGTCTCACTCCTTATTGTTCCAGTTGCTTTTCTTTTGAAAGCTCAAACGCACTATGTAATGCATTTACAGCCTCCACTAAATCAGTTTCTTTTACAAGAACCCAAATTGTCGTATGACTATCTGCCGATTGCAGAATTTGAATACCTTTTTCTGCTAAAGCTGTAACGATTTTCGCAGTAACCCCTGGGATTCCTGCCATTCCAGCTCCAACGATAGATACTTTGGCACAATGCTCTGTCACAATTGGCTCATATCCAAGTTGTTTCAACACTTCGACAGCACAAGCTGATACATTATCATTTACTGTGTAAGCTACACCAGTAGGAGAAATGTTAATTAAATCAACACTAATGCCTTCGTTTGCCATTTCTTTAAATACATGTTGTTGCAAATCATATGCCGTTTCTTTTGCAAGTACTTTAATTTGCGTTACGTTTGATACGTGGGCAATACCTGTAACAGGACGTTCTTCTACATCCTGCCCTTTTGTAGCACCATCGTATGCTGCAATAAGCGTACCTTCGCTATCAGAATACGTAGAACGTACACGAAGCGGTACTTTTGCATGCATCGCAATTTCAACCGCACGTGGATGAACGACTTTTGCACCTTGGTAAGCCATATTACAAATTTCGTTATACGTTACCGTTTGAAGATGACGTGCATCTTTTACAATACGAGGATCCGCAGTCATAACACCTTCTACATCTGTGAAGATATCAATAAATTCAGCATGAAGCGCAACACCTAATGCTGAAGCTGAAGTATCGCTACCTCCGCGTCCAAGTGTTGTCGTATCACCTTTTTTCGTTTGCCCTTGGAATCCTGTAACGACGATTACATCTAGATTTTCTAATTCTTCATGTATACGATCGCAATTCATTTCTACGATTTTCGCATTTGTAAAGTCATCATTTGTTACAAAACCAGCTTGTGCACCATTTAATGCCGCTGCTTTTATACCGTTCTCATTCAACATATTAGAGAAAACAATTGCAGAGATTAACTCTCCACATGATAATAATAAATCTTGCTCACGTTTAGAAATAGTAGATTCCTCTTGATTTACAAGACTTAATAACGTATCCGTTGCATACGGTTCACCTTTACGACCCATAGCAGATACGACAGTAACTACTTTATATCCAGCAGCTAACGATTTTTTTATATGATGAAGCGCATGCTTACGTCCATTTTCATCACGTACTGATGTGCCACCAAATTTTTGAACAATTATTTTCATATTTTGCACCTTCTCTTAGCCGTTTACACTAATTGTAATTTTACTAAGCGCTCTGCAATTTGAACAGAATTCCATGCAGCGCCTTTTAATAAGTTATCAGATACGACCCAAAGATGGAATCCTTTATCGTTATTTAAATCTTTACGGATTCTTCCAACGAATACTTCGTTTTTACCTACTGCAGTAGCTGGCATTGGATATAACTGCTCTTCTGGATTATCTTGCAGAACAATACCTTCTGCATTTGCAAGTAAGCTCTTTAATTCTGCTACTGTTACGCCTTCTTTTTCTACTTCGATGTAAACAGACTCAGAATGCCCTGATACAACTGGTAAACGTACGCATGTTGCCGCTACTTCTAATTCAGGCATATGCATAATTTTTTTCGTTTCATTAATCATTTTCATTTCTTCAAATGTAAATCCATTATCTTGGAACTTATCAATCTGTGGAATCGCATTAAAAGCAATTTGGTAATGTTTTTTATCACCTGATACAGGTAAAACATTCGCCTTAGCTTCTTCGCCATTTAAGATTGCTTGTGATTGTTCATGAAGTTCTTCAATCGCTGCCGCACCAGCACCTGATACAGCTTGATATGTGGAAACGATTACTCGTTTTAAACCATATTGCTGACGAACTGGCTCAAGAGCTACTACCATTTGAATTGTAGAACAGTTTGGATTTGCGATAATACCATTATGTTCTTTTAAGTCGTTTTCATTTACTTCAGGTACAACAAGTGGCACGTTTTCTGTCATACGGAATGCACTTGTATTATCAACAACAATCGCACCGCGCTTTGCTGCTTCTGGCGCTAATTGTTTCGATACAGATCCACCAGCACTAAATAGTGCGATATCTACTCCTTCAAAACTTTCAGGAGTCGCCTCTTGAACTGTAAATTCTTCGCCTTTAAATACAAGTTTCTTACCTGCAGATCGTTTAGATGAAAGTAACGTTAATTTCCCGATTGGAAATTCTCGTTTCTCTAAAGTATTTAACATTTGTTCACCAACTGCGCCGGTTGCTCCAACTACAGCGACATGAAAAGTTTTTTGCTTTTCCATCACTATGCCCCTTTCTAGATACCAATCCTTCTATAACTTAGAATTAGAAGGAGTATACAATACCCCTTCTAATCTTAATAACGTTAATTTTATCATATTCTACAGTAAGAATGATGGTTTCATCGAAAATTGTCCGTTTTTTTTCGTTTTTTAATTCATATATCTGAATTTTTCTACGACAACCGGTTGCAATTGTTTTCCTTGTAGCGCTTCTAATACTGTATCTTCCAGTAGCTCCATACGAGCTACCATTGAGTTCGGTTTTTTCTCTGGTGCGTCTTGGCCGAATGGGACGAAGTATATGTTTTTTGTGGCCATTAGGCGCATGAGGTTGTTACCAACAGGGTGATAACAAAGCGAATGAATTTTTCATTTTTCTTCTATTATATATTTTTCCTCAAGTTTAGAAAAATTGCAACGGGACTTCTTGAAAGAAATGAACTATGTCCCCGTAGGAGTTATATCCACAGCTGTAATTTTACAAGTTGAAATAGCGAATCTAAAGAGTGTAGGTGGAGGTGGATTTATAGGTATTGGCAAAGTACCTATAACTATACCAAGAGCTGTTTGTTCCACATTAAAACCTGTTGCCATAGAGCCATTACTTACTAAAAGGTTCACTGTAGAACCAATCAGTGTATCTAGTAATTCTCTAATTGGTCGTTCACGACAATCGCATTCGCACCCTAAATCGGCAGGTGGAAGTAATGTTAGAGGTGGTACTGTTAGTGAAAATCCTACCCCTATTACATCAGAAATATTGACCACGAAGGTTGCGTTGCTAACTGGATCTGTAACTGTAACTAAAAAATCATTCACAGAAGTAATATTGAATAAAAAGAAAAGAGGGGCTACGTTTGGTGCGTCTGCAATAGTGGCAAGAATCACAGTCTGTCCGACAAGTTGTCGTAAAACTTCCTGCATAGGGAAAACACAACAATCACAAAGACAACCTTCTGTTGCTCCTGTTGGGCCTGTTGAACCTGTTAGACCTGTTGGACCTGTTGGACCTGTTGGACCTGTTAGACCTGTTGGACCCGTTGGACCTGTTGGACCCGTTAGACCTGTTAGACCTGTTGGACCCGTTGGACCTGTTGAACCTGTTGGGCCTGTTGGGCCTGTTGGACCTGTTGGACCTGTTGGACCCGTTGGACCTGTTGCTCCCGTTGGGCCTGTTGGTAAAGTAAATGGTGGAACAGGGGGAAGTGTAGGGCCAATTAGATTTGGATCTAACGCATTAGCTTGAAGTACCTCATTTATTTTTTTTATTTCATTTTTATCAAACACATACCTACCTCCTATGAGTATACTGTATTGTAGTAATATATATAGTTACTATACATATACATAAGTTTCATTTATCGTTATATAATATGTTTCTCCTTTGCTATTGTGTATCTTAAACCGTATTGAACCATTCATATTTACCTTCTCATCAATTGTAAATTCCTCACCTGTATATACATACTCTACCAAGAAAGAGAATCGTATATTGTATTTTTCCTTCTATTATATGTCCATTTCGCAGACTGTAAATTTATTTTCATTTCCAAGCATGTATATCATATTCTTCATTAATACAATAAATGAATTCTACGGTATTGTATTAATTTTGTGGACAAGCTCTATTTCGATAATGAGTTTGTGGAAGCATAAAAAGAATAATGATTTCAAATTTGTTTATAAAACATTAGGTATGCAAAAGGTTTATTTTAATTTTAAATAAAATTATCAATGTAGCTGACTAACTGTAGTCAGCTTTTTATTTTTTACAAAAATCTCTTTATTAAAGAACGTATATTCGTATATAATAAGAACAGATGTTCTGTATTTTAAGGAGGAATAACGGTGTATGACTATTCAATATTGCCGAACCGAATTGTTTTATGTGTAGATCTTCGTAGCTTTTATGCTTCAGTCAGTTGCATCAAAATGGGCTTAGATCCACTTCACACAAAGTTAGCTGTAGTTGGTGATGTGAATAGGAGTGGTTCCATTGTTTTGGCTGCAACGCCACCATTAAAAGCGTTAGGTGTTAAGAAAATGGCGCGGTTGTATGAAATACCTCGTCGTAAAGACATTCTTGTGGTAAATCCAATTATGAGCATCTATATAAAATGCTCCAACTTCATCACGAAACTAGCTCTACAATATGTTCCTGTTGAGGATTTTCACCAATATTCAATCGATGAGTTCTTCATGGATATTACGGATAGTCTTCATTTATTTGCTAACGATCCGTATGAATTCGCATTGAAATTCAAACGTGAAATATATGCGAAGACACGAATCGAATGCACGATAGGAATTGGTCCTAATCCTTTAATGAGCAAAGTAGCGTTAGATGTGGAAGCGAAGAAAACGAAAGATTGCATAGCATACTGGAAGTACGAAGATGTACCCATAAAATTATGGCCAATACGACCACTCAATAAGTTTTGGGGAATTTCGGGTAAGACAGAAGCAAAGTTAAATCGAAAAGGTATACATTCAATTGGAGACTTGGCGCAGTACCCACTTAAATACTTAAAACAAAGTTTTGGCGTTATTGGTGAAGAACTACACTTACATAGCAACGGCATTGATTTTAGCCGTATATCAGAAAAATATGTTCCAGCAACTACTTCTATTGGTAAAAGCCAAATACTTATGCGTGATTACACTATAGAGGAATTCCCAATTATTTTGCTGGAGCATATCGAGGAAGTTTGTTATCGAATGCGAAGACAAAACAAACTAGCTCAAACTATTCATTTTTCCATTGGTTACAGCAAAAATTATTCTGATGGTTTCAGAAAAACTCACACTATGAACCGACCAACAAATTTAACAATGGATATTTATAAGATTTGTACATATTTTTTACACGAATTTTATACTGGGGAACCCATTAGATCTATCAATGTTTCTTTAACTAACTTAATTAATGAAGGCGAAGAACAAATCTCACTATTCGATAACATAGTACAACGAGAAAAAGAAATGAAACTAACTAAAGTAATGGACGAAATACGTACTAAATTTGGAAAGAACAGCATATTACGAGGAATTTCGTATACAAATAGTGCAACAGCAAGATACAGAAACACATTGTTAGGGGGACATAAAGCATGAACAACGCTAATATGCCAAAAGGAAGAGGAATGGTTAAATGGACTCCATTTGCTGCGATGCCGGAGCAATTCGCTGGTATCCGTGAGATTTTTAAAGAAAAGACGAAAGTAGAACGCCCGACATTAACCCAAGATGAACAAGAACTGATTGAGAACATGTTGTTATGCTCGTTGCTTTCTGAAGAAGAAATAATGATTACATATTACGAAAGTGGTTTTTTACTTACTAACTATATAACCGTCGTTGATATTGATCCTCTGAATAAATCTATAATTTGTACGGATGCATTTTACAATAATATAACGTTGAAATTTATCGATATTATTGATGCTAAATAAAAAATCCGCCCAACAGGACGGCTCTTATTTTTGTTAATCAAACTATTCTTTTGTAAAAAATAACTTCTTATATATGGTGTGATTTAAACCATAACCTTGCCACTTTGGCAAAGTTATGGTTCTTTTTATTCGTGGCAAACTTATGATTCCAAAAATAGGAGCCCAATAGTGAAAATGCATACCTTCATTTTATTAGCTTGATAGCGATTGTGGTACTATCCCTACATGTTCTGAATAAGGATAAGAAAAAGAACCCTAAGGTTCTTTTTTGTTTTATGTTATTGTTTGTTACTTATAAGTAAAGTTATTTTTTTATTTAAAAAGCATTGGCAAAAATCCTAAAATATCAAAGACAAAGTGGCAAATCCAACTTACCCAAACACTCTTTGAATTTTTCCATATATAATTTAGTGCTAATCTAGCTGGGATTATAGTTATTAATAACTGCATTGGCACGAAACCATAAGCAGGAATATGCCACAAAGCAAACAGAACACTACATATTATTGATGCTGTACCAAATTTCAATCCTAATTTTTGTAATGCAATAATTATATTCGTGCAAATCAACTCTTCGCCCATTAACATAAATGGTACACGGAATAAAATCATAGAAATACTTATTACTCCAGCGACAGAATTTTGAGTTGCTGGTTCAAAAATGTAGTTGAATATTGAGGTGGAACCCATACCCACGACAATTGTTAAAGGTATACCCCAAAGTAATGTCTTAAAATTAAAATGTTTAAATTGCTCTAACGATATTTTCCCTAAAAAATAGTATCCAATAATTCCACATAGTACAAGATTCCATAAAGCTTCAATAATCATTCTTAATAATCCAGGTATACCTCCTACAAATGAAAAAAGTTGATATACAATCCCTGAAATGATTAATAAACCCAAAGCCAAAAGAGCTTTTGAATCAATTTTCTTCTCCGTTTCTATGATCCTTGTTTCCACAACAACCCCTTCTTTCTCATTATTCTGTGAATTGCAAATATATAATAACATATATTTATCCTAGTTAATGGTAATTACAACAAATACAATAACTTTTATTGTACAAGGTATTTCTAATGAAAAAATATTTGGTTTTAAATGTTGGAGATGGACTACTACTATTTTTGGGGCAAGTTTATAAGTTAATAAAAGATTTATGGCAATTTAATGTTTCAAATATTACAAGGATGTTCTCTAAAAACTATGCTTTCTGGCAATATTATGGTTCAAATTTTGGCAAACTTATAATTCAAATCACATATGGTTCCATCTTTTCTTGTCAACTTCACAAATTATTCCTAAAAGAATATCGTAAATTCAATTAATTCTATTTACTTTTAAAATTTAATATAATAATATAACACTTGTCACAAACACATAGGGAAGGAATGGAAAAGATGTTAAAAAAACTAAAAAAAATTATGGTTGTTGCTGCTGCAGCTGTTATGTTATCTGCTGGTTTCGCAACAGTCGCTCCTAAAGAAGCATCAGCGCATTGGTCAGATACCCAAATGAACTGGGCGATGAGAAACGGAATTATCACTGCTTATATGGCAGATAGCCTAGCTACTCGACAAGATATGTGGTTAATGATCACTCGTTATAACCATGGAGGAGCAGTTAATGTAAGTTATGACGATGCTCGTAGACATGTAATAAACAATGGCATATCAGACGGTTCTCGTGGAACCAATTGGATCACACGTAGCGAAGCTGCTGCAATGGTATCACAAATGAGACATTATAGTATGTGGAGTTCAGAAAACGGATTCTATTTCTCAGATCTTCGTGCAAAGCAATTGGGTATCTTTGATGGAACTCGTGGAAATGACTTTGCAACAAGAGCTGAAGTTGTGACTATGCTTTATAATGCACCTTGGTAAAATATAAAAATAGAACTATAAAAAAGGGAGCTACTCATAGAGCAGCTCCCTTTTTCTTGTTATTTCACATACATACATAATGAATCCTCGTTATGCAATATATTACCTTCATACCCTAAACCTTTCATTCCACTTTGGTGTGAGCTTCACAAATTATTCCTAAAAGAATATCACAAATCTCAGTATATCTATTTACTTAAAAAAACAGATGTATTAATATAACAAATGTCATAAACACATAGGGAGGAATGGAAAAGATGTTAAAAAAAATCAAAAAAATTATGGTTGTTACTGCTGCAGCTGTTACGCTATCAGTAGGCTACGCAACAATTGCTCCAAAAGAAGCATCTGCACATTGGGCAGACCCACAGATAAATTGGGCTCTTCAAAATAAAATTATTACTGCTGATATGAGGGACAGCCTAGCAACTCGACAAGACATGTGGTTAATGATGATGCGTAAAGAGTTCAAATATCATAGTGACTATAATTTTAATTCCGCACAAGCTTTTGTTGTTGTACATGGTTATTCAGATGGTTCTAGAGGGACAAACTGGGTGACTCGTAGCGAGGCTGCTGCAATGGCATCATCATTGGCCGGATATAAAAATTTATGGAATCCAGCAACCGGATTCAGCGGGTCAGATAGACGTGCAAAGAAACTTGGTATTTTTGATGGTACACGCGGGAATGAGTTTGCAACAAGAGCTGAAGTTGTAACTATGATATATAATTCTCGTTATGCATAAAGAGATGCTAAAAAAAGGGCTACTCATTACGAGTAGCCCTTTTTACTTTCTATTAATGTATACTTATATAAAATTCATTAGCAGTTACATAGTATGTTTTACCTTTGCTATTGTGTACTTTATATTGTGGCGAACCATTAACACTTACTTTTGTATCAACTATAAATCCTTCACCCGTATTTACCATACCAGCAACATCTCTATCTTGCCAAGATGGAGCATCGTAGAAACGTAGATTGTTAACTTTTGAAACAACACGCTTCCCTACAATAGAAGAATCCACTGTACTTTTCTTATTAAACTTCACATAAGATGGGTCGTTCTTAATCCACTGATTTCCACCAAGATTTAACCAGCCATCCTTTTCCGCCCACACAATATAAGATTCTGGTTTGTTTAGTTGACGAATCTTAGAATAGCTTGTACTTGGTCCTTTACGTAAGTTAACGTTGTAACCTCCAATATAGGCGATACCGTCTGTTACAGCTGTTGGTACTTCTGCTGGTTTAGATGGCTTCTCAGGAACAGAAACATCCACATTAGCATTATTATATGCGCGTTGCACATCTGCTCTGAATTGAGCTTCTGAAACACCATGAGACTTTAAGTAATCAATTGGATCTTCATGGTCTGTACCGCCAAGGTGATGAGTTACATCGCTATGTGTCCATAATCCTTTTTCTACAGATATCTTGTTATCTTTCAAAATTTTCGCTAGAAGTTTTACATACTTTTCATAAGAACGCTTGAATTTTGTATAGTCTGCTGTTTCACATAATTCAACGTGGACAAAGCGCTTATTCGCAGCAGGTCCACCGCCATAAGCAATGTACTTTGTATCCGCAATTTGGATTGTTTCGTTCCAATCGACTGCATAGTGAACAAATGCGTTTCTCCATGTACGAGACTCATATTTTTGAATGTTAATAGCTGGAGCTTCTGGAGTTGCTGTAGAATGGGCTACAACGCCCTCATATGCACCCACGCCATAACGGTATGGTTGTTTAGGTAAATCAGGAATAATAAGTGTTCTATCAGCAAAAGCGCTTGTTGCAATAGATAAAACTAAAATAACCGCAAAGACTACAGAAGAAATATGTTTTAATGTCTTTTTCATTTTTCATCAACATCCTTTTTCATAATTTTTGTGTGATCAAATAATCCGCTTGCTGACAGTCCAACGATGATTCCTTGAAATACATTTGTTTTGATATCTCCGCCCAAAAATAAAACGCCTAGCACAATGCCAAGCGTTACATTCAATAGCGGAACATATTTTGTTTGTAATCCAATTGTTTTTCCGATTTGCGAAAGACCTACTACAATGCCAATCATTACTGTAATTTCAAACATTACATACCACCTCCTTTCAATAAGAAGGCAAGAATAGCTGCGATAATACCACCAACAATACTTTTAACAAGCCAATTTGTATTGTTAAGTATCTTTTCAATATTTTCCTCGATTTTTGCCACTTTGCTTTCTACCACTGCAAGGCGTATCTCAACGTTTTGCATTTTTGTTTTGTTTTCTTCACACTCTTTGCATTTGTCCATTTTGACCACCTCATTTCAAAATAAAAAGAGCAGCGAAATCGCTCCTCTTTGTTATAAAAACCGTATTTTATTTAAAATTAAAAACAGCTCATGGCTGCCCTACTTGTTTACATGTATTTAGTTAATACTGATCTGCAGATAACGCTCCTTCTATCATTCTATTTTCTACTTCTTCCACATGTTCAATTATCACTTCATCAGAAGCCCCTGGGCTCTTTCCGGTTAGCTTTACATAATCTTCGGCACAGATAAGACTTACTTTACCAAAAAGCTCAATCTCGTAAACTTTGCCACCTTTATTGCATAAGTCACATGCAGTAGCAATGCGCATATTCAACGTGCCATCAGGAAGTCCCCAAACTTCAACTTTTGTATCTTCCTTGATACCGCAAAATTCTAGCATATCGTTTGGAATGCTAACGGTGACTTGATTTTCACCTTTCTTCAAATCAACTACTCTACCTAAGAATGGTGACTGTTCATTAGGTGGCATGGGACGCATAAATTTGTCTGGATTCATACCCATCTCCCTCTCTATGTTCTAGAAGTCATTTTTGTGAAATCAACATAATTCCATCTACCATCATGGAAATACCACCCTAAACCTAAGCTACCATTTGTATAATGAATAGAACCTGCATTAGCACCAAAGTATCCACCACATACGTTAATCCCATTACATTCAATCGATTGTGTCGTCGCAATTGGATCTTTTGATTCAATTCGGAATCTATTCTCATTGTTATAAATGTGACCGATGTAACTTCTACGTTCTCCACCGCCACGGGGATAAAAACTGAGTCCCGCACGATCAGTTCCAACGAGTGCCATCATTTCACCATTGCTTATGAGTTCAAGCGGCGCATTCATATAGTTCCATTTGTTCACATGATTGTGATAAATAACATTATCTTTTGTACCAAGTGCAATTGTAGAAAAAGGCAGTGTTCCGTTTACGAGTTGTCCATGTGTTGTATCCCAGTTATAAACGGAAGGAACGTCACCTTCCACCAACTGAACACCTGATACAGCAATTGCTTGCATATTATTTAAGAGCCCCTCGCCAAATAAATCAATATAAACATAACCATTTCCTTCTACATAGTTACTCGGCACAGTGAAGGTTAAAGCGTATCTTACTATTTTCCCAGTTTGAATGCTTGGTGCATCGTAAGTTTTTGATGCTCGTCCAAGCTCCACGGGAGTGTCACCGTTATATTTACCGAATACCGCTCTCATGATTGGCTTGTTTGTAATGTTTACACGATTATCATTGGTAGTTGCTCTAAAATGAGCCGACAATGTGTATTTCTTACCTGGTTTTACCCCTTCAAATAATGTAAATCGAATCCAGTTTCCTAAATCTATCCGCATCGGATTAACCATTGGCTCATAATTGTTAACCACTGGTTTTTCAATATATGGATTAGACATAATTGTCCATGTAGGACTGTATTCGATTTTCAAAAAATTACTATTAAAAGTATTAAAAGAAATGTGTGAAAAGTCATGATCTGGAATGAGATTCTTCCTTGGTGTTACTGAGAATTTCTGCCCAAGCTCATCTTCAAAAAAGAAGTCAGCCATTTTCGCTGTAATACCATTTTTATCAATTGTTACTTTATCACCACTGATTTTAATGACATCAGCGTCGATTCCTTTCGCTGTTAGCCATTGTACGATTGTATCCGCATTGATTTTCAACTTCGCAACATCAATTTGAATCTGTTCTGCTGTCTGGTTAATAGCCGAGATAATATCGCCTTTTTGGACGGTACTAGTAATCGCTTTTTCAGTTACATCAATACGTCCCGCTTGTTTTTCTACATACGCTTTATCCGCATATCTGCCGTCAGCCTGTTGTTTCGTATATACTTCGTTTTTTACTGCAGCAAGACTAATCCCCTGCGCATTGGCGGAAATAAGACGCTCTAATTCAGTTGTTTTCTGATTGTAATCTAGCGTAGCTACTTTCTTTCCCATTTCTTCGATTAATTCATCAGTACCAGCAATATCAGCTGGATTTTCCATAAATGATGATGGTTTCTCGCCAATTTGCAGCATGGGTTGCGCCATCCATAGACGACCATTTTTACGAGCCCAAAACAGCACTTTAACTTTTTTGGTGCCTTCGACTAATAGTCCTACTACATGTGTATGAATCCAGGTACCTTGTGAAATAGTTATTTCTTGCAAGTAATTTTTAATCATTTTATTGTTTACATCGTAACATTGAAGCTCGATAGCAGCTCCGGCATCTATACTTGCTTTGTTATCTGTATAAAAGTAAGCGGAAAAAACATAATTCCATCCAGGCCCAGCGTTTATATAATCGTGTGATGCTCCTTTATACAAATTACTCGCATTACCTGTAGTAATAACACTAAGTGAATTACATCCCTTATAAGTGACTTGTGTATCTCTTGCTGCGTTTGAAGTTAATTGCCAATATTTCGTGTCGTTCTTCCACAAGACATTGCGTAAAACCGTTTGGTTACCAATTCCACCAACATAATCTTCAACATCTTTCATTTTCACAGCTAAATTCAGCGCATCAGAATGTTGTTTGATTGTAGATTGTGTTTCAGTAATTTGTTTACCTTGTGTCGTTTGTGTTTCTTGTAACTTGCTAACGTTTTGAGATATACCTTCAGCGGTTTTTTCTACTGCTGTTACACGTTTATCAAATCCGCTTTGATTATTTTCTACTTTCGTTACTGTTTCTTTGATTCCATTCACACTTTTTTCAATCTCAGTTGTTTTCTTAGTGAATTCATCATTTGTTACTTGATCTTCTGGTGCTAGTGTCCACCCAGTGGCTTTGTCCCCCTTTTCAAGTTTAAAGTTTTGAATAATGATTTTTGTTGTTTTAGCATCTATTCCCCAAAACTCTATTCTTGCTTGTCCAGCGTTACTAGGAGTCTCCTGAATTTTAGTAGTGTAAGTAACCCTTTGAAAATCTTTATTTATGCCTGTATAAACTTTTTGAGCAAAAGTATATTTTGGAGAACCATTAGCACCATAAAATTGAACCCTTCCCTCTGTGTTATCATTCGTGATAATTTTCACTTCGAAACTGAAAGTAACAGTTTGCCCAACTAATGTACTAAACAATGAATTTAAGTCATATTTAAATATTCCATACGCTGAATTTGAAGATACTTGTGTTGTTTCCCAATATTTCGTGTCTGATATTAAATTACGCACTCCTATTTCTTGCTCATCAAATTTCTTTTCTACACTTGTTAACTTCTCACTAATCTTGCCTGCTTGCTCTTTAATTTCAGTTGTTGTTTTCTTCAGATCATTTGCAGTTTGTTGCACATCAGACATTGTCTTTTTTGTGCCTTCCACAGTCTGCTCGACTGTATTTAATTTATTGCTGATATCAGTATCTTTTTTAGTTAACGATTCAATAGATAATTTAAACCCATTGGAATCCTGCTCAAACTTCGTTACCTTCTTATCAATTTCGCCCTGTTTATTTTGCACATCAGAAATGGTACGACTAACACCTTGTAAGCTTTCTTTCACTTCATTAAATTGCCCTGTTGCTTGTTTTTGCGCTTCTTGAACCTTTTGATTTAATTCACTTTTTGTGGTCTCGATATCTTTGCCCACCTGTTCCAATGTTTCTTTCTTAACTGATTCCACATCAGGAACAACAGGATCCCATTTACCATCCTTCCACAATTTCAGAATACCAGGCTTACCTTTGCTGATATCTTGCCACAAAGTTTTTCTATCCTTTAAGTTTTCTGTTGGTGGATTTACGCCTTCAATAATATCAACGGTATTATTCTTCAAGTTTTCAGCCACTTGTTCAGCGATTTTCTTTGCTGCTTCCGATTCTTTTCGAATGGTTTCTGTTTCTTTTACGTTTTCTTGAAGCTTTTTATCTAACATATCTAGTAATTCTTTAGATGCTTTATTTGATAAGCTACCTATGATTTGTGCGTATAACCTATCGATCAGGCTTCGTGTATCTTGAATTTCACGATAATTACCAAAGATATATTTATCTTTCGATGGATCAGTGTCACATTCATCTGCTGCTATTAACCTAGCTTCTAAGAAAAGTGGTGGACTAAACCCTGTATCTTTTATTCGTACCGTATCTCCTTTACGAACCGATTCATGAGATAAACCAAATACTTCTTCAAGTGCTACTGCATTTACTTCATATGAAGTGGAACTATCAATTCGCTTCTTTAATTCTGCTTCAGTTAACTGTTTGAGTCGTTGTTTCGTCATACCTTGATCTTCCGTTTGCGGTGAATAAATATCAAATAAATGTTTTCCATCTTTCGACCAACGTTGTAACGCATCGTTATTTCCTACATAAAGTTTGCCATTGTTTATTTCTTCGAATGTGAGGAATTCACCAGTTTCACTATTTTGTGGACCAACACCTACAAGAGCGGTTACTACATCTTGACTATTCTCAATACGCCGGATGCCTTGTACATCTTTTCCTAACAAGAATTCTTTTCCGTTGTCACGTCCAACCTTTTTTATTAAGTCAACATATCGACCAACAATAAAAGACCCCAGTATTTCTATTCTAAAACGAATCTCAAGTTCAAACGTAGATGCAATTTGTTTTAAGAGATCAAGTGGATTTGTAAAATCCTTAATATTAATAGTACGTATACCGCTATACTCAGTATTTCCGCGTTTCCACTCAGTCCCTTCCAAAGCAAAGTCAACAGACTGATTAATTGTGGATGCTTGTAAGGTCTGTGGTTTAATTACAGTCGCTTTCTTTAGTTTTGTATGTTCACCAAGTGCATAAACCTTTTTCGGACGACCTGTTGTATCTTGTTCTACTTCTGTAATGATGTATGAAACAAAAGTACCATCACGAGTTTGTTTAACAATAAGATTTTGTTGCATGAGTTTGGCAGATTCTTTTGTACCATCAGATACAGTAAATTCAAGCTTGTCTACATTATTCTTAAGCTCCCACTGACGCTTATCATCCCAGTAATGTTGTTCTTTTAAAACTCCAATAATTTGCTCTGTTTTAAAATCCACAATGTGTAATAGATTATTTGCTTTACTCATCTGTAACGCTCCCTATATGTGACATCTACCTGTCCAATGTTGTTTGGGGATATTTCTATTTCATTCTTTCCTTTTTCAATTCGTATATAGTCACTCATAAAATCCTTTATATTTATCGCATCTGCTCCGTTAATACGAATACTTGCATCCGATGAATCGATTTCTACAAGATCTCCTTTTTGAACAATATAAGGTATTTGACGTTCTGTATTGCTATTTACTTTTTGCACTTTAATATCGTGCACGGCTGCAATTAATGACGGTGCATCATTAAACGAACATATATGCACAACAATCTGAGCCACCTTTTTCATAAAGCTATTGCCCGTGTCCCACCATTGGGCGAATCTTTCTGTATGGTAATTTCCTTTTTCATCGATTAAAGCAATATCACCCTGCCAATAATTTCCGACTCGTGCAATGTGTAGACGTCCATAAAAATCATTCCAAGTTGAACGATAATAACCAGTTTCCGCTATAATCAGATGATTGTAGTCACCGTTTCCCGCCATAACTTCACCAAAATTCTCACTAGAATCTCTATATGCATCAAACATACCTACTTTTCCGACCACAACGCTGCTTTCATCTAATAAATAAAGTTCTACACGTCCCATAGTTGCGGGGTTTAAGTTTCGGCATTCAACTATTGCATCAAGTGTAAAATCTTGTAGCGGTCCACCTGTAATGCTTCTTTTTACTGCTGGTCCGTGCCAAAATTGCCCTTGACCGTAATCAGATGGCATGATACGTGCACCATCCGCTATCATCTTCCCTGCTACGCTTCCGTAATCAGAAACAAAATCTTTCCCGACTTCCGTCCAACCTACTAGAGAATTTGCCTTATCATGCATAACCAATTCATATCGACTTATTGGTGTTTCATCTACCTTAACTGGATATCCTATACGAAAATGTTGATCGCCATTTTTATTTATAATATCGATGAATGTGGACGGATTCTCTACCTGTATCTTGAATTTCGGTTCTGAAAATACACTTCCCTCATTCAAAGCATCCATTTTAATCATATTATTTGGTTCTAGTTTTGCTTTTGCGTTTCGAATCGGTCCTAATTTGTAAGGCATTGGACAAATAAATTTAAGCGTTCCTATTCCAAGTGTTACAAATTCATCTGGATCAAAGCTATCATCCACAATTGCTACATACGTTCTGTTTGGTTCTACATCAAAAATAAGTTCTGTTGGTTGATCTGTTATTAGCCAACTTGCAATTTCTTCTTTCAGCTTTTCTAAGTTAGATCCATTAGGCACTATAATTCCTACCGGAATAGATAAAACGCGCATTTCTGTTTGTGTGTTTAACAATCTTGCGCCTGGATATCCTGGAACGTTTAGAAAATTTCGTTTCAATGGTGCCCAAGTAGGTCTTTTCCATCCTTTCGCAATTTGAATAAAGTCTTTACGCATTTTGTTAAATCTAAAAGAACTCATGTTGACACCTCATTTTTCTATAAAGTAAAAGCACCCCCTAAGGAGTGCTTTTACTTAAATTCATTATTCATTTGAAGAACGACTGTTTCCGCAACCTTCTTCAATCGACCAAGGTCTGGTAAATTTTACGGAATGAAAATACTTCCACCCTATATAATGCACCTTCATACGCAGATGTTCCAAATAAACATAGCTTGACTAATCGTAAGAAAAAAACCAAACCTAAAAGGCTGAGTCTCTTTGTTTTTCTCTTTCTTGGTACTCGGTTGTATATCGATACGTACCACGCGCCACATCTCGCCCCTCTATAACAACAGGAACTTCAACAACTAAATCACCGCCAAGCATCGGAATTGTTCCACCGTCAGATGATTCAAATGAGTTATTAAATACTTGATTTGATACACTGCTTGTCATAGCCTGTTTGCTATTTGACATGTTCCCATACACACCACTCATGACAGTCTTTAATCCTGATAATTGACTGACAGAGCTAGCCATCATACGACTCATATCATTCATTAATTGATTTATTTCTCCTGGCATAGCAAATTGTTCTCGAGGCATGGCTGCTACGATGCCTGCACCAATATCTCCAAGTGTCTTCTTATTAAGGGGAAGCACCGCTTCTCGTCCCGCTTCTCCAGCACCTTGAAGTTGTCCACCATTCATTCCGAAAATAGTTGGACGAGTAAAAATACCCCCTTTTGCATTCCATTTCACGCCAATTCCTGACGGATAAGTAATGTCTTTACCTAAAACATTTTTTGTACTAGTTTCTAAGCTAAAGTGTGGCATTGGTGGCATTTCAGGTTTAGGGATTTTTAATTTTAAATCACTAAAGAATCCCTTAATCTTCCCAATAAACTCTTCTACCTTACCAACCGCTTCTTTGATTGGATCGATGATGTTACGTTTAGCCGCATCGAATTTTTCATGTGCTGCATTTTTTATAGCATCAAATTTTTCTTTCGCACTGTTATACATTTCGCCGAATTTTTCTTTCGTAGAATTATAGGCTGAAATAACCGGATCAATAACATATTTATAAACTAACTGCCATGCTGCAAGTGTATAAGATTGGATTTTTGCCCAATTTCCTAATATCCAATTTGCTAAATCATTCAACTTTTCTTTTGTTGCATTCCACAATTCTTGCACTGGTTGGATAACATACTGTTTTACCAGATTCCAAGCTGCTGATGTATATGATTTTATTGTCTCCCATTGTGAATTTAGCCATGAAACTAAATCACTGAATTTTTCTTTTACTAAGTTCCAAGTGTCTACGACTGGTTGAATGATAAACTGCTTAAATAATCCCCATGCTACCTGTGCCACCGCTTTTGCGATTTCCCATTGTGTACCAAGCCAAGTGACCATTTCGCCGATTTGTGCACTTACCCCATTGTAAGCTTCTTGAATCGGTTGAATAATATATTGACAGATTGCCGCCCAGGCAATTTGCGCCCCCGCTTGTATTAATAGCCACCCTGCTTCTAACAAGGTAGAAATTAATGAAATAATTGGATCTAAAACAGTAAGAATTGTATTCCAGGTATCTTGCCAAGCTTGTACGAGTGTTCCCCATAATTCGGATGCTGTTGTAACTAAAGAATTCCACCAGGAAGATGCTGTTTCCACAATTCCAGACCACAAGCTACTGAAGAATTCGCCTATCGGATCAAAGAAACTATGCATCATTTCTGTGAATGAAGCCCAAGCTCCTGAGAAAAATTCAACAATAGAATTCCAGATACTACTACATATCTCGCCTATGCCTGTCCATAAATCATTAAAAAATTGACCTATTGGATCAAACAATGCATGCATTGTTTCTAAAAA
This sequence comes from Bacillus cereus group sp. BceL062, assembly GCF_051780025.1. Lineage (NCBI taxonomy): Bacteria > Bacillati > Bacillota > Bacilli > Caryophanales > Bacillaceae > Bacillus > Bacillus cereus group sp. BceL062. The sequence goes on along the minus strand of NZ_JBPWGY010000008.1, from coordinate 158,140 downwards.
TGAATTCCACGCTTCACTAGATGATTGAACCATACCGTCCCAAAGTTCTATCAAATATTCTTTAATAGAATTCCAGGTTTCTATTGTCCAATTTTTGATATCGTCCCAGTTTTTATAAATAGCAAAACCTAGAGCAACAATAGCGGCTATGATAATTGGAACAATGGCGACAATCCCAGCTGCTACCAATGCTGAAACTTCTAAAAAGCTCATAACGGTTACAACTATAGGCGCGAGTGCCATGATTGCACCCGATATTATACCAATAGCGGTTGCTACTGCTGCTAATGTCGCTGCCAACTCTGGATTGTTAGAAATCCATTCAGCGAATTTAGAAATAACATCGGCGACAACGCCTAGCAATGGTTCGAGAGCAACTTGTAAATCTTGCATAGCTTTTTGAAATTTCACAGCTGGATTAGCATCCATCTTTTGAACAGATTCATTTAATTGATCTTGGTTTTGCTTTGTCTTATCCTGTGCTTTGTCTACGCCTTTATAAACCGCGAGTAAATTTTTCCCTTGGTCTTCCCATTTTGTTTTAAAGATTTCCATTGAGATAGCATCTTGAAGCGATTTATCCTTAATCCCGTCTATCCATTGCGCAACTTCAGACATAGCTTTCGAGCCAGCTTCCCCTCCGCTAACAACTGCATTTCCCCACTCTTTCATTTTTTCAGCAGAGACATCTGTACCTTCTAGTAATTCAGTCATTGCTTTTGGAACCTCTTGACTAAAGCCTTTAAGATTTAATCGCCCCTCTTTAACCCCATCGTTGAGATTATCGATGTTCCAAGTTTTCGTATCTATTCCCTGTTCAAAAATATATTGGATTTCTTTAGCACTGAACCCAACTTCATGCATTTGCATTCCGTACTCTGCTACTGTATCTAATTGTTCTGGTGGAAATCCTGCTTTTAATAGAGAATTCATTAAAGCTAAAGCTTGATCGTTTGATACTCCTATACCCGCAGCTACTTCATTTGTTTCTTGAATTAACTCAGTAAAATCTACTCCTTCATAAGAGTTAGCAATAACTGCCGCTCCTTTTACAATCGCTGCATTCGCCTCATCACTAGCATTTTTATTTAATGTCCATTGTCTACGAACACCTTCTAAAGATGCCTCAGCATCAACGCCATAAGCGGTAACGCCTCTCACAGCTTCTTCTACTGATTTCTTCGAAGACTCTGGGACATCAAAAGTGATATCAATCTTTGTTTTTAATTTGGACATATCAAGTGCTTTTTCGATTGTCCCGGCAATTCCGCCACCAGCTACCATTGCACCAAGTACGTTTTCTAAGCCTATATCTAATTCTTGAAATTCTCTTTCTGTCCTTTGGGCTTCTTGTTGTAAGTCTCGTAATTCGTTTCGCACTTGTTGTATTGAATTGCCAGCATCCACAGATCGTAGCGCCCGTTGTAATTTTTCAATATCTGCTTCAGTTCCTAATGCTTCACGACCAATAATTCCAATCGCTTGTTCTAGTTGGCGACTTGTAGCTGTTCCGCTTTTAATTGCATTCACAAGACGATTTCCTAATGCTCCTGCAAAATCATCAACGCTTTTTCCTGTAGCTCTAAACAATGTTTCTAATTGCCTTGTGGAACTCGCTACATTCTCTTGTTCAGCCTTCATATTTCCTAGCTTATTTTTAAGACCATTAAGTGACCCTTCTGTAAATTCAATTTCACGCCTGAATGCACGATATTGTTCTTCAGAAATTTTACCGTTTTGAAATTGAGCTTGTACTTGTTGTTCCGCTGCTTTCAATTTATCTAGCTTTTGCGTTGTATTTTCAATCTGTTGTGTAAGTAATTTTTGTTTTTGTGCTAATGCTTCCACATTACCTGGATCAAACTTTAACAGGCGTTCAACATCTTTTAATTCTTTAGCCAAGGCATCACTTTGTTTATTTACATCTTTTAAAGCATTTTGTAACGGTTGAGTATTTCCGCCGATTTCTATCGTAATCCCTTTAATTCTTCCTGCCATTCTCTCACCTCATTTCTTAGAATGCATCGTAATCTTTTTGGTTTGCTTTTCTAACTTTTTCTTTGTCTGGATTCTCCATTTCAGCAAACTCTGCGATGTAATCAAAACAATCACCGATTGTCATGGTTTCTAAGTCCCAATGCGTTAATTTTGCTTTATAACAAAGAGCAAGGAACAAATCAGTGGTTAATTCTTCATCACTGAATGTCCCTTGCTCTCCATTATTTTCTTTTATTTTTTTTTTGCTCCCATAGTGACTTGAACTAGTTCCATTATGTTTGGCATGATTTCTTCAATGGGAAATTCTTCAAAACCGTCAAGCCAAACTATAGGATCAGGAATACTTGGATCAGCCGTTTTAGCGAATAACCAGGTCAAATCATAAACAAGCTCAAAATCCACTTTACTTAAATCAAGATTAGATGTATCGATAGGTTGTTGTGATCCATCTGATGAAGTTAATGTACTAATTGCTCCTAATCCCATCATATCTGCAAATAAATTACGTCTGAATTGTGCTTTATATCGTTTAACTGTTGCTGCTGTACTTTTTAATCTGACTTGTTTTCCATCTATTGAAATTGTCTTTTCCATCTACTTATGCTCCTTTCGGTAATGCAGGTACTTTTGTATACACTTTTTTGTACCAATTATCATAAATCGCTTGTTTTGATTTAGTTGTAGTTTTCGTTTTAACCATACGTTTTCCGTTAATATCAATAGGACTTGATACAAATTTAAGTTCATTTGTATTTGGCTCCGCTGAATTTGTTTTCGTTTTAGATGCAAGTGTTGGGCGACTTGCTGAACAGTTAAACATAACGTGGCGCGTTGCTCGTACATCACCATCAAATTCAAATAATAATGCAAATGATTTTCCTTTCGCATCAGCTAACTCATTTAACACGCCATCTTCCTCGTCTAATTCCTCACCTAATGCATCAACAGCAAATTGTTCCGGAATAGTCGCAATAGATAACGTTCCGTCATACCCTTGGTTGTTACTCGCTGCATAGTAAAGCATGTCATCCGCGTAGAATTCAATTAAATCCCCCCGCGGATCAAACGTTAATTCAACCGCACCTGGCAATGGAATTGGTGTACTAAATGTAACGACACCATCTTTAATATCAAAGAGTGCATAATGGACATTTTTCAAACCAAAGGCTACTTTGTTTTCATTCATTTACATCAACCTCGTTTCATAATTTTTTTGATACAACTTTTCAGATTCAATAAAAGTCCCATACGAATCATAAGGAATTTCATGATCGTCTAGGACTTGTTCAAGCTTGGCTTCTGCAACTAAATCTTTTTTAGTTGTATAAAGCTCTATATTTAAATCATTTATTTTGTGATAGACCTTGTTATCAGCCATGAGATTGGCTGAACCATCCACAAGGAAACAAATATAAGGTGGCGCTGGAACTGGAGTGGTTGGCGTTGCTGTAAAATGCGAATAAACCACAGGATAACCTGTAGCCTCAAGAATTTTTGTTAGTTCACCTAATGTCATTGTTGAACCGCCCTTTCGATACGTCTTGGAAATTCATCAATTACATACTCTTCAACTGGACGAATATGCACATGAGCTGGAACACGTCCGCCACCAACTTTCGCATGTCCCTTTTCTAAAAGATGTGTTAATTGTCCTTTTGTATTGTGGACGACAACGCTATTACCTTCTTTTTTCTTACGCCACCCTTTACGATAAGCACCTGTTTTTTTAGGACCACTTTGTCTTAATTTACTTACAGCAAGATCGGCTACTTCTTCTTGTGCTGTCAACAATTCTTCTTCCACAACATTTGCATATCTTTGTAATTCTTTAGCAAGATCACTCGCAAAATCATTCATATCAAGTATGCTCCTTTGCGATAATAGTCAATGTTTGATACATTTCATCATCATTCATTGGAGGCTCGATAATATCAAAAATACGACCTTTCATATTGATTCGCATTAATTCTGTAATGCCTTTTGTATAAGGAATTACAAACCGATAAATCCGAGTAGCTTGTGAAGCTGAAGCTTCAATATACTCAGACCCTTTTACCGTTTTTATCATCGACCATGCTTTTTTAACTTCTTGCCAATTACCTGTTTCAACTTCTTGATTCAATTCATCTTTTATTACTTCAGGTTGTTCAATAATAATACGATTTCTAAAATCACCTGTATTTAGTGGCTTTTTATACTGAAAAGGACGCATATTAATCACCGCCCAATTTTATTTCTTCTAAAGCTTTTTGAATGCCAAAACTATTAATTTCTGTCAAAAAGTTTTCGGCAAAATACTCTAGTGCATCATTATAAGCATAACGAGAACGTTCAAATACTAATTCTTTGAACGTCTCATCTGTGTTTATGTCATACGATCCACAGTCTTTTATTAAAGCCTCATTGGATGCAAAAAGGATACGCCTCAGGTTATCGTCTTCATCATCACCCAAACGCATCCTATCTTTGAATTGCTGTAATATTTCATTTGAAATTACTGTATCCATTCACATCACCCTTGTGTCGGTGGCGTTACTTCTCCAAGTTTCAATGTATAAACTTGTGAAGTATATTTATCCTTTGGTTTACCTGTAGCATGTTGTTTGGCAATATAAAGTGTTGCATCTTCTAAAGCTAATGTTTCTTCATACTTCTTGATTGGCTCTGTTCCACCCATTGCTGCAATGTACTCCCCTTTAACAAAGAACACCACTTGTCCTTGGGGTACAAATACAGATTCTGTTGGGATTGGATTAAAAGGCAAGCTCGTTACATATACACCTGCCGCATTTTGAATTGTAGCATTTGCTTGAATGTCAAAAGTATCGAATGGATTTGTTACCATAACTACTTTCCCAGCAATATTTTTAGGTCTGTCTGCATCTGTTTTACCATCAGGATTTAATTTTTTAGCCAATAATTTAACTACGCCTTTTAATTCATTAATTGTTTTACGACCTGGTTCAAACGTTAAAGTTCCTGCTGATTTTTTATCTGGATATACTCCATTCACTACACTTCCGCTAGGATCTTTTAATAAGCCAATAGGTTCTTCTTTACCTGTCCCTACTACAAAACCACGTTCTAAACCTACTGACATCGCTTCTGTAATCATAGTACGAACATATCGTTCCACCCATACTGGACCAAGCTTCAACATATCATTTGCTAATGGAATAAATGCTGTTAATTTCAGTTGAGTGATTGATTCTTTTCGGAATGTAGCATTTAATTGCCCTTTAATATCACCAAATAATGGTCCCCATACAGCTGCACCCTCTGGATCTCCATAAATAAATTCTGTCACGGCTCCTAAATTCTCTAAACCGATATGATCTAGCAACGGATGACCTTGAACTAAATCATCAAAAATTCTCTCTTGTGTTGTTTTAGGTAAAGTTTCAGTAGATTTAAAACCACCCTCTTCAACAACAGCATTAAAGAACTTCATTTCTTCACTTGTTAGTACATTAGCACCGCGAGATTGCATTATAGAACGATCTACCATTGATTCATTCACTTGATTTAAAATATCTGCTCGTACATCTGTAGCAAGTGCTCCAATCATAGAATTTAATGCTGCTGTTTGTTCTTCTGGAGTTCCTTCCTGTGTCGCTTTTGCAAAAGCTATTTTTTTCTCTTCGAAATTATCAAACTTAATAACCATATTCTATTTTCCCCCTAAATTTAAAAAGAGCGTACTCAAATTCTGTTTTGTATTAACAGGCTTTTGAATAGGCTCTTTTGGATTTTGATTATTTGGTTGTTTCGTGTACTTTGCTACTAAATCTTCTTTGAAATTTTCTACTACTTCTACTTCTTCATCTTCTTGCGTATCATCAATTTCAATTTCATCAGCAATTTCATCAGCTAAACCAAGAGCAACCGCTTCCTCTGCTGTTAGCCAAGTTTCGTCTTTTAAAAGTTGTTTTAATTCTTCATCTGTTCCAACAAAACGTTTCTTATAAGATCCTGCTAAAGCTGAATCAATCTTTCGTAAATCTCGTGCTGTTTTTTCAAAAAGATCTGCATTTCCATATTCAAAGGTACTTGCTTGGTGAATCATCATCATAGTATTACTAGGCATAATAATTCTATCTCCTGCCATTGCAATTACAGATGCGGCACTAGCCGCCCAACCATCAATATGAACTATAATTTCTGCACTATGCTGCTTTAACTGATTACAGATTGCTACACCATCGAACGCGGAACCTCCACCCGAATTAATATGAACGTGAATTTTTTCTGCTTTAACATCTTGAATTTTTCTTCTTACTGCTTCAGCATTATTTTCACTAAACCATCCACCAATTGACCCATAAACAGTTAATTTGTATTCATTTTCACCTTTAGCTTCAAAACGAATATCTCGTTTTAAATTCAAAAGCTTATTCATATTCACATGATCCATTATTTCTCACCCCCTTCAGATTCATTTAATTTTGTATAATTCTTCGTAATATGGTGGATATTTAGGTTTGGATCATCAGAATCTTCATAATCTACTTCTGATCGAATTTCATTTCCTGTAAATGCACTTGAAGAAATAAGTTTATCAATACTTGTCGCAAGATCAAATATACTTTGATAGGAAACAGCCTTAACCTCAATTCTTCGTCCCGAAAGATATTCACTCATTTCAAAGAATTTAACGTTCGCTTCATCAGATAGCTTTTTTAATAATGGCCGTACTGTAAAAAGCATATAATTTTTCGTTTGCTTTTCTACATCAGCCATTTCCCCATATATCAGAGCTGTTGGAATACCAAATGCCATAGCTACTTGATTTAAGAAACCATTTGTTACTTTATTAATTTCTTCCACACTTGGGCCATTCGCAACACCGTTGTATATCTCGTTATAATTAATACCCTTTTGTTGTGGGACAATAGCTATATCTTTTGAGCCAATCGACTTATACATGTTGTCTATAAACTCTTGTAACTTCGCTATTTGTTCTTCTGTTTTAGCACCAATCATATCCATATCAACCGTGCCACGAACTTGATTTTTACGCTTCTGTGAGTTTAATATCCTACCAAATAAATCTCCGTAATCCGCAAATAATCCATCGATAAGTGGAGATAATTTATCATTTCGATACTTTAAGTGAATTACTTCGCTTTGTTTAAAACTTCTCTTAAACGTGTAATCTTTTACTGTTACATCTGTGAAAGTATCTTCATATACAGCATATTCGTTATGCTGAAATCCATCGGCAATAAGTAGATCACCATCATCAGCTTGTATGACTAAGCATTCATTATCATAAATAAGTTTACGAATAAATCTTTCCCAGAAGGTACTTGCGGTCATATTCTTATTCGGTCTAACGTTTAGTCGATAATAAAGTTCATTCTTCTCAAATGTTTTACCGTTTCTTACCCTGAATTCAGATTGACTAATCGTTCTTCCTAGAAAAGATACGCATGTATCAAGTGCTAATCGTTTCATGTGAAGCCTATTTGCTGTATCAGCAATCAAATCCAGATCTAGCATAAATTCTAGTTCTTTATTTCTTTTAAATACTGAGCCTAACCATCCAATGGTTATCACCCCTTTTATTAGAATTTAATGTTACCTATAACAAAATCAGTTGCTTCTTGTATCTCATCCGCCCGATAAAGAGCATGAACGAAACACTGAAACCCATCTGTTTTTCGACGAACGGGCTCTTTCTTTTCATATATTTTATTTCCATCAGCTTTGATAACAACCAATACATTTTGCGTATACCAACGCATTAGCGGATTATCATCAAAAACAATTTGTTTATTTGCAAATGCCATTTCAATACGTGGAGCTAATAAACTATGAATTGCTTTTGGGTTTCGTATAACTTCTATTTCAAACCCCTCTGCTACTAATAATGGCCTTATTGCTTCCATTCTGAAGTTATCAGCTATAATCTTTTTAACCCCATATTGTTCTCTCATTTCTACAAACCAATCAACAATGTGTTGAGGATTAATAGTTGGTTCATCCACAACTGTTAGTAAACCTTGCTCTTCCCATTCTTTTATTGGAGCAAATTTTTGTTTTTTAAACTCACCCGCTTTTTTAGAATATCCATAATAGATATCAACAAATTCTTTTCGAACAAAGGAATGAGTTTTAAAAATGTATTCACCATTTTGTCTAAATAAAAGACCACATGCTGCAAAGTCTCGAATACTTGCAAAGTCTAATGCCCCTATGCATTCTTGAGCATATAAATCAGGAAATGGACGATTTGTAGCAAGAATTTCTGACCATTTCGCAACAGATCGCTCCAAATTTGTAACCGGCAAGTTCATTCGTTTTGTCATGAACTCTTCTCGGTTGCTTGGATCATCCTCTAAATCCTCGTATTCTTCTTTTATCGTTTCAAGTAATCCTTCAGCATACTCACTTAAAGGATGAGATAACATTGGATTCGCCATTTCCCAATTATCGATATCATCGACTTCTTTTTCATCATTTAATTTACAGATGAATGGAAATATAGCATTTGGACGGGCTTCACCATTTAAAACTTTCATTGCTTTTTCTTTTTGCTTATCTAAAAATCCGTCTCGTACATACCCGTCTGTACCAATGTAAAATTCGCGTGGATTTTTCTTTTTCCCTAAGCCACTAATGTGGACTCGAACATCTTTATTGCTTTCATATTGATGTATTTCATCAAATACAACCGCGCCATCACGCAAACCATCTTTTGTATCTCCATTAGACGTTCTAAACTTCAATATACTTCCTGTAGCTTTAGAGACAGTTTGAGTTAATGTAGTTTTAAATGCTCGTTGCAATATTTCATTTCGTTTGACGCATTTATGAACTTCATCTGGACTGGTTTTCGCCTGCTCTTCACTGTTTGCAACAACGGAAATGTTATACTCCGGGATACCATGCATTTCACTAATTAAAAAATGAATGATGACTGATATTAATCCGTTTTTACCACCACCACGTCCAAGCATCCATAAGAATTTACGATAAAATACACGTCCGTTTTTCTTATAAAACAAAAAAACGAATGCTATTAAGAATTTCTGAAATGCTTGCAACGGGAAGTACCATTTCTCTCCAAAGCGGATACACTTCTCAATCATTTCATCATCAAAATACAAATCGTCTCTGTTCAAAACATATTTTTCTAGATAGTCAATTAACAGTTCTCTTTCTTTGTTGAACTTTATTTTCCCACTCCTATAAAGCTCAATATATTCATCTACATACTTTTGCCTGATCATATTAAATCACTTGGACTGTATCCCGTATTAGAAGCACCCACTTTAGGAACGAATTTTATATCTCTTCCTAAAGCAATTAAAGAACTGTTAATTTTATTCCTCTCACTTATAAGAGGGTGGGCTTTAACAAAAACTTGAGAACCATTTTTTACTGTTACAGATTCGCCTTCTTTATTAATGGTTTTATTTATTTTTCTAAATGCTTTGACCAGATCAATGTATCTTTCTACTTTTTCAACTTCGACTAAATCTGTGATATCAATGCTATTCATGAGCTGTTCTTTTAACCTCACAATACTAACAGCCATCTCCTCACCCCCCTTACGTGCGTAAAATCGAAAAAAACCTGACAGTTAACCCCCTCCTCCGGTGCCCCTTTGAGCAATTTTTGCTGAAATATTTTAAGGGGGGGATTATTATCATCGATTCATTTTTACCACTTTTCATCGTGTTCCCATTTATTTTGTTTCTTTTTGAATGTTCTTCCGTGTTCTTTATTATGACAATCCACACATACTGTTTCGAGATTATCTATTTCTAATGCAAGTTCTGGATGATGTTCGATTTCTTTTATATGATGGACAACGAGTTGTATCTTCTTACGCTTTGCACTCTCACTGTACTCATTGGTATCAGTTTGTACACGACCGTTTCGTTTACACTCTTGGCACTCATAGTTGTCACGCTTCTTTACTTGTTCACGTATACTCTTCCACTCACCACTGTCATAGAACTTACGCTTCTGTTGTTTGGTTTTATATTCATTCACTATCCGTTACCTCAATCACACCTGTATCAATTCGCTTCTCTCTATGTTGAATATCAAGGCACTTCTCACAGTAGAAAGTAACAGAAACATCTACACCATAACGATTAACATCAGAATAAAAAGAAGTAGTCTCACTATCTAACATTTGATACTTATGCTCACACATCTATATCACTCCTTACTCTCTAGGAATGCATCCATAATTTTATCAAGCAAACTAATCATCGCTTCTCTTCTTTGCTTTGGCGTCGTATTATCCTCCATTGCATTAAAGACTGGGATTGCACTTTCTAATTTCTGTTTATCGATTCGTTCGTTTACAAGATCTTGTCCAAGCAATGGAATTAATGTACCAATTACAACCGCATGTTCTTGTTTATTTAGCTTTAATTGATTCATCATTCATCCCTCCAAAGTAAAAAGCACCCGAATGGATGCTTTTCTATCAATCATTTATTTATGTTTCAATTGTGGTACGTGAAGTTTTATTCCTCTTCCAATCACCTAATGTCGCTACATTCATTCGCTCCAACAATATTAAGTAACTGGAAGAAGAGCAAAAGCTCTCCTTAATAACGGAATCATTCAATCGTTACCATCTGCTGGTTTCGGATTTTATGTGCCGTCATTATGAAACCGTTTAGACAACATATAGATTATAAAGGAATCTTTATGAGTTATGTTTTCCGCCACTTCTCACAATACAAATATAACACGCTAATTCCAAAACAACCGGCACATATACTGCCAAAAAGCGGTCACAACTCTGCCACTACTTCCACATCTTTCTATTCTGTATTTGAAACTATAGTTTGAACTACTTTTTCGTTTTCACACCATCTTTTAACAACATAAATAATTTGAATGATTTCTAGCTCTTTTTCCTTATCGAGTGTTGTTTTACTCCTATATATCATTTTTTATTTGCCAATGTTGTATATTCTACTTCTACAATTACAGCAGGATATACAAGACTATTGATAGTTTTTATAGGAATATATAATCCATCGTCACCATTTTAAGCCGCCAGGTATCTCGCCCTCTTCTTCCTTAGATTTTTCCTACAACTTCAATAAAAAAACTCATGTTTCTCTTTCTGTAAATCTTATTAGAATAATATATTATTAAATTCGTATATTGAGCACAATAAAATTTCATAGAAGTATACACCTTATAAAAATATCTCCTATTAATAAATTTTTATAAATAAATTTCTATAAATAAATTTCAAAAACTAGTATACATGCTTATACATAAATGAAAAAAACGAATATATTGACATTGAAAGATTTTAAAAATCTAAATTTATTTTAAAAAGGAGATTAGATAATATGAGTGAACAATGCCCAATTAACGTACCTTGTGAGGTAAATGGACAAACTCAAACACCATTAAGTGATGCAGCTGCAACACCAATTCTTACTCCAGGAGCACCCATTGTAAAAATCCCAGTTGTTTTAGCAGAAAGAACGATTCAAATTGTTGTAGAATCTGATATTTCATTAGATCCTCCAGCAGTTGAAATCAAACGCATTTTAAAAAATGCATTTTTAACACAATGTAAGTTAGTTCCTGTAGCATTTACTCCAGTACCAGGTACACCTTACCGCCGAGTTACAAGAGCAAAATTATTTGTACAAGGATATATTCGTAAAAACATTGAATACGCAAATGATGAGTGTAATGGAGTTCTATATGATCGCATTGCAAATGTTCCATTTTCCGGTTTTGCGGATTTAACAGCTGGTGATTTTCTATCACAAGCTTTAGTAGCTTCTTCCTCAGATACTACATCTCACTTTATTAATCCTAAAAATGGTGATTTACCACGTTTAGACAAATACTTCTTCGAAAATACAGTGTTTTATAATGAACAACCGTATTGCGAATTAGTCAGCGCTCAATTTTTCGAATTAGACTTTTCTCCTTGTCCAACAGAATTAAACGAGCCATTTGAAACTCTTCGTGAAAAAATTGTACTAGATCTTACTTTAAAAGTTTTACAAGTACAACAAGTACAAGTATAAAACAAAGAAGCACTCAAATTGAGTGCTTCTTTGTTTTATAAATTTGTAAATAAGAGAACTTCTAAACGTTCAAAATTAACCTACTTAAAAAGAACACCAATGTCCATTTTGGTGTTCTTGAAAAAGAAAACTATAAAATAAAGTAAACTGAAATAAGTGAGTGAAACCTATTCCGATACTATATTATATGCTTGACTAACATTTATAGTGTTAAAAATTTCAAATTATATATCATTATTAATAAAAGATCAAAAGCGAAATTCTCTTTAGCATTAAATTTTGAGTTCTTTACCAAACAGACGACTCCAAAATGACTTTTTTGTCCTGATTTCTTAAGTTGATGGGCGTGCTGTCTTACCTCTGCTTTTTTACCTGTATTAATAAAATGTGCATTGACTACCAATGCTATAATCACTCCTATAAATCCTAAAATCGGTGCAACTTTAGTTATTATCATGTTCACGTTACTTCTCACATATTAAATAGTGCAATTCCATATCTACCATCGTAATTTCATCATATAAATTCTTTTCCCAGTTACCCATATCTTATATTTTGTGTAACTAAGCCAAACGTTACAGCCCTTGATATTGATAGCTTCATAGCACTTTCTCTTTTGAGTTACACAACATAATAAAAATGAGTAACCGTATAGAATAGGATAGCACCACATGGTCATCAAGTTAAAGGTTTAATGTACCAGCAATTAGGAAGATTTTATTCTGTAAGGTTGATAGTGATAGGATACAGCCAACATTTCGGAAGCTTTGTATGTTAGACGAATTTTAACCTAAAAAAGTCGAATTCTTGTACGTGAAGTGCAGTGATATTTCATTCATATAATCCGTATTATCTGAAGTTAATAAAGTCTGTTACACTCTCTTCTTTAGGAACGTTTCCATAATATCCTTCTTGAAGCTTTCATAATCAAAATGAAAAGCTACATTATGCGTTTTATAGCCTGGATTAGTAACAAAACGAAAGTCTGCAATGCTTTGACCAAATCCTTCCCCTTGATCAGGAATTACTTTAATGGGTACCCTTGAAAGACTAACAGCCTCTTGATTCAGCAAATACCACACCGTTACAAAATCATGCATAGGACTTCCACTTATACCAGGATTAGACTTGGAGTAGAAATTATAATAATAATCTAACATAGGTTTGATGATAAGTCCTGCAAGATCCTGTGTATTCCGATGAAATGCATCGATTTGCTGGACCATTTCGGGTGTAACAATCGCATGTTGAGTCACATTTAAAGGAATAACCGTCAAGTTCTTTGCATGCTGCAGAATTAAGTTTGCTGCATAAGGGTCTGAGTAAAAGTTAGCTTCAGCCACAGCAGTTACGTTACCTGGATAGAAAAAAGCTCCCCCCATGCAAATGCATTCTCTTACGTTTCGCATTGTTTCTAAATTCAATACAAAAGTCGTAGCTAGCGAAGAAAGCCTTCCTAAATTGATAATTGTAAGATCTTCTAAATTTGATTCTATAATTTGATAAATATCATTTAAGGGATAGACTGGATATGGAATTTCAGGGGGAATAATAGGTCCTAATCCGACTTTCCCATGTACCTCAGGAAAATACTGAATTAATATACCAGTCAACGGTACAGAAGCACCAAGGAATACAGGTATCTCTTCTCTTCCCGCAATGTACTTCAAATAGTTAATATTCCTTATTACATTTTCTCTTGATACATTTCCATAATCGGCTACAATTCCTACAAGTTGAATGTCTTTACGAAAAAAGGTGTACAGTATAGCAAACGCATCATCAATCCCCAAATCTGTGAACAGGAGCACCTTTTTTTGCATATCTCTTCCTCCAAAATTTATAGAATTCTACTTTCACTAATGATGTAGTGATCAGACTAAGCTTGTATGTATATATTTTATGTATTCTTAAAGAGTGAATTCTATTCACTTGAAATAGCTTTGCTCATCTAGATTTGATATTATGTTCAAGCGTAAGTTTCTGTTCTTAAGTCGATAGGTATGTGATGCTATCCTCGAACTAAAAAGAAAAAGCAATGATTAGATTTTAAACCTAGTCATTGCTTTATCCATTGCATCTTGGTTTACTCCTATATATCTTAATGTTACCCGTTCACTTGAATGATTGAATATCTCCATTAGCAAAGCTATATTCTTTGTCTGCATGTACATATGATACCCAAATGTCTTACGTAATGTATGTGTCCCAATCTCGTCTAATCCAAATTCTGCTGCTGTGGTGCTAAGTATTTTATATGCCATACTTCTTCCTATTGGCCGATTCTTTCCTTGCCTACTCTTGATTAAATATTCATGATCTTCCATCTCTTCAATGTACCATTTCAATTCTCTTCTTAATGCTGCGGTAATTTGAATACGTTTCTGCTTACCCGTCTTCATTTCACGCATTGAAACGTGACTTCCCTTTAAATCACCTATTTTAAGCCTTAAGATATCACTTATACGCAACCCTGTATTAATTCCCACCACAAACAAAATGTAATTACGTTCATTGGTTCCCTTTAGGTATTCTTTAATCTGTTGTATTTGCTCTGCATCACGTATCGGCTGAACAAAATTCATAGTTCATCCCCTCCTTCACACTCTTCTGTCTCATATACTTCTAATCTAAGAGCAAAAGCTAGTTTATAAAAAGCATTAGATTTATTTCGTCTATATGTACGTTCACTCATACCAATCTCGTTATAAACCATGTAATCAAAGACTTCTTCATCTTCCAAATATCGTTTTACAATAATATCCCTTTGGTTTTTACTAAAACGACTTAATACCTTTTCAATTTGAAAAGATAAACGTTGTAGTTTCACTTCTCTTTCACTCATAGCAACATTTGCTAAAGCAATATTTTCAGCTGGCTTTCCTACTATATTGGTTGGACCGTGATATCTTACTTCGCTAGAGGCCGTGACCTTCATCTCATTTCTAATCATCCCAAATTGTCTATAAATACGAACATTTTCAAGAATCTCTTCTAAACGAACTTGTGTTGCTTTTCGGTCAATTTTAGGTAAGAAAGTTAATTGCATCATATATAAAAACACCCCTTATTTATTTTGTTAATAAAAAACAAAAAGCGGACACCAAACTACAGAGCAATATCACTAATGCTCTTTATAGTTTGATGTCCGCTGGTTCTTCCAGTAGGACTAAATTTATAGATATTATTATATCATTTTCTCATATTTTAGTAACTTTCTTATTAGAAAAGGATTATTTTATTAAATTTTCATTTTCATTAATCATTTCCCTCTACCCCCTGAATAAAACTCAATATTCCGTTCATACTATAACTACATCTAGAGACACATCCCTGTTTGGAGCAGTTAGCTTTTGCTAGCTGTTTTTTTATTGCTTGTCCACTTCAACTCATTCACCATCGTATACCATCCAACTATCATGATCGTACAATTCTCCTTACATTTTCTTGTTACTTCACTTCTCACTTTCGATACGTTCTTTAATTTTTCTTAATGATCCCCGTGCTTTTTTTAATTGCTTTCCAGCTTCATGATTTACTTTTCACTATCTTCACCTCTTATGACGAGTAACCATAGGAGGTGAAGATATGAATGAAGAAATTCTTTACATGGAACTGCTGTTGGATCAAATTTAATCGGTTCAACACTCCCATCTATTTTTCGTCATTCACTTTAGCAACAGAAACAACAGGAACAACAGGAGCAAACGGTATTAACTCCGGAAGCGGAACCACATATATTTTGAAAGCTATTTAGAGTGAATCCATGTTCCTTATATACTATGGAATGGGTTTATATTTGTGACATAAGGGCTTTTGTTTATTTTTATTTTTAAAGGCTTTTACCTTATACGTATGTGTTAGATAATTCATAAATTATATTGTGTAAGCGGGTGAATGATAAGGATGGTGTGAAAGTGAGTAAATTTAAAAAGAAATTTCATATTCCATGTGAATGTTTTGGCCCCCCTCAACCTCCACCTGAAATTGGTCCAACAGGTCCAACAGGTCCAACGGGTCCAACAGGTCCAACAGGTCCAACGGGTCCAACAGGTCCAACAGGTCCAACAGGTCCAACAGGTCCAACAGGTCCAACAGGTCCAACAGGTCCAACAGGTCCAACAGGTCCAACAGCAGTAGGGTGTTGTCCTTGTACTAATGTTCTTGACAACCCTGGATTTGACGAACCACCATTAATAGGCGATTTAGTTCCAGGTTGGAATCAAGTTGGGAATGTTGCAGAAGTAGGAGTTCCAAACGTTCATAGTGGTCGTATTCTTTCAAATGGGACACTTAGTCTCTTAGCTGCAGCAATTGGACCAGGTGGAAGTATTAATCAATTAGTTGATGTTGACGAAGGTTGTTGTTATACGTTTTCTTTTGCTGCAGATGTAAGGGATGGCGCATTTCCTATAGCTTCCGTATCTTTTCCAGAACTTGTTGGGCAAGGATGTCCGCCTCTTTCTTCAACTCTTGGCCCATTAAATATTCCACATATTATACCAGTTATGAATCAACCGCAATCTGGTTTCCAACATTATGTTCTTGTTGTTTGTATACCTCCTGGTGTTACTATGGCATGTGTTGCTTTTCAAAATATTGCTACAGGTGGAGAAGGCGCAACAGCTTTTATTGATAATGTTGTATTTCAGCCTACAGGTGGACCTTGTACTTCATGTTCACAAAATTTCTAATGTATTGATGTACTTGAAGGTTTTCATTTTGCTAGCGAATCCCATAATTATTAAGGAGAGCCTTTGGGCTCTTTTTTCATATTAAGAATCACTATATACTCCTGTATAGTCCCAATACGTATGTGTGATTCACCTTTGTAAGCGGTATACTCCTTTAGGTGCACTATTCCGCTCCCCCGCTATTAAAATATCGTTTTGGTCCAAATTTATAAAGCGGATTTTATTTTTCTGTACAAGCAGTTCTCCTTTCTGATGAATAAAATATGTAGATATTCCCCAAAAAGGAGAGTAACATAAATATGGCCGATTATTTTTATAAATAAAGAGTAGAATATATTGAGCTGTTATACCATTACCCTAGGAAACTAGGGTTTTTATTTCTACAAAATGAAATTTTTATTAAATTGCTTATACTTTATTTCTCAACCACGACTTATGGAATTATACTGAAATGAATGGTAATATATAGACATCTCAATTACGTTAGAGCTTGTTTCCTTGCAAGCTCTTTTTTTATTACAATAGCGTTTTTATTTAAAATAACAGCTCTAAATAAATTAGATACATTTACCAGTATGTTTACCACAACATTCATGTTAAAATCCCTAGTGAGTACGACATAACTCGAACTTATGAAGTCCTGCAGCCCTACTCGTGGGGCTCTTTTTTTATGTCTAAATAACGATTTTGTTCACTTTTATAGCTTGCTATTCCTCATAGTTGTGTTTTTCTTCTAGGACTTTTATAAATTTAAAGTGTCCATCGAGATAACAATCATTGATATAACCCCCAAAATATATTTCATTAACTTCGCTTAAAGTAAAATTTTCATTTTTTCATTCAACCAAGTTCATAACATATTCTTTTCCTCCGATAAAATAATGATTAGGTGCCCCACGCGCATTTTATCCACTGGAAATAACACCTTTTTCGTACTTAACTATTAGAAACTTCATTTCTGCTACTTCTGCAATAGCAATTTTGTTCACTTTTTCGATACATTTATGAAACATTCATATGTTATCTTCAGTATGTTCATTTCTTTTTGTAGAACCATGTGAGAATACCAAAACAAGAAGCCCTAGAGCCCTAACTCTAGGGCTTCTTCATTTAAAATAAGAATTTTGTTTAAAATTCATTAACCTTATTGATTCCTTTGCATACAGTATTATCACAAAGAAATTCACAGGTTTCTCTGGTCCAGTTACCTTGAATTTCTTGCAGACCTTGAGGAAAGAATCTTTTTATCAAAAAGGGTTCTTTCCTTTATTCGTTATAAAATAACTATTTTGTTTGATTACCTGATATTTATTCACATAACATCCTTAAATTGGGATATAATGAAATATATAGTTAAAACATTTTATTATTAGGAGTTATAATTATGTCATTTGCAGCATGGAGTATACTCTTACCAACTTTAATTGGTGCAATGTCTGGTGCAATTTTCGGTATAATTTCTTCTCGAAATAAGAATAAAAATCCAAATTAAAAGCTTAATAATAAGATTTAATAACTACTCTATTGGCAGCTGATTCATCCTTGAATTTTCAGCTGCCCTTTTCTATTCAAATAACACTTTTGTTCAATTTAATAATTTCTTATATAATAAAAGTTAACTAATCTAGAAGGGACTGAATTATGCACAGATATCAATATTTTTAATCTATCCGTCACAACAACATAATGGAGGTAAAAGTATTGATTACAGAATTACAGACACAAAGATTACATTTAAGACAAATGAAGGAATCTGATTCATTAAACATGTTTAAAATATGGTCTGATCCTGACGTTACAAAATTCATGAATATAAGTAATTTCACTGATGAAAACCAAGCGAAAGATATGATTCATTTTCTCAATGAACTTGCTCAAAATAATAAAGCTCTCCGTTTTACTATTATTGAAAAAGAATCTAATCAAATTATCGGTTCATGTGGCTATAATTCCTTGGATTTCGAAAACTCAAAAACAGAGATTGGTTATGATATTTCGAAAGCATTTTGGGGCAAAGGATATGCCCCTGAAGCTATTTCTGCGCTATTAGATTATGCTTTTACACATCTGAAACTAAATCGTGTCGAAGCAAAAGTTGAACCTGAAAATGTGAATTCCATAAAAGTATTACAAAAATTACAATTCATTTTTGAAGGGACTCTAAGAAAAAGCGAAAAATCAGCTGAAAAGCTTATCGATTTAAATATTTATTCGAAATTAATAACCGATTAATTATAATCGCCTGGCCTATACTATATTGAAGTATAGGCTTCTTTAATTTTCATACAAAATTCAAATTTTATTAAAGTAACTGTGTTTTCCGCTCTTCCATCCGAATTACTTTTCCACTTTGATATACAAATGATTGTTCACCAAATCCACTTTGAGGTGGTTCTATTAGCTGAACCTGACCATTTTTAACTATATATATTCCGTTTGTTTTCAAATCTATTTCAGCTGTCATTTCTACAAGATTTTCTTTTCTAATTCCCACCAAGATCACTCCCATATGTTATAATTACTTTGTCGAAGTAAGTTGAGAGTGATCTCAGCTTTTTTTATTTGTCTATAGATATTGCACAACATTCTCCGGAACAAATGATTGTTCCAAGGATAGATGAAGTCGTATTGGAGTCGGCTCTTTGCTATCCCGTGCTCGCTTACATATCTCTTCAGCTTCTTCCCACACAAATTGTTTATCCTCCACTCGCTTATAACGCCAAATGCCAATTGTATAATCCTCAAACAACTCATAACGTTCATCAGGCGCTGTTGTTGGTTTTAATTCATCAATCGCTTTGGCTTGACTTGGTATTTGCACAACCACATCTGCATACCTTAATTTTGAATTCAAACGTTGAATATGAGCTTTCTTAAGATCAAATGATACAACTGGTTCCACATCAAAAATTGTTAATTGCTTTGGCATTGTTTTTCCCCTCCAATACCTGCAAGCTTGCAACTAAGATTCCTTCAAGCTGCGTTAACGTTAGTTGATCTAATGTTTTCCCGTTAATTTCAGCTAATCCTAATCTCAATAATTTACGAATGATTGCTAGTTTCCTACGTTCTACTTCCTGACGTAACAACATAATTAAGCCTCCTGTTGATGATTGAACTTTCTCTCTAAATTTACAAACTTACTAAATTCTTTAATGAATGCTAGTTCAACAACACCAACTGGGCCATTCCTCTGTTTTGCTAAAATAATTTCCGTTATGTTTTTATTTTCTGTCTCGCGGTCATAGTAATCTTCACGGTATAAGAATGCTATTAAATCCGCATCTTGCTCAATTTGACCATTCTCACGTAAATCTGATAGCAATGGTCTCTTATCTTGCCTACTTTCTACAGCACGACTTAACTGTGATAATGCAACTACACACACATTTAATTCTCTGGCCATCAGTTTTAACTTACGACTAATCTCACCTATTTCTTGCATGCGGTTCCCTCTATGCTTCGGATCCCCTACAATAAGCTGCAAATAATCAATTGCAATTAAAACTTTTTTATCAGGGTACTTACGCTTTAGTTTCCTAGTCTTTGCGTATATCTCTTGCATTGTTACATTTGCTTTATCATAAATTTCTAATGGCAAATCATTGATTAATCCCATCGCTTGACTAATCTTTTCCCAATCCTTTAAATTACATAGCTTCTTAGGATTCTTCAATTTCGTAGCATCTATATTTCCAGTACTTGAAATCATACGTTTCAGTAACTGCTCTTCTCCCATCTCTAGTGAAAAGATTCCTGTTGCTGTATGAGCGCTTGCTGCATGAAAAGCGACGTTTAATACAAATGCTGTTTTCCCCATTGAAGGCCGGGCACCAACAATAATTAAATCGCCTTCTTGTAATCCAGCTGTCATTCTGTTCAAGTCGTCATAACCAGTTGGTATACCGGTTAAATCCCCTACATCAATTTGCATGTTCTTATACAGATCAACTAAGGTTTCCTTTAAATTAAATTCATCTGAATAACCTGTTTCCTCAATGGCGCTTAACTCATCAATCGAAGTACTAATAGCGCTCATATCTCTTTCTTGCTGAAGACGATTATATAAATTACCAGCAACCTCTTGAGCATGTCTCATTTTCCAAGCTTCGATAATTAAACCTTCGTGATACGAAAAGTTTTTCGTCGTTGGAACAACTTCAGTTAAGTTTACAAAGAACGCAATACCACCTATTTGATTCATAAAACTGTCTTCAAATTTCCCCATGAGAGCAACAAGATCTATCGGGACTTCAGCATCCTCTAATTCTCTCATCGCCTTGAAAATCACTTGATGCGTTGGTGAAGAAAACTGTTTTACCTTTAGCTGACAATCTTTAATTAAATCGCCTTCTTGGATAATGCTACCTAAAACACTTTGTTCGGCTTCTACATTACGAATCATATCGTTACTCATTGGGCCAACCACGCGTTCTGTTGGTTAAGTACTGCAAGTTCTTCTTCTGTTGGAATGTTCTGCTCCCATGCTTGTTGCTGCTGTATTACGTTTTTAGTAGATGCTGATAGAACTTTATTTTGATAAGGTGCTTGAGTTTGCTGCTGTCCCTTCGCTAATCGTTGATCACGAAATGCTTTATCAGCTGCTTCAACGTCCGTTATTGTTTTCAATCCCTTAAGATGCCAATCTCTTAAAATTGTATTAACGTAATTCATGTTTCTTGTATTTTTCTCTAAAGCGATTTCCATAGCTTTTACAACAAGCTCTGCATTTAAATCATCTACCCATGCATGAATACCGTCTGCAATAAAAGGTGTAATCAGTCCGAAGTTTTGCTCGTAAAAAGAAATTGGATTAACCTCAACAACTTCTTCCACGCCTGCGCGTTCTTTTTGTTGTTGTTGTTCTTTTTCTTCTTCTTTTTCTTTTTCTTCTTCCTTGCTAGGGTCTTGGAAGCCCCTTATAAGCCCCTCCAAACGGACTGATAAATACTCCTTAATACGAGGGATTTTGAAATCTTGCTCTCGCTCTAATTGCAAACAAGTTTCATAGAAATCAACTAAAAAATCCTGGTCCTTCACAGATTGAATCTCTTTTAAAACGCACTTTTCAATGTTTACATTTTTAATTGGATTAAATTTTAACCAGTTGATTAAGAACAACTCTTTTGTTTTTTGGTTGTAATTAATTTTTCCATACTCAGCAAAACGCTCTAATAGCTTCATAACCGTTTCACGATTGTATCCTGTATCAGTTTCAATGATACGAAGTGGAAGCTCGTAGATTCCTGATTGAGACGTCTTACTATTCGTCATTAAATATAAGTAGAAATACTTCTCCTCCGGTGTAAGATCTAAAACAAATGAATCCTGCCAAAATGAAACGTGTACTGGTCTATAAACTGCCATATTATTCATCCTCCCGTTTACATATCGCGAATCCGTCCTCTACACGTAATAAGCGATAATTCTTGTATCCTGTTTTGAGATATTGTTTTACTAAGTAAATTAGGTGTTGCTCTGATGTTGCTTGTTGAAACACTTTAGAATTCAACAACACTCTATGTAATGACTTGTCTAAAAGCATGCAACACACCCCGTTGTTATACGAATACTAATTTGATATAATTAATCCTAAGATCTTTTGCAAAACCATTTATCTATCACTCTGCTAAGTGATAGATTTTTTATTTTCTACGTCTTACTAATGAGGCGTTAACTCCCCTTGTTCTTAAATCCTTAATCACTACACGATAGCTCATCGAAGCCTCATGTTCTTCTTTTGTATCACGAAGCATCTTAAATTCTTTCATACATCGCTCCAGTTCTTCTTCCCAGCGATTTGATTCTTCAGTTGATTCTGCATTAAACATGTTATGAACGCATTCAACCATACAATTATGAAGTTTATCCGCAAACGAAAAGTCTCCCGGAAGAACTAGATCATGAAGACAATCGTATTTACCGTTCATGAATTACATCTCCTTTCTGGTCATAACGACAAGCACAGTACTTTTCTATTTTTTATAAAAATATTAAAAATCTATTATTTTGGTACACTTTAAATTTAATGGTAGAAACTACAAGTTCATTAATTCACCAAAAAAATTAATATAATGATATAATTATTTTGTAAAATATATTGTCAGCTACTGTTGTCTAGGCGGTAGCTTTTTCTTTTGCCCATTTATGTTTCAAAATAAATGATGCTTCAATAATTTTGATTCGAATCCCCAACAATTTCTTCTCTTGTTTTAACTCAACTGATTTTGAATCCTCATTAAGTAATTCTGCTATTTTAATTTCACCAGTTAGCTTTGCGTCATAGCGTATTAGTTCCTTATATTCTCTTAAACTTGGTTTCTTATAATCTACTGTCATTTTCCTTCCTCCTTTACAGCGCCTTTGTTAAGGTCATTAAGCTATCCACCGATTGAATAATAACGTTCTCCGCCATAGCCTTTTGCAACCAACTTCTTTGTATTTGTTCCATAATGCCAAAGTGTACTTGTTCAAGAGCTTGTACTACACATTGCGTAGCTTGGATTGTATCGAAGATTTCTTTTGCATGAACTGTGTATTCATGTTTCTTCTTTTCATCCAACTTCCATGACCTGGTTGCAACTTGTAAGTTCATGATTTCCTTCGCTGCTGCAATTCCCTCTTCAGCTTGTTTAATGTAGTTCATCAATTGTAGATTTACATCTTGAGTTAAACGTGGATCGGTAGGCGGTAATCCAACACCATAAATATGTTTAATCGCTTGTTGATTTAACTTTGCTCCTGTTGCATGGCACCAATCCATCGCAAGCTCAAATTCTGGTTTAGAAAGTCCAGATTCAATACGGGTTAATCTTTCATGTGTAATACCAAGGTACTTAGATAACCCTTTCTTCGTTTTCAGCTGAACATTATCACAACATTCTCTAGCATTCTGTAATAATTCCCCTATTGCTGAATTGCAGTATATGCTTGTTCCCATATCTGTTCGCCTCCATATTTAGTTTTCAAATGGTTACAATGTATTTAGTACATATGTAACTTGTCTATTTTTCATGTAAAAAGAGAGGAACTATTCCTCAATGTTTTCTTTCACTTGTATTTCTTTGATGATGGCCCAACCAGCCTTATAATATGCTTGACGGATTTTATCAATATCCTTTTGTGATTTTGGCTCAGGAGCCACAACATGGACTTTCGTTTTTCCAAATTCATAAGTCGCCGCATATTCTTCTTGTTGGCTCATGGTGTCACCTCTTGAAGTGCTTTTTATATGTTTATGCGACGGATCTGTTGGTACTGCCATATTAGTTGATGGCATTTTCTCACCCTCTCCCAGTCTATTGCGCACTATGGTTTACACACATTCAAAAAAAATATCTTCTACCTTAATATTTAGCACTTTAGCAATTTTGATTGCAATAATAACACTTGGTTGTTTTTTTTCATTTTCAATCTCTGATAAATATTGTCTTGATATCTTAACTTCTTTTGCTAATTTTTCTTGGGACATCCCAATATTCTTTCTAGTCTGGGCTAAAAGATTCATTCAATCACCACCTCGATTTTATTCATGAGTTAATTGTAAACCAAAGTGCGCAAAACTGTCAACCATGGAATGCAAAAACTTTATGGATTTACTGTAAACTATTGTTTACAATATTATATTAGGAGGTGTACATATGAATACACTCGGAAAAGCCATTTCAGATTATCGTTTAAAAAATAAACTCTCACAAAGAGACTTCGCTACACTTTGTGATGTTAGCCACTCGTATATAAATAAGCTTGAAAAAGGAGTAGATCCCCGAAGCGGGAAGCCTGTAGAACCTACTTTATTAATGATTGAAAAGATTGCTAAAGCGATGAAAAAAAGTAAAAATGAATTATTAGAAGAGATTGGTTATCTAAATAAAACAAGCCAAATATCCCTATCTTCCAAAGAAGAACGTGATATTGCACGTGATTTAGAAAAAACTTTAGAAGACCTAGAGAATAGTGAGGATGCTCTTATGTTCGATGGAGAACCCATTGATGAACATACAAAAGAAATGATTCGCATCTCTCTTGAGAACTCAATGCGAATGGCAAAACAACTAGCAAAACAAAAATTCACTCCAAACAAGTACAAAAAAGATTGAATGGAGCACGAAATGGACATTAAAGAATACGCACTCAAAATCGTAGAAAAACACGAAACAACAAATCCATTTGAAATTGCTAGACGAAAAAATATTATAGTGTTGTTTGAAGACCTTGGGAATACTCTTGGTTTTTACAACACATATAAACGTTTTAAATTCATTCATATTAATAATCAAATTGACGAAAATACCCAACGCTTTGTGTGTGCTCATGAATTAGGGCATGCTCTATTACACCCCAAAGCAAATACTCCATTTTTAAGAAATAAAACTCTATTTTCTGTAGATCGATTAGAAATTGAAGCAAATACATTTGCAGTCGAACTCCTACTCTCTGATGAATTGGTTTCTGAACATCAAAATACTACCCTCTCAATTCGAGAAATAGCAGAAATTTATGGAATTCCAGGAAATTTTTCTCGCTTAAAATCATTTAATACATTAAAATAATCAAATACATAAATTAAGAATAGGAGAACTAAAAATGAACGCTCTATTTTCAACATTATGCTTATTAACAATTTTAGCTGCATTAGTTTTACTAGTCACATCATTTGTTTTTCTTATTAGAAAAAAACAAAATGCCAAAAAGTTTTTCAAATTCGCTGGTATTGCCTCTATTTTAGCTATCATTTTTCTTATTGTAGCAGTTTCAACTTACAAGCCACAGGAAAAGAAGGAAGCAACTTCTACTGAAAATGTAAAAACAACTGCAAACAATAAAGATACTGAAACAAAGAAAAAAGAAACAACACAACAAGAACAACCAAAACAGGTAGAAATCAATGAAGATACTTTTGTTGCTTATGCTCAAAACATTAAGGGCGGTACTTTTATTAAAGATATTAAATTGAATGCAAAAGAAGCAGAAATTACATACTATGATTCTTTTGCATCTTATAATTCTGCAAAACCTAATGGTGTACCCGAAAAACTATATAAAGAATATTTTTCAACTGGAGATGCTATTGAAAAAATGCTTGTAAGTGAGCCTGCAAGATTACTAAGACAATTTCCAGATTTAGATGCTGTAAAAATGGCTGTTCCATTTGAGGGCAAAACATACAGTATCAACTTAGATAGAAAATCTTTAAATACATACTTAGGCTTTAAAATTGAAGATTTAAAAGTTGAAGACAAATCTTGGGTCAAAAAGTTTAACGATCCATACGTGTATGATAAGGCAAAACGTAAGGCGTTCTTTATGAAATTTGTTACTATACAATAATATTTCCCTTAAAAAACCTTTCCTTATCTAATATCACTAATATATGCCAAAATAAAAGGCTGATATCCTCACGCCTTTTATTTCCACATAAAAAACGAACGTACGTTTTACTCCGAACTCAAAAAATATATATTTATTCTTATGATTTTTTATATAATTAATAATACAAAGGAGGTTTTCCCGCTATGAAAACCGCAATCTACCTACGTAAATCCCGTGCTGACCTCGAAGCCGAGGCACGCGGCGAAGGCGAAACATTAGCAAAACACCGCACTACCCTGCTGAAAATTGCCAAGGAAATGAACTTAAATGTTTTAGCTGTCCGTGAGGAAATTGTTTCTGGTGAGAGCTTAGTGAAACGCCCTGAGATGTTAGCTCTGCTTGAGGAAATTGAAGATAATAAATATGATGTTGTTCTTTGCATGGATATGGACCGTTTAGGTCGTGGTGGTATGAAAGAGCAAGGAATCATTTTAGAGACGTTTAAACGCTCGAATACGAAGATTATGACGCCTAGGAAGACTTATGACCTTAATGATGAGTGGGATGAAGAATATAGCGAATTTGAAGCATTTATGGCACGTAAAGAATTAAAGATTATTACACGTCGTATGCAACGAGGTCGTGTTGCTAGTGTAGAGGCTGGTAATTACCTTGGTACACATGCACCATTCGGATATGATATACACCGTTTAAATAAACGAGAACGTACTTTAACAATTAATTCAGAAGAAGCCTCTGTTGTAAGAATGATATTTGATTGGTACGCAAATGAGGATATGGGTGCGAATGCAATTAGAAGCAAGTTAAATGATCTTGGCTACAAAAGTAAGTTAGGTAATGAATGGAATCCTTATAGCATCTTGGATATATTAAAAAACAATGTGTACATCGGAAAAGTAACGTGGCAAAAACGAAAAGAAGTAAAACGTCCTGATGCTGTAAAACGTAGCTGTGCAAGACAAGATAAATCAGATTGGATTATCGCTGATGGAAAACATGAGCCTATCATACCCGAAAGCTTGTTTGAACAAGTACAAGAAAAATTAAATTCAAGGTATCACGTTCCTTACAATACGAATGGAATTAAAAATCCACTAGCTGGTATTATTAAATGTAGTAAATGTGGTTATAGTATGGTCCAACGTTATCCGAAGAACCGAAAAGAAACGATGGATTGTAAGCATCGCGGTTGCGAAAACAAATCAAGCTATACGGAATTAATTGAGAAACGTTTACTCGAGGCATTAAAAGAATGGTACATCAATTATAAAGCTGATTTTGAAAAACATAAGCAAGATGACAAATTAAAAGAAACACAAGTTATTCAAATGAATGAAGCTGCATTACGTAAGCTTAAAAAAGAATTAGTGGATGTCCAAAAACAAAAAAATAATTTACATGATTTATTAGAGCGTGGTGTTTACACAGTCGATATGTTTTTAGAACGTTCGAATGTAGTTTCTGATCGCATTACTGAAATTACTTCCACGATGGAAAACTTAAAGAAAGAAATTAAAATAGAAATTAAGAAGGAAAAAGTGAAGAAAGATACAATACCTCAAGTGGAGCATGTTCTTGATCTGTACTTTAAAACAGATGATCCCAAAAAGAAAAACAGCCTCCTAAAGTCGGTCTTAGAAAAGGCTGTTTATAAAAAGGAAAAGTGGCAAAGGCTTGATGATTTCGAACTTGTGCTTTACCCTAAGCTCCCTCAAGATGGCGACATATAAGCGTTCATGCTTTGTCGTCACCTTGTTGGTGTAATTAGATTTACTCCATTAAGCCCTAAAGCATCATTCGTCGAAACCGCCAATACGACAGGCTTACCATTTCTCAGCGTCGCTTTTGCTGCCATTAATACTGGAGAATCTGTCATTGCATTTGCAAATTTACTCATCGAATTTCCTGTTAGTGGTGCAATTACCATACAGTCTAATGGAATTTTAGGTCCTAGCGGTTCTGCGCCAACGATTGAATTAATTGCTTTAAATCCTGTTGTTTCTTCAATCTTTTTAATCCACTCTGCTCCCTCACCAAATCTCGTATTTGTTGATTGAACAGTGTAAGAAACAACGGGACGTACTTCTGCTCCCTCAGCAATTAATTTCTCTAAATGAGGCATCACTTCTTCATACGTACAATGTGAACCTGTAAACCCAAATCCAATTCTTTTCCCTTTTAAATTCATTCCCCATTCTCCTTTCTTGCTATTACGTCTTCTGCTAATAACTGAGAAAGAACGTTCGCTAAAATTTGTCCTGCTGTTTTCGGAGCAACAATCCCTGGCAATCCAGGTGCTAATAGCGCTTTAACTCCTCTTTTTTCTGCGTATCTAAAGTCGGTACCACCTGGTTTAGAAGCTAAATCAATTACTAACGTATGAGCTGGCATTTTTGAAATAACATTCGCTGTCACAACGAGATGTGGAATTGTATTAATCACAATATCCATATTTCCTACTTCTTTCTCAATGTTTTGCATATGAAAAGGAGAAAACATCATCTCTGTAATACGTGCAATATGTTCCGATCGTCTTGCTCCAACTTTGACGTGGGCTCCTAATGATTGAAATGCTCTGGCAACACTCATCCCTGTTCTACCAAATCCTAAAACCATTACATTGGACCCATGAATTGTATAGTCGGTATGTTGAATTACCATCATTAATGTGCCTTCTACAGTCGGAATAGAATTGTAGATTGCCACATCATCACGATCAAATAATTTAACAAGTTTTCGGTTTGTAGTAGATACGAGATTTTCCAAGTAAGGCGTACCAATACCTGAATATATAGTAAAGTGTTCTGGTGTATTTTCAATTTGTTCTTTCGTTATAGAAACTTTTTCATTTGAAAAAATAGTATCTACTTCTCCTTTGGCATTTGTACCTGCAACTGGCAAAATGATTGCATCTACAGAAGTAAAATCTAAATTTTGTATACTTTCTTTTGCTGCCCCTGTGAAGCCATGATCCAACTGATCAAACCCTATCAATGAAAGTTTCGCATCCAATTCAACTAGTTTACGAATTACTTCTAGCTGCCTTGCATCTCCTCCTATGACAGCAATATGCATCTCAGTCAACATTCCCTAATTCACCTTCTTTTTCTGTCATTTATAAGAAAAGTGCCTACTTTTTCTTTTTCCTCCACATCATATGTAATGTACGAGTTTGAGGTGATTGAAAAACAAAAAGCACATATGATTTATCAGCTTTATATATACAAAAAAAAGACGGCCGAAATGGCCATCTTTCACTCCGAATTTGAATGGTCAGATATATCACAAAGTATCATGTCATGCCCCACTTTCTTAACATCTCTCCATTCCACCCTTACCTCTTGTTGTCCTTTTTTAAAACCTCCCCATTTTGTAACAGGTATGATAAGCGCTTGTATTTGTCCATCGCTCTCATTAATTTCTAAATCTAGATGCCCTAAAATCCCCATTTTTTCCGCTCTTTCTAAATCTACAATTTCTTTACCACTTAATTCACTTAATCGCATACACTCTCCCCCTACCGAATTTTCAATTTAAGTTATCCATTATTAGTACCTATTCTGTATGTCTAAAAAAAATAACCGTATCTCATTTAAAAGAGATACGGTTATTTTCGAGTACATCACAAAAATCAATTATAGTTTTATTCCTTTTGGAAGTTTTCCATCTGGACTAATAAGTGCAGCAGAGAATTCATCCGTAAACATATTGCGGATTAACTCATCTACATTTTGTTTTGTTACAGTGTTTACACTTTCAATAATCTCATCAAGTGAACGATGCTTACGAAGCAGCAATTCATTTTTACCGTTACGGCTCATACGACTATTCGTACTTTCTAAACTTAACATTAAGTTTCCTTTTAATTGCTCTTTACTATTCATAAGCTCTTTTTCTGTAATACCTGTATTTTTCAATGTTTCTAGTGTTTCTTGCATCGTTTCATACAGTGTATCTAATTGTTGGCTACCTGTTCCACCGTACAGTGTTAACATACCTGTATCTTCATAAGAAGAGTGGTAAGAAAATACCGAGTAAGCTAACCCACGTTGCTCACGTACTTCTTGGAATAAACGGCTACTCATACTACCGCCTAAAACGTTATTTAATACGATTAAGTTATAAATATCTTCGTGTCCCATTTGTAAGCCTTTATATCCTAAACATAAATGAGCTTGTTCTGTTTCTTTTTTACGTGCTACCTTATTAAAATGGAAAATTGGGCTATGTACTTGTTCACGGTTTGTTGTTCCTTCATAACTACCGAAATATTGCTCTACTGTTTGTAAAAATGCTTCATCAATATTTCCTGCAACTGAAACAACTACATTTTCAGGTGTATAATGATCTTTTATATATTGACGTAGTGTATCACCTGTAAACGTATCAAGCGTTTCTTCTGTTCCTAAAATAGGATATCCAAGCGGATGCGTTTCATATGTCGCTTTCGTTAACATATCATGCACAATATCATCTGGAGCGTCTTCGTACATTTTAATTTCTTCACATACGACATTCTTCTCTTTTTTCAGTTCTTCCTCATCAAATGTTGAATTAAAGAACATATCTGCTAAAACATCTAAAGCATATTTAGCATGCTCATCTAACACTTTTGCATAGTAACATGTATATTCTTTTGAAGTAAAAGCATTTACTTGCCCACCAATGCTATCAAATGATTCCGCAATTTCGCGCGCACTACGTGTTTCCGTCCCTTTAAAGAACATATGCTCTAAAAAGTGGGAAATCCCGTTATTTTTTTCATTTTCATTTCTTGATCCTGCATGGATCCAAATACCAATCGCAACCGATCTTACAGTTGGTATGTTCTCCATAACTATTCTTACACCATTTTTACAAGTATATTTTTTAATCAAAAACTTTCCTCCTACTACCAGTTTCTCTAAATTAACGCTATTATTTAATGATAACAAGTTTAAGGATGAATGTCATGCAAATGTATTTAATCCACACGTTTTTCATCCAGTAATTCTGTTATATTCCCCACTCTATATCCTTGTTCCTTCAATTTTGTAATCATTGTATCTAATGCTTCTGCTGTAGATGAAGTAGGGTGCATTAATACAATGGCACCTGAATGTATTTTTCTCATTACTCTCTGCAATAATACGTCTGGCTCTGGTCGCTTCCAATCAATTGTATCTACTGTCCACATAATCGTTCCCATTTGGAAATCATCTGCAATTTGTACGACTTCATCTCGAAAACTTCCACTAGGCGGGGCAAACCATCTTACTTTTTGATTCGTGGCTGCTTCTATCATTCGATTTGTTTTTTGTAACTGTTCTCGTATTTCATCAGACGATAATGTTTTCATATTAGGATGTGTGTAAGAGTGATTTCCAACTTCTTGATTTGCATCGACAATCATTTTTGCAAATCGTAAATTTTCTTTCACCCAACGTCCTTCCAAAAAGAAAGTTGCCTTCACATCATGTTTTTTCAATATCTCTAATATACGAGGCAAATACTCATTTCCCCATGCCACATTTATTGTTAATCCAACCATCTTTTTATTTGGATGTCCCCTGTAAATTGGGGCTGGTGATAAATCTGCTAAATGGACACTCGGTGATACTTCCTTGAATTCAAGATGTTTTTGATCAAATTTCTTTAGCTTCTTCATATTGTTATAGGATGCTTCAATATCGACTTGTCTTCCATTATATCCAGGTGTTGCTTTCCATATCTTATCAATGATCGCATTTTGAGGTGCAATCTCATATTGTTTTGCATGTTTTTGAATTTCTTCATACAAGTTATCCTGTGCAAAAACGGAATAAGAGCCTAAACTGACATATAAAAAAAATACACATATGTATGCCAATATACGAACTTTCATATAAACCCTCCCATTAACTAAATAAAAAATATTTTTCTTCTTATCTTTGTTAATTTGAGCGTTATAATGAAAACTATACCTATACTGACATAAAAATATGTGTACATCATGTTTTTTACATAACAAAAAAGCCAGTTGAACTGGCTTTTACTTATTGCTGCTCTTGTTTGTTTTCTTCTTTAGCAGCTTCTTTTTCTTGCTCTTCTTTTAGCAATACTTTTCTAGATAGATTTACGCGACCTTGCTTGTCAATCTCGATAACTTTAACTGTAATTACATCACCGATTTTCACAACGTCTTCTACTTTACCTACACGCTCAAGTGCAAGTTCAGAAATGTGAACTAATCCATCTTTACCGCTGAATAATTCAACGAAAGCACCGAATTTCTCAACACGTTTCACTTTTCCTTCGTAGATTTCACCTACTTGTACTTCGCGAACGATATCTTCGATAATTTTCTTAGCTTTGTCATTCATTTCTTGATTTATTGAAGAAATAAATACTGTACCATCTTGCTCGATGTCAATTTTAACTCCAGTTTCTTCAATAATTTTATTAATTTGTTTACCGCTCGGTCCAATAACGTCACGGATTTTATCTGGGTTAATTGTCATTGTAATAATCTTTGGAGCGTAAGCTGATAATTCAGTACGTGGCTCTGCAATAACAGATAGCATATGATTTAGAATGTGCACACGACCAACTTTTGCTTGTTGTAATGCCTCTTCTAAAATTTCACGAGATAAACCATCGATTTTAATGTCCATTTGCAGTGCAGTTACACCTTGTGCTGTACCTGCTACTTTAAAGTCCATATCACCTAAATGATCTTCCATACCTTGAATATCAGATAAAATTGTGTAATGCTCACCAGATTTAACTAGACCCATTGCAATACCAGCAACTGGGGCTTTAAGTGGAACACCAGCATCCATCATTGCTAAAGTACTACCACAAATACTTGCCTGTGAAGTAGAACCATTTGATTCTAACACTTCAGATACAAGACGTACTGTATATGGGAAATCTTTTTCAGATGGAATTACAGGCTCAAGAGCACGTTCTCCTAGTGCACCGTGACCAATTTCACGACGACCTGGTCCACGCATCGGTCTTGTTTCACCAACACTAAACGATGGGAAATTGTAATGGTGCATGAATCTTTTTGATTCTTCTACACCAAGACCATCTAAAATTTGCACATCGCCTAAAGCGCCTAATGTACAAATACTTAATGCTTGTGTTTGTCCACGTGTGAATAAACCAGAACCGTGTGTACGAGATAAAATACCAACCTCTGATGCTAAAGGACGAATTTCATCACCTTTACGGCCATCTGGGCGGATTTTTTCAACTGTAATAAGACGACGTACTTCTTCTTTTACAATTTTATATAAAATCTCATTTACTTGTCCTAATGTGTCAGCGTCAGCTTCCTCAGCTTCGTAATGCTCAATTACACGCTTTTTCACTACGTTGATTGCATCTTCACGTGCATGTTTCTCATGTACTTGAATTGCAGAATGCATATCCTTCTCAGCCATCTCACGTACAGCTTGGTTAAGATCAGCATCAACTTCATATAGTTTTATTTCTAATTTCGCTTTACCTACAGCTTGTACAATCTCTTCTTGGAATGCAATTAGACGTTTAATTTCTTCATGTCCAAACATAATTGCTTCTAACATTGTTTCCTCAGGTACTTGATCTGCTCCTGCTTCAACCATGTTAATTGCGTCTTTTGTACCAGCTACAACAAGGTGAATATCACTTTGTTCTTGCTGTTCTACTGTTGGATTAATAACGAATTCGCCATTAATACGACCAACTGTTGCACCAGCGATTGGGCCTTCAAATGGAATATCTGAAATCGATAACGCTAATGAAGAACCAAGCATAGCTGCCATTTCAGAAGAACAATCTTGATCAACACTCATTACAATGCTGACAACTTGTACTTCGTTACGGAAACCATCTGCGAAAAGCGGACGAATTGGACGGTCGATTAAACGACTTGCCAAAATTGCTTTTTCACTTGGACGACCTTCACGTTTAATAAAACCGCCTGGAATTTTTCCGACTGCATATAAACGCTCTTCATAGTTTACTGTAAGTGGGAAGAAATCTACATTTTTAGCCTCTTTTGATGCAGTTGCTGTAGATAGAACCGCTGTATCGCCATATCTTACTAATACTGCCCCGTTCGCTTGTTTTGCAAGCTGACCAGTTTCAACTGTTAGCTGGCGACCAGCTAAATCTATCGAGAAGACTTGCTTTTCTTGACTCATTTAAGTACCCCTCTCAATTTAAAGTATTCAATTCTTCTATGTAAATGGATAGTATATCACAATATTCTACCTCTAGTATTGCCGAAAATTAAGTAAGCTATAAAGCGTAGAAGATATATTTTTACCTAACAAAAAAGCGGGAATATTCCCGCTTCTTTGACTATCGACGTAAGCCAAGCTTTGTGATTAATTCACGGTAACGTGTGATATCGCTATTACGAAGGTAAGTTAGTAAGTTACGACGTTTACCAACCATCTTTAATAGACCACGACGTGAATGATGATCTTTCTTGTGAGTACGTAAGTGCTCGTTTAGAGTGTTAATTTGCTCCGTTAGGACAGCAATTTGAACCTCTGGAGAACCAGTATCAGTCTCATGAGTTCTAAATTGTGCAATGATTTCATTTTTACGTTCTTGTGTTAAAGCCATCCTATTTCACCTCCTATTAATTAAACCCCCAATTACCGAGCAAGCGTCGGTGAGTCGCAATGCCAAGCAATGGTTGTCATAAAGTACATAACATAGAATACTACTTTTCATTTGAAAAAGCAAGTATATTCTTTTCACTCGCAAAATATTCTTGTGCTGTTTTCTTATCTTTTGCGATTTGTTCAACTAGCTCATCAATACCATTGAATTTCTTCTCTTCTCTTATACGCATATGCCACTCAACTGTAACACTTTGATCATATATGTCTTTGTTGAATTCAAATAAGTGTACTTCAATAGATAATTGACGCTCATTTTCTTTAAAAGTTGGTTTATATCCAATATTACATACACCATCGTACCATTCATCGTGAACTTTTAATCTCACTGCATAAACACCTACAGGTGGCAATAAATACTCATCACTTAAACCTACATTAGCGGTTGGAAAACCAATTTGTCGTCCACGTTTATCGCCATGTACAACCGTTCCTCCCACTGTATAGGCTCTACCTAAAATAGATGGAATTTGTTCCATTTCACCATTTCGAATTAACTTTCGTAATGCTGTAGAACTTACCTTCTCTTCTTGAAATTCAACTTTTTCAATCACAGTTTGTGTAAACTCCCCTCTTGCATGAAATGGTAAAGTCTCCATCTTCCCTTTTCCTAAACGTCCATATGAATAATCAAACCCTGCTACTACATGCTTTACATTTAAACCAATAATATAATCATCTACAAATTGCTGTGGCAATAAACCTGCAAACGATTCATCAAATTTAATAACATATAATATATCGATTCCTAAGTTTTCGACTATTTTTTCTTTATCACGCATCGGTGTAATATACTCCACATGCGCTTCCTTTTTCCCTAAAATAACAGATGGATGGGGATGAAATGTCATAACTGCACTTTTATATCCGCGTTCATCCGCTATTTGTTTCGCAGTTCGAATCACACACTGATGCCCTAAATGAATGCCATCAAAAAATCCTAATGCCATTACAGTAGGTGGTAATTCTAATTTATTTTGTTCATGTGGATGAGTTAAATGAATAAGTTTCACGCTTGAATTCACCTTTTTCTGTAATAATCCTTCCAATAATTCATTATAGCTTTAGTTCTTGATTATTCACAAGTACTTTCATTGGCTTTAGCATACCAGGGTGTTTTGGATGATGCTCATAAATTGCTAAGCAACGGTCATTTTTATCAAATACTGTAATGAATGGTGCTGTTATTTCTAATTCATTCTTTAAGAACATACCATTTTTTATTTTTTCTGCTTGCTTTTCATCTACAACCATTTTTGGGAATTTACTTAACGCTTCATCAATTGAAATGAAGATAGACTCTACTGTTCCATTTTGCACGTTTTCTTCAATTTCTTCAAATGATATGCAATCTTCTAGTAAAAATTCACCAGATGCCGTTCTTACAAGATGGGACATGTGTGATGGAAAACCTAGTTTTTCACCAATCATTACTGCTAGCGTTCTTACATATGTCCCTTTACTACACGTTACACGGAAACGGAATGAAATGTTTTCCCCTTCAAACATTTCACGGTCATCAAGTAATACGAATTCATGAATTGTAATGGTACGAACTGGACGTTCAACTTCTTGTCCCGCTCTTGCATATTCATATAATTTTTTTCCGTTAACTTTTACAGCTGAAAACATTGGAGGCGTTTGTTCAATCGTACCTGTTAATGCTGCGAGAACTCCTTCTACTTCCTTACGAGTAATACTACGATCGACATTTGTCGTTTCCACAA
The DNA here is from genome assembly GCF_051780025.1 of Bacillus cereus group sp. BceL062. Taxonomy (NCBI): domain Bacteria; kingdom Bacillati; phylum Bacillota; class Bacilli; order Caryophanales; family Bacillaceae; genus Bacillus; species Bacillus cereus group sp. BceL062. Next base: position 121,715 of record NZ_JBPWGY010000008.1, on the reverse strand, counting down.
CTTCACCAGAAGCATCTTCAGTTGTTGTTGAAAATCCTAATGTTACTTCACCTTCATATGTTTTTGTTTCACTCGTTAAAAACTGTGCAATCTTCGTTGCTCGTCCAACACAAATCGGTAATACCCCTGTTACATCTGGATCTAATGTTCCCGTATGACCAATTCGTTTCTCACGTAATATCTTTCTTAATTTAAATACACAATCATGTGATGTCATGCCTTTTGGCTTATGTAATAATACTACACCTTCCATATATGTTCACCTCATCATAATTCTTTCATAATAATTATCCAAACTTATTTTTCATTGAAAAAATGGATAGACAAATGTCTATCCATTATTCTTCACGTTTACCGTCTTTATTAATTTCATGTAAAAGTGTATCAATTCGATGACCATATCCGATAGACTCATCAAATTCGAAAGAAATTTCCGGTGTTTTACGAAGACGAATACGTTGGCCTATTTCTGAACGAATGAAGCCTTTTGCCTTCGCTAAACCTTTTAATGTACTTTCTTTCTGTTCATCGTCACCTAAAACAGAAATATACACTTTAGCGATTTGTAAATCTCCACTCACTTGCACATCTGTTACTGTAACAAATCCGACACGTGGATCTTTAATTTTACGACTAATAATGTCGCCTAATTCTTTTTTCATTTGCTCGCCTACACGGTTTGCACGTAATTTCATAACTCTTCACCTCATTCAGTACCATTCCAATTGTGTTATCGTACGTTCAATTTCAGGAAATGAATCAATGTACTCAAGTACACGATTCATTTCTTTTTCACAGATAACACGATTTGAGGATACGGAAACAATTGCAATTTCTGTACGTTGCCATACATCTTGATGCCCTACTTCTGAAACAGCTACGTTATAACGCTGCTTCACACGAGTGAGCACCCTTTGCAAAATTGCTCGTTTCTCTTTTAAAGAATGCACATCGTAAATCATACACTCGAATGAGAGTGAAGCGATAATCATCGCTTCACTTCTTCCATAATGTATGCTTCAATGATGTCCCCTTCTTTAAGATCATTATATCTCTCAATTGTAATACCACACTCATAGTTTTGTGCAACTTCTTTTACGTCGTCTTTGAAACGTTTTAACGTATCAAGTTGTCCTTCGAAGATTACTACGCCATCACGGATAATACGAACGCCACTATCACGTGTGATTTTACCATCTATTACGTAACAACCTGCGATTGTTCCAACTTTTGTTACTTTGAACGTTTGGCGTACTTCCGCTTGACCGATTACTTTTTCTTCGAATTCTGGATCCAGCATCCCTTGCATTGCTGATTCGATTTCTTCGATTACTTTATAGATAATACGGTGTAAACGAACATCAACGTTCTCTAATTCAGCTGTACGCTTCGCATTCACATCAGGGCGTACGTTAAATCCAATTACAATTGCATTAGATGCAGAAGCTAAAATAATATCAGATTCTGTAATCGCACCTACACCAGTGTGAATGATTTTTACTTTTACGCCTTCAACATCAATCTTACGAAGTGATGCAGCCATTGCTTCAACAGAACCTTGTACGTCTGCTTTCACAATTAAGTTAATTTCTTTTACATCGCCCTCTTGGATTTGTTGGAATAAATCTTCAAGGCTTAATTTAGATTTTTCACCACGTTGAGCAACTAACGCTTCTTGTGCACGTGATTCACCGATTTGACGAGCTTTCTTCTCATCAGCGAATGCCATGAAACGATCTCCCGCTTGTGGTACTTCATTTAAACCTGTAATTTCAACAGGAGTTGATGGACCAGCAACTTTTACTCGACGACCAATATCACTTACCATTGCACGAACACGACCGAATGATGTTCCAACAACAATTGGATCTCCAACTCGAAGTGTACCGTTTTGAACAAGTAATGTCGCGATAGTTCCTTTACCTTTATCAAGCTGCGCTTCAATTACAGTACCAGTTGCATAGCGATTTGGATTTGCTTTATATTCTTCTACTTCACTCACAAGAAGAATCATTTCTAGCAAGTTGTCAATTCCCTCGCCTTGAATTGCAGAGATTGGTACGAAAATTGTGTCTCCGCCCCATGCTTCTGGAACCAATTCATATTCTGTTAATTCTTGCATTACGCGATCAGGATTTGCCGCTGGTTTATCCATTTTATTCACAGCAACAATAATTGGTACTCCAGCTGCTTTCGCATGGCTAATTGCTTCCACTGTTTGTGGCATAACACCGTCATCAGCTGCAACAACAAGAATTGTAATATCCGTTACTTGTGCACCACGAGCACGCATCGTTGTAAATGCTGCGTGACCAGGCGTATCTAAGAATGTAATTTTCTTATCGTTTACTTCAACTTGGTATGCACCAATATGCTGAGTAATCCCACCAGCTTCGCCAGCAGTTACTTTTGAATTACGAATAGAGTCAAGTAAAGTTGTTTTACCATGGTCAACGTGTCCCATAATTGTAACAACAGCTGGACGCTCTTTTAAGTTTTCTTCATCATCTTGCTCATCGATGAATGTTTCGAATTCAGTTTCACTTACAACTACTTCTTCTTCTACTTCAATACCGTAATCAGTAGCAATTAACTCAATTGTATCTTTATCTAAGTCTTGGTTAATTGTTGCCATAATTCCTAGCATGAAGAGCTTCTTAATAATTTCAGACGGCTCTTTGCTTAATTTTTTAGCAAGCTCACCCACTGTAAGGCTTCCAGAGAAAGTAATTTTATCTGGTGTTTCTACAATTTGCGTTTGTTGTCTTCCAGCAAAGTTATCTTGACGCTTGTCTTCGTTATCTTTGCCTTTTTTCTTCTTCTTATTACTGTTCTTTTTACTGCGAACAACTTTCTCTTCTACTTCAAACTCATCTGCAACAGAAGGTTTTTCTTCTTGGTACTCATTATCTAATTTGTTTACTACTTCATCGTCTAACATTGTCATATGATTCGAAACCTCGATATTCATTTCTTTTAGTTTTGTCATAAGATCTTTACTTGAGATATTATGTTGTTTTGCATATTCATGCACTCGAATTTTACTCATACCTTCACCCCCGGTAATTTGTATCGAGCATGCTACGCAGCTTTTTCGCAAAGCCTTCATCTAACACAGCTACAACGACTCGCTCATCTCTCCCAATCGCATGCCCTAATTGTTGTCGATTTTCGACCTTTCTCATTGGTACGTTGTAATACGTCGTTTTATCCGTCATGCGTTTTGTTGTATTCACTGACGCATCTTCAGATAGCAACACAAGCTTTGCTTTGCCACTTCGTACTTCTTTTAAAACAAGTTCTTCACCCGAAATAATTTTCCGAGCCCGGTTTGCTAGTCCTAAAAACGATTTCCAATCGGACACTTATTTCGACTCCTTCTCAACAAGCTCAAGAAGCTCTTCGTATAGAGAACCGTCGATTTTCGCTTTTAGATGATGTTCCAAAACATTTTTCTTTTGAGCTTGAAGAATACTTTCTTTATCTTTTGATAAATAAGCACCTCGTCCTGATTTCTTTCCAGTTAAATCAATGGACACTTCTCCCTCTTTGGAACGAACAATGCGAACGAGCTCTCGTTTTGATTTCATTTCTTGCGTTGCAACACATTTTCGTAACGGAACTTTTCGATTGCTCATACTCATCACCTCTATTCGATTTCGTCTTCAACTGAATCGAATCCGAATGCGATTACGCTATCTTCTTCTGTTACAATACCTAGTTGTTTCGCATCAGACTCACTCTTAATATCAATTTTCCAACCTGTTAATTTAGCTGCAAGACGTGCGTTTTGTCCACGCTTACCGATAGCTAATGAAAGTTGGTGGTCTGGAACAACAACAGTTGTTGCTTTTTCTTCTTCATCTACAAGTACTTTAACAACTTGTGATGGGCTTAAAGCATTTGCAACATATTCTACTGGATCATTTGACCAGCGAACGATGTCAATCTTTTCACCTTTTAATTCATCTACAATGCGTTGTACACGTTGTCCTTTCGGTCCTACACAAGAGCCTACTGGATCAACATCAATGTTCTCTGCATGTACAGAAATTTTAGAACGATCGCCTGCTTCACGTGCCACAGAACGGATTTCAACAGTTCCATCATAAATCTCAGGAACTTCCATTTCGAATAAACGTTTTAAAAGACCAGGATGTGTACGTGATACGTAAATTTGTGGTCCCTTCGTTGTTTTTTCTACTTTCGTAATGAATACGCGAATGCGATCATGTGGTTTGTATTGTTCGTTTGGCATTTGCTCACTTACAGGTAATAAAGCTTCTACTTTCCCTAAGCTTACATAGATGAAACGAGCATCTTGACGTTGTACAATACCAACCATGATGTCTTCTTCACGGTCACTAAACTCAGAGTAAATAACACCACGCTCTGCTTCACGCACTCGTTGTGTTACAACCTGTTTTGCAGTTTGTGCTGCAATGCGACCGAAATCTTTTGGTGTTACTTCAATTTCTAGTACGTCACCATCTTGATAGTTTGGATTAATTTGTCTTGCTTCTTCAACAGAAATTTCAAGACGTGGATCAAACACATTATCAACAACGTCTTTACGTGCTAAAACTTGAATTGTTCCCACTTCTGGGTTAAAGCTCACACGAACGTTTTGTGCTTGGTTAAAATTGCGTTTATAAGCAGAGATTAATGCTGCTTCAATCGCATCAATAATAATATCTTTGCTAATTCCTTTTTCTGACTCTAATACGAGCAAGGCATCTAACAACTCAGTGCTCATGAAGATCCCCCTTCTAACTAAAACGTAACAGCAAGTCGCGCATTTGCAACTTTATCCATTGGAATTTGGATTTCTTTTTTACGTGTTTTAATTGTTAATAATAGTGTAATTGTAGTACCATCGTAGGAAAGTAGCTTTCCTTCAAACATTTTTTCACCATCAATCGGCTCATATGTTTTAATTGCCACTTGTTTTCCTACCGCTTGCTGGAAGTCTTTCTCTTTCTTTAATGGGCGTTCTGCTCCAGGAGATGATACATCCAAAAAGTAAAGATGAGGAATTGGATCCTCTTTATCTAAAGCTTCGCTTAAACGTTCACTTACCGCACCGCATTCTTCAATGTCGACTCCCTTTTCAGAATCGATGAATACGCGTAAGAACCAGTCCTGTCCTTCTTTCACATACTCTACATCTACAAGTTCAAGATTTAACTCTTCAACGATCGGCTGCGCAAATGCTTCTACAACTTCTGTGACTTTCTTATCCATAAACAGCCTCCTTCCTGCCGCCATGTACCATTTACAAGAAAAGATTCCGTCCATAAAAACGGTCTATCTTATTCTTTCTCGTTAGCTAACAAAAGCCCCTGCCGTTAAGCAGGGAATATCTGTCTTAGTATTACCAAATTTAAGAAGTAAAACTTGTAACAAAATATGTATATACGACAGAAATTTCTTACCTCTCTACATCAATAAAACGTAGATAGTAACACGAAAGAGTGGGTTTCCCCACTCTTTTTTTCACACAATATACATGACATGGTTATCTCGGTTAATAGTATACCATAGCAAATACTGATTTGCAAAGACTTTTCCTACCTGCTAGAACAGTGATAATTGGTTTTGATCAGGTAGATCACCTAAGCAACCTTGACTATCTAAATACTCAATAATCGTTTTAGAAACCTTACTGCGCTGCTGTAAATCTTCTTTTGATAAGAAATCTCCATTTTTACGAGCTTCTACGATACTTAAAGCTGCGTTTGTACCAAGACCAGGCACCGCATTAAATGGAGGAATTAATGAGTCTCCATCAATAATGAATTCTGTTGCATGCGAGCGATATAAATCAACCTTTTGGAATGAGTATCCACGCTCACACATTTCAAGTGTCATTTCTAGTACCGTTAATAAACTCTTCTCTTTCGGCGCTGCATCTAATCCTTTTTGCGCAATTTCATCAATCTTTACACGTATAGATGCTGAACCTTTTGCCATCGCCTCTACATCAAAGTCATCTGCACGAACCGTAAAGTATGCCGCATAGAATAAAAGTGCAAAATGTACTTTAAAATATGCGATACGTACAGCCATAAGTACGTAAGCTGCCGCATGGGCTTTAGGGAACATGTATTTAATCTTCTTACATGAATCAATATACCAACCTGGTACATTATTACTTTTCATGTCCTCTTCCCATTCTTCCGGTACACCTTTACCTTTACGAACCGACTCCATAATTTTGAAGGCTAATGATGGATCTAAACCTTGATAGATTAAATATACCATGATGTCATCACGACAACCGATAACTTCACTCAGCGTACATGTACCGTTATAAATTAACTCGTTTGCATTACCGAGCCATACGTCCGTACCATGTGATAGTCCAGAGATTTGGACTAACTCTGAGAATGTCGTTGGTTTTGTCTCTTCTAACATTTGTCTTACGAATTTCGTACCGAATTCCGGTATACCAAGTGTACCTGTTTTACAGTTAATTTGTTCTTCCGTTACTCCTAATGACTCCGGACCTGAGAAAATCTTCATTACTTCCGGATCATCTGTTGGGATTGTTTTCGGATCAATACCACTTAAATCTTGTAACATACGAATAACTGTCGGATCATCGTGTCCTAGTATATCAAGTTTCAATAAATTATCATGAATTGAGTGGAAATCAAAGTGTGTCGTTCTCCACTCAGCCCCTATTGAATCTGCCGGATACTGTATTGGTGAGAAATCAAAGATGTCCATGTAATCTGGCACAACGATAATACCACCTGGATGCTGTCCAGTTGTACGTTTTACACCGGTACACCCTGCTACTAAGCGGTCAATTTCTGCATTTCGTATCGTTAAATTATGATCATTTGCATAACCTTTTACATATCCATAAGCCGTTTTTTCTGCAACTGTACCAATCGTTCCTGCACGATATACATAATCTTCACCGAACAGTATTTTCGTATAGTTATGGGCACGTGGTTGGTATTCGCCGGAGAAGTTCAAATCGATATCGGGTACCTTATCTCCTTTAAATCCAAGGAACGTTTCGAACGGAATATCATGTCCATCTTTTACATATGAAACATTACATGTTGGACATTCTTTATCTGGTAAATCAAAACCAGAACCTACCGAGCCGTCATTAAAGAATTCTGATTGCTTACACTTCGGACATACATAATGTGGTGGTAATGGATTTACTTCTGTAATTTCCATCATCGTTGCAACGAATGATGAACCTACAGATCCACGCGAACCTACTAAATATCCGTCTACTAACGATTTTTTCACCAGCTTATGTGAAATTAAATAAATTACAGCAAATCCATGTCCGATAATACTTTTTAATTCTTTTTCCAATCGGGCTTCTACGATTTCTGGTAGCTCTTCCCCATAAATGCTACGCGCCATTTTATAACTCATATCACGCGTTTCATCATCAGCACCTTCAATTTTCGGTGTGTATAAATCATCTTTTACTGGATGAACATCACCAATTAATGACGCAACCTTTTGTGTATTCGTTACTACAATTTCTTTCGCTTTGTCTTCACCTAAAAATGAAAAACACTCTAACATCTCATCTGTTGTACGGAAATGTACCGGCGGTAATGAATGTCGATTTAACGGATTTGCTCCGCCCTGCGAACTCACTAAAATTTTACGATACATAGCATCCTCTTGATCTAAATAATGCACGTTCCCTGTAGCGACAACCGGTTTATCTAACGTCTCACCTAGTTTTACTAAGTTAGAAATAATTGTTTTTAATTGTCCTTCATCTCGAACAAGTTCACGTTCTACTAAATGACGTAACACCTCTGGAGGCATTACTTCAATGTAATCATAGAATTGCGCAATTTCTTCTACTTCTTCAGGTGCTTTTTGCATCATTGCCTCAAACACTTCACCTTTATCACAAGCCGTTCCTACTAAAATTCCTTCACGATATTTTTTTAATAGTGACCTTGGTACACGTGGCACACGGTAAAAATAATTCAGGTGAGAATATGAAACAAGTTTATATAAATTTTTCAATCCAACATCTGATGTAGCAAGTAATGTCATATGACTTGGACGCCCACGTTTATACGCATCCCCTTGTCCCATACTATCATTTAATTGATCATGATATTCAAATCCCTTTTCAATTACATCTTTTAGCATTTTCACAAGTAAGTATCCCGTTGCTTCAGTATCATAAATCGCACGGTGATGTTGCGTTAATTCAATATCAAGCTTTTTACACATCGTATTTAATCGATGGTTTTTCATTTCCGGGAATAAGAACCGCGCAAGTTCTAACGTATCAATAACAGGGTTATTCGTTTTTGCTAGCCCTGCCTTTTTAAAACCTACGTTAATAAAGCCCATATCAAAGCTTGCGTTATGAGCAACAAGTGTATGGTCACCCATCCATTCCTCAAACTTTTTAAACACTTCGTCCACTTCTGGTGCATCAGTTAACATATCATCTGTAATACCTGTTAATTCAATAATCGTCGCAGATAATGGTTGATGCGGATTTGCGAAAGATTCAAAACGATCAATGATTTCGCCACCTTTTATCTTTACGGCAGCTAACTCAATGACTGTATCGTATACAGCTGATAAACCTGTCGTCTCAACGTCGAAAACAACATACGTTTCCTCTGCAAGTAAACGATGCGCTTCGTTATATGCGATCGGTACACCATCATTAACTAAATTTGCCTCTACACCGTATATAACTTTAACCCCAGCCTTTTTACCCGCAGAGTATGCTTCTGGGAAAGACTGAGCAACAGCATGGTCTGTAACTGCAATAGCCTCATGTCCCCATTTACCAGCTTGAGCAACAAGCCTAGAGACAGGCGTAACAGCGTCCATTTGACTCATTGGGGTATGAAGGTGAAGCTCTACACGTTTTTCACCTTCTGGCGCCTTATCTTTACGAGATGGTCCTGTTATTTCATTAATATCGTTTGCAATCATTACTAAATCTCGAACAAATGTATCATTTTGAACAGAACCACGTGCTTTCACCCACATTCCTTTTCTCAAGGATTGCAGCATTGGAATATCTTCTTTGTCACGCGAAAACATTTTGATCATAATAGAATCCGTATAGTCCGTTATTTTTAAAGTTAATAACGTACGCCCACTACGAAGCTCTTTTGTTTCTACATGGAATACATACCCTTGAACCGTTTTTCTTCGTTCTTCATCTTGAATTTCTCGCATCGGTGTAATCTCTTCATCTGGCTTAATAAGATATCCGAGTACAACCGGTCCTTCATGCACAACGCTACTTTCTTCAGCTTGCTTCTTCGCCATTTCTTCCATAGCTTGTATTACACGCTCACGGTCTTCTTGCTGAGTTTGCTCACGAAACTTTTGCATTTCTTCTGCATTTTGCTTTATATGTGTGTCTAACTGAAAACGTGGGAATCCAAAAGCTTCGTATTGATCACCTACTGGTTTCGTAACATTTTTCTTTAAAGCAGTAGATTCTAACTCGTTATTCACATTTATTAACAACTTCACTCCATTTACCTGAGGTAGTTGCTTCTTTAAGTAAGCAAACATAGGTGAAAATGTAATTCGCTCCATACAAAGCGGCCAATATGCCTTCACTTCTTCTTCTGTAAATTGTTTATTCTCTGCTTGTAATGCAAATGTTGTTCTTGCAATATGAGAAAATGATTGCTTAAGCTTCACTTCTAGCAATTCATATAATTCTGTCGGCAAAATACGTGGCACTTGTAAGTCAAAATGCCAACCTTTATTCGCTTTATCAATAACTAGCTTTTCAATACCACCGCCCTGTAAATATTGATTTATAAGGTCTTCTGGTATTTGCAACTGCTGGAGCAAAATTTGAAATCGCTCTTGTTGTTCATTTGTTAATGACATAAGCACTCTCCTTCCATTTGCTATTATAAATTGAAACGTACTACAAAGAAAGATGTCTCCCTTCTTCTTTTACAAAATACGTTTACAAAGAAAGAGAAGGTACCTCATTACGAGGTACCTCTTCTTATTTTAAAATATTAGCAATATATGTTTGAAGTTCTTCTACTTTCACTTCTTCAGACTCGCCTGTAGCACGTACTTTCACTTCTACAATACCTTCATCTGCTTTTTTACCAACCGTAACGCGAACTGGAAGGCCAAATAAATCTGCATCTGCAAATTTAACACCTGCACGTTCTGCACGATCATCTAGTAATACTTCATATCCTTGCTCTTGTAATGAGTTGTAAATATTTTCACCCATTTCACGTTGTGCATCAGATTTCATATTTACTGGAATTACATGCACATGGAACGGTGCTACAGCTTTTGGCCAAACTAAGCCGTTCTCATCATTAAACTGCTCTGCAATTGCTGCCACTGTACGAGATACACCGATACCGTAACAACCCATAATAAGTGCTTGTGTTTTCCCGTTTTCATCTAGGAATGTTGCGTTCATCGCTTCACTATAGCGAGTTCCTAATTTAAATACATGACCAACTTCAATTCCGCGTGCGAAAAGAATTGTTCCGTTTCCATCTGGAGATTGGTCTCCTTCTTGGATGAAGCGTAAATCTGTATATTGACTTACTTTAAAGTCACGTTCTGGATTTACATTTACATAATGGAACCCTTCTTCATTCGCTCCTGAACATCCGTTTACAATTGATGCTACAGCATGGTCAGCAATAATTTCGATATCACCTGTTACACCAATCGGTCCTAATGAACCAACTTCACAATTTAATAATTCTTTTACTTCTTCATGAGAAGCAAGCTCAACAACTGAAGCGCCGTATACATTTTTCACTTTCACATCGTTTACTTCATGATCACCACGAACAAGTACAACTACTAATTTCTCGTCTACTTTAAATACCATAGACTTAATACACTGTTCTGCTTCAATGTTTAAGAATGCAGATACTTCTTCAATTGCTTTTTGATCTGGCGTTGCTACTTTTTCAAGTGCCTTTTCTGCTTCGTCACTCTTCGTATACGAAGCTACAACAGGAGCCATTTCGATGTTCGCTGCATAATTGGATGTATCCGAGTATGCAATAGTATCTTCACCAACATCAGATAATACCATAAATTCATGTGTATCTTTTCCGCCCATTGCTCCAGAGTCAGCAATAACCGCACGGAAATTTAAGCCACAACGAGCAAAAATGTTAGAGTATGCTTTATATAAGCGATCATACACTTCATCTAAGCTCTCCTGCGTAGCGTGGAAAGAATAGGCATCTTTCATTAGAAACTCTCTTCCACGTAATAAACCGAAACGAGGTCTTTGTTCGTCACGGAACTTTGTTTGAATTTGGTATAGCGTTAACGGTAATTTTTTATATGATTTTACTTCATCACGTACAAGATCAGTAATTACTTCTTCATGTGTCGCCCCTAAAGCAAATTCACGAGCGTTACGATCTTTCATACGCATTAATTCAGATCCGTAAGAATACCAACGGCCTGATTCTTGCCATAATTCTGCAGCTTGCATCGCTGGCATTAATAATTCTACAGCTCCTGCGCGTTCCATTTCTTCTCGAACGATACGTTCTACTTTGTGTAGTACTTTTAAACCAAATGGTAGAAAACTATAAATACCAGAAGCATTTTGACGCATAAAACCTGCGCGAAGTAATAATTGATGACTCTTAATTTCAGCATCAGCTGGAACTTCACGTAATGTAGGACTGAATACCATACTTTGTTTCATTTATTCGCACCTCTTCATTTTACTCTTACACGCAGTAAAACCCCTCACCTCGAGTTAGGTGAGGGATTTTATTCTACGATCTCTATTTCATTATAAGTTTCACTTTATTTTACAAGAAAAACTTACGAATGTCATTCCATGTTACAACTAACATTAGTAACATTAATAATGCAAAACCAATAAAGTGGACCATTCCTTCTTTTTGACGGTCAATCGGTTTTCCTCGTAACGCTTCGATTAAGAAGAAGAATAAACGTCCACCGTCTAAAGCAGGGACTGGTAATAGATTAAATAAACCAAGGTTTATACTTAAAACTGCCGCTAAACTTAGCACACGCGTAAATCCATAATCTACGACTTGATCTGTTAGATTATAAATTCCTACTGGACCTGACAACTCATTAATAGAAAATTGACCAGTTACTAATTTCACAAGAGACTCAAAAATTAGTTTCGTCCATTCGTACGTTTGTTCAAATCCTGATTTAATCGAACCCATCACTGTTTTCTCTACAGGAGAGTAAACACCAATTCTACCAACTTCTTCTTTACCTTCTTTATCGAGTGTTGGAGTTACTTTTACATTAAGCTGTTCATTATCACGCTTTACTTGTAACGTAATTTCTTTATTCGGGTTTTCACGTACAATGGCAACAACATCTTTCCATGTACTTGTACTTTTCCCATCAATTTCTTGAATTGTATCGTTTTCTTTTAATCCAGCTTGCTGCGCTGCACTATTTTCCATTATTTTTCCGACCATTGGTTTGTCAATGGGAACCCCTTGTACAAATCCAAGAATCACAAAAATAACAAATGCTAAAATGAAGTTCATTGCAGGACCCGCAAAGATTGTTAAAGCACGTTGACCCAATTTTTTAGAGCCAAATTGCCTGTTATACGGAGCAATTTGAATTTCTTCTCCAGCAGTAATGATACGAGCCTTTTCATTCACTCGGAATGTTTGAAGCTCTTCCTCATACTCTTCATAGCCTGAAATCGTTAGATTATGCTCTAAATCGGCTTGTTCGACTTCAATAACACGAACATTTGGATACTTTTCATATCCATCAAAAACTAATTTCACAGCTTCGTCTTTTTCATTTAGCACAAGGCCAACCTTTTTCCCTGGCTTTAACTCAACTGTGTCCGCATCCTCGCCAGCCATTCTTACATAGCCACCAAGGGGCAGTAATCGAATCGTATACACCGTTTCATTCTTTTCAAATGAGAATATTTTCGGACCAAAACCAATCGCAAACTCGCGGCATAAAATGCCTGCTCTTTTCGCGAAATATAGATGCCCTAGCTCATGGAAAAATACGAGTGCACCGAAAATTAATATAAAGGCAATCGCTGTATTCAATTCCATAACCACCTTTGCTAAATTTGTTCCATCACAAACCGTCTTGTGGCTGCATCAATTTCCAGAATTTCCTCTAAGCTCGGACGTGCAATGACATTGTGATGGTTCATTGCTTTTTCAATGAGGTCTTCCACTGTTAAGAAACCAATTCTCTTTTGTAAAAAAGCTTCAACAGCTACTTCATTTGCAGCGTTCATTACAGCTGGCATACTTCCACCTGTTTTCCCAGCCTCATACGCAAAACGTAGACAACGGAAACGTTCTTGGTTCATTTTTTCAAAATGCAATGTTCCCATTTCCCATAAGTTTAACTGTTTTGTATCTGAAAGAGGTAATCTATCAGGATATGTAAGCGCGTATTGAATTGGTACTCGCATATCAGGTGAGCCAAGCTGCGCCATTACACTACGATCTTCAAATTCAACCATAGAATGAATAATACTTTCTTTATGTAAAACAACATCAATTTGCTCATAAGGGATACCAAAAAGCCAATGTGCTTCAATTACTTCTAGTCCCTTATTCATCATTGTAGCAGAATCAATTGTAATTTTCGAACCCATTGACCAGTTTGGATGTCGAAGCGCATCTTCTACGGTCACATGATGCAATTCATCTCTCGTTTTATCACGGAAACTTCCACCAGAAGCCGTTATAATGAGTCGAGAAATTCTTTTTTCATTTTCACCATTCAAGCATTGAAAAATAGCTGAATGTTCACTATCTACCGGAAGTAACGAAACATTATGTTTTCGCGCCGCTTCCATTACTAGATGCCCTGCAGTTACTAACGTTTCTTTATTTGCAATTCCAATTGTTTTTTTCGCCTCAATTGCACGAAGTGTTGGTAACAACCCTACGCTACCTACAACGGCATTTACTAAAATCTCCGCATCTGGATGTAATGCTACTTCTAAAAGACCTTCACTACCATACACAACTTTTGTATTACCAGAAACAGCTTGTAATTTTATAACATCTTCTGCTCTTTGCACAGAAACGATTTGCGGAGAAAATTCTTGAATTACTTTTACTGCGTAGTCAATATTTTTCCCTACAGAAAAAGCAACGAGACGGAATTGGTCTGGGTGCGAGCGTAACACATCTAAAGTTTGTGTACCAATTGATCCGCTTGCACCTAATAAACTAATGTTTTTCATGACTCCAACCCCTCGTTCATTTATTAATTGTATTGCAATAAGAAGTAGAGAATTGGTAACACAAATAACCAACTATCTGTTCGATCTAATATACCACCATGTCCAGGTAAAATTGTACCTGAATCTTTTACGCCATAATGACGTTTAAATGCAGATTGTACTAAATCACCAATTTGTCCAAAAATAGAAATGATAATTGTCAGCACAATTAAAATTACTACATTCGATTCAACTGGGAAGAACACGTTGTATACAAGTGCCACAATAATTCCACAAACGATGCCACCTACTGAACCTTCAATCGTTTTATTTGGACTAATTTCTGGCCATAATTTTCTTTTTCCTAATGCTTTTCCTACGAAATATGCACCTGAATCAGTAGCCCATATAACAAATAATGCGCAAAACACATATTTAATTCCTAATATTCTCGTTTCATTCAGATATAAGAATCCCATTGCAACATATGTTGTTGCCATAAGTAAAAATGAAGCATTATCAAAAGTAAATGTATTCTTAGAAAGGACTGTATATGATAAAAGTAATAAAACAATCACAAACGTAATTTCTAATTTACCTAATCCAATCCACCTAAATAGTTCTGATGCACTACTTGGAACTAAAATAGTCCATAATAATACCGCAGCTAAAACTGTTGGTACTGAAATAAGCGTAAGCTTATTCATTCGAATTAACTCATATAAACCTATAGAAGCAAGTGCATACACTAAAACCGTAAAAGGCACGCCACCGTAAATTACGATGGGAATGAATAGCGCGGCAGCAACCACTCCAGTAATAATTCTCTGTTTCACTACCAAACCCTCTCTTTCTACACGCCTCCGAATCTGCGCCCTCTATGTTGAAAGTCTGTAATCGCACTTAGCAAATGTTCTTCCGTAAAGTCTGGCCAATACACATCCGTAAACCAAAATTCCGAATATGCAATTTGCCATAACATGAAATTACTAATACGTAGCTCTCCGCTTGTACGAATTAACAACTCTGGATCAGGTAAAGAACCCGTCATTAAGTAGGAAGAAATCATTTCTTCACTTATCTCTTCAGCACGAATTTTTCCTTCCTCACTATCTTTCATCATATGTTGCACAGCAGAAACGATTTCATCTCGACTTCCATAGTTTAACGCGAAATTGAGAATTAATCCCGTATTCTCTTGCGTATCTTCCATGGCTTTTTCCATCGCTCTGCGTGTATGCGTAGGAAGACGATCTTTTTGCCCTATTACTCGGACTTGTACGTTTTCTTCAATCAATTCTGGTAAAAATGTACCTAGAAATTCTTCTGGAAGCCTCATTAAATAGTCAACTTCCTTTTTCGGTCTTTTCCAGTTCTCAGTTGAAAAAGCATAAAGAGTTAACACTTTCACATTAAGCTTACTTGCAAATTTTGTGATTTTCTTTACAACTTGCATACCTTCATGATGTCCCGCAATACGAGGCATAGCTCTCCTCTTTGCCCATCTTCCATTACCATCCATAATGATGGCAATATGTTCTGGTATATACCCTTTTTTCACTTCTTCAACGAGATGATCAAACGATGCGTCCTTTTTACTTTTAAAAAAAGGAAAGTTTTTAAACATCATTCATACCCTCCAGCAAGCAGACATATGCCTAAAAGTGTAAAAAGACCCCCTTAAGAAGAGGGTCATATTTGCGAAGTTATCGCTATTACACTTCCATGATTTCTTTTTCTTTGTTTTTTGCGATTTCGTCAACTTTTGCAATATATTTATCTGTTTCTTTTTGGATATCTTCAGTATATCCTCTTAAATCATCTTCCGTAATCTCGCCAGCTTTTTCAAGCTTCTTAAGATCATCGTTACCGTCACGACGTACGTTACGAACCGCAACTTTTGCTTCTTCAGCATATTTTTTCACAACTTTTACAAGATCACGACGACGCTCTTCTGTTAATGCAGGGAATGCAATACGAATTACAGTTCCGTCATTAGAAGGGTTTAAGCCTAAATCTGCTTTTAAAATTGCTTTTTCAATATCACCGATAGAAGTTTTATCATACGGTTGAATTACAAGCAAACGTGCTTCTGGAACTGTAATGTTCGCTAATTGCACAACTGGTGTTGGTGCACCATAGTAATCAACTTGTACCTTATCTAATACAGACGAGCTTGCACGACCAGCGCGAACTGTTGCTAATTCACGAGAATAAGCAGCAACTGCTTTTTCCATTTTTTCATTTGAAGACTTCAATACTTGTTGTCCCATAATTATTTCCCCCTTACAACTGTTCCGATATTTTCGCCTAAAACGGCACGTTTAATATTACCTTTTTCCATAACTGAGAATACAATTAATGGAATATCATTATCCATACATAGAGAAGAAGCTGTAGAATCCATTACACCTAAACCTTCTTTTAATACATCTAAGTAAGTAAGCGTTTCGTACTTCGTAGCAGTTGGATCAATAGATGGATCTGCACTATATACGCCATCCACATTATTTTTCGCCATTAAAATAACGTCCGCTTCGATTTCCGCTGCACGTAATGCTGCTGTCGTATCTGTAGAGAAGTATGGGTTACCAGTACCTGCGGCAAAGATAACAACACGTTTTTTCTCTAAGTGACGAATTGCTTTACGACGAATGTAAGGCTCTGCCACTTGACGCATCTCAATTGAAGTTTGAACGCGAGTTTGAATTCCAATATTCTCTAAACTATCTTGAAGAGCTAGTGAATTCATAACTGTCGCTAACATGCCCATGTAATCTGCTCCTGCACGATCCATGCCCATTTCGCTTCCAATTTTCCCACGCCAAATGTTACCGCCACCAACAACAACAGCAACCTCTACATCAAGTTCTGCAATTTCTTTCACTTGTTCCGCAACTGACTTGATAACAGCTGGGTTAATTCCAAATCCTTGCTCGCCAGCTAAAGCCTCTCCGCTCAGCTTTAAAACGACACGATTATATTTCGGTTTACTCATAATGAACCTCCAATTGCTTACATCTTTATTTTAAAAAAGGGAACACAATGTGTTCCCTAATCTGTATTAGTTGTTACCTTTTACTTGGTTCATTACTTCTTCAGCAAAGTTGTCTTCGCGTTTTTCGATACCTTCACCAACAGCGTAGCGAACGAATCCTTTTAATGTTCCGCCTTTAGACTCAACGAATTGACGAACTTTCATATCAGGGTTTTTAACGAATGCTTGGTCAAGTAAGCAAATTTCTTCGAAGAATTTGCCAAGACGGCCTTCTACCATTTTTGCAACGATTTTTTCAGGCTTGCCTTCGTTTAAAGCTTGTTGTGTTAACACTTGACGCTCATGCTCAACTTCTTCAGCTGTTACAGCATCACGGTCAATGTATTTAGGGTTAACTGCTGCAATGTGCATTGCTACATCTTTAGCAGCTGCTTCGTCAGTAGAACCTTCAAGAACTGTTAATACACCAATACGTCCACCCATGTGTAGGTAAGCGCCGAATGCATCAGCATCCGTTTTTGATACGATTTCGAAACGACGAAGTGTAAGTTTTTCACCAATTTTAGCAATTGCTTCATTGATGTGCTCTTCTACTGTTTTACCGCCTTCAATTGTTTGAGCCATAGCTTCTTCAACGTTAGCTGGTTTGTTAGCTAATAAGTGAGCAGCTAATTCTTTAATTAAAGCTTGGAAACCTTCGTTTTTCGCAACAAAATCAGTTTCAGAGTTTAATTCTAAGATTAAACCGTCGTTACCGTTTGTTTCGATGAAAGTTAAACCTTCAGCAGCGATGCGGTCAGCTTTTTTAGCAGCTTTCGCAATACCTTTTTCACGTAAGAAGTCAATTGCTTTCTCCATGTCGCCGTTTGTTTCAGTTAAAGCCTTTTTGCAGTCCATCATACCTGCGCCTGTTTTTTCACGAAGTTCTTTTACCATTTGTGCAGTGATTGCCATGTTTTTCATCCTCCTAAAATATGTATTTATACCTTTTAAAAAGGTTTTTATACCTTAAAAAAGGTGATAAAAGGCCGAACCCCTTATCACCTTTCCAAATTTGTTACGCAGTAACAGTTTCTTCACCTTGTTTTGCTTCAAGGATCGCGTCTGCCATTTTAGATGTAAGAAGTTTTACAGCACGAATTGCATCATCGTTTGCTGGGATAACGTGATCGATTTCGTCTGGATCACAGTTTGTATCAACGATACCGATGATTGGAATGTGTAATTTGCGTGCTTCAGCAACTGCAATACGCTCTTTACGAGGGTCTACTACGAATAATGCACTTGGAAGACCTTTCATATCTTTAATACCGCCTAAGAATTTCTCAAGACGCTCTAACTCTTTTTTAAGTTGAACAACTTCTTTCTTAGGAAGTACTTCGAAAGTACCATCTTCTTGCATTCTTTCGATGTCTTTAAGGCGCTTGATACGCTTTTGGATTGTTTGGAAGTTTGTTAAAGTTCCACCTAACCAACGTTGGTTAACGAAGTACATACCAGCACGAGTTGCTTCTTCTTTAATAGCTTCTTGTGCTTGTTTTTTAGTACCTACGAATAAAATGTCTCCGCCTTCAGCAGCGATGTCGCGCATCGTTCTGTAAGCTTCCTCAACTTTTTTCACAGTTTTTTGTAAGTCGATGATGTAGATACCGTTACGCTCTGTGAAAATGTAACGCTTCATTTTTGGGTTCCAACGACGTGTTTGATGTCCGAAATGAACACCAGCTTCAAGCAATTGCTTCATAGAAATTACTGACATAATATAGTTCCTCCTAAATGGTTTTTGATATCCTCCGTTTACTTCATCTCTAAGCGAAACTACAACCGTAGCACCAACACTTAAATCAGTAAACGTGTGTACTTTGTACTGACACCACTGCTTACTATATCATACTGAAATATTACAATCAAGTCGAAAATGCGAACAATGTAAAACTTTCTTTATTCACACTCGAATTCTAGTATTACCAACCTGTATTTCTTTTAAGCGAAAAAATAAAATTCAATTCATAGTTTTCCAAAGAACACGATTATGGCGCTTTTCACAAACAACATCAATCTCTTATATACAAAAAACTCTCCTCATTTGAGGAGAGTTTTTATAAATTAGTTTGTTTTTAATTTAGCAAGTTCATGTAAAAATTTGTCATTTAATACTTTAATGTATGTTCCTTTCATACCTAAAGAACGAGACTCGATTACACCAGCACTTTCTAATTTACGTAGTGCATTTACAATCACAGAACGAGTGATTCCTACACGATCAGCAATTTTACTTGCAACAAGTAGACCTTCTGTTCCGTTTAACTCTTCGAAAATGTGCTCAATTGCTTCTAACTCACTGTAAGATAATGAGCTAATCGCCATTTGAACAACAGCTTTACTACGTGCTTCCTCTTCGATTTCTTCTGCTTTTTCACGTAAGATTTCCATACCTACTACAGTTGAACTGTATTCAGCAAGGATTAAATCATCATCTAAGAACTCTTGACCAAGACGAGCTAACACTAATGTACCTAGACGCTCACCGCCACCAACGATTGGTACGATTGTAGTTAAACCTTGACCGAATAATTCTCTATTTTCTACTGGGAATGCTGTGTAAGCACTGTTTACATCTAAGTTTGAAGATGTTTCCGTTACATTGAATAAGCTTTGCGTATATTCTTCTGGGAATTGACGCTCTGCAAGCATTTGTTTCATACGCTCGTTCTCGATTTGTTGGTGAATTGCATAACCTAGTAATTTACCACGACGACTTACTACGAATACGTTCGCTTCGATTACTTCACACATTGTGTCAGACATTTCTCTAAAGTTTACAGGCTTTCCTGCTGCGCTCTGTAATAACGCATTTAATTTTCTTGTTTTTGCTAATAATTCCATTTCAAAAGTTCCTCCTACATGTTACTCACATATTTTTTCATCACTTGGAAACTAGGGCGAGTCACCTGATGACACTATTACAAAATAAACTGGCTCACATCTTTATTTTTAGCAATTGTTGCTAATTTCTCCTCAACGTATTGAGGTGTTATCGTTATTTTCTCTAACGTAATTTCAGATGCTTCAAACGATAAATCTTCAAGGAGCTTCTCCATAATCGTATGGAGTCTTCTTGCTCCAATATTATCTGTATCCTGATTAACTTGATAAGCAATCTCAGCAATCTTACGAATAGCTTCGTCTGAAAATTCAATTTCTATACCTTCAGTCGCTAATAATGCCATATACTGTTTAATTAACGCATTGTCAGGCTCGATTAATATTTTAACAAAATCATCTATCGATAATTTTGTTAATTCTACTCGAATCGGAAATCTCCCTTGCAATTCCGGAATTAAATCCGACGGTTTAGACATATGAAACGCTCCAGCTGCAACGAATAAAATATAATCCGTTTTTACTGATCCGTATTTTGTCGCAACATTCGATCCTTCTACAATTGGTAAAATGTCACGTTGCACACCTTCACGTGATACATCTACGCTATTCGACTGCTTACCAGCAATTTTGTCAATTTCATCGATAAAAATAATCCCGAGCTGTTCAGCACGATAAACAGCCTCTTGTGTAACTTCATCCATATCAATTAAGCGCTGTGCTTCCTCATTTGTCAAGAGTTTTCTTGCTTCTTTTACAGAAAGTTTACGTTTTTTCGTTTTTTTCGGCATAAAACTTCCTAATGCATCTTGGAAATTCATTCCCATTTGTTCCATACCAGTTCCTTGTAACATATCAAACATTGAAGACTGTTGCTCAGTCACTTCAATCGATACAATTTCATCTTCAAGAAGTCCTGCAGCAAGCTTTCTTTCCACGTCTTGACGTTTCTTTTCGATTTCAACATCTTCTTGCTCATCGGATGTTTGATTCGAATTTTGAGCACCGCCAAAAAGCATTTCTAATGGATTTTTAAATCCAGATTGCTTCTCCGGACTTGGCACTAAAATTTCAACAAGACGTTGGTTCGCTTGCTCTTCTGCTTTATCTTGAACTTTAACTACCATTTCTTCTTTCACGATGCGTACTGACGTTTCTACAAGGTCACGTACCATCGACTCTACATCTCTACCTACATATCCAACTTCTGTGAATTTAGTAGCTTCAACCTTAATAAAAGGTGCTCCAACGAGTTTCGCCATTCGTCGTGCTACCTCTGTTTTACCAACACCTGTCGGTCCAATCATTAAAATATTTTTAGGTGCAATTTCATCACGTAAATTTTCAGCTAGTTTACTGCGACGATATCGATTTCTCAAAGCTACAGCAACCGCTTTCTTTGCATCTTTTTGACCGATGATGTATTGATCTAATTTTTCCACAATTTGGCGCGGAGTAAAATGTAAATGCATATAAAATGCCTCCCTTACGATTCTACAATTCTTCAACAATTATGTTGTGGTTCGTATAAACACAAATATCGCCTGCAATTTCTAGACTCGCTTTCGCAATCTGCTTCGCAGTTAAATGTTCACTTGCATATTGTTTTAAAGCACGACCTGCAGAAAGTGCATAATTTCCACCAGATCCAATTGCTAAAATACCATCATCCGGTTCAATTACTTCTCCTGTGCCCGAAACAAGGAGCATAGTTGTTTTATCCATGACAATGAGCATCGCTTCTAACTGACGCAGCATTTTATCCCCACGCCATTGTTTCGCCATTTCAACTGCAGCACGCTGCAAGTTCCCGTTATACTCTTCTAATTTCCCTTCAAACATTTCAAAAAGAGTAAATGCATCCGCAACTGAACCTGCAAAACCAGCTAAAACTTTCCCTTGGAAAAGTCTACGAACTTTACGAGCTGTATGTTTCATTACAACAGCATTCCCCATCGTTACCTGGCCATCTCCAGCCATTGCACATTCTCCATTATGATGAACTGCAAATATCGTTGTAGCGTGGAAATTTCCCATAGAAAAAACTCCTTTATATGTTTTTATAGCTTTAAAAGCAATTTATGCCCGCGGGTGATGCTTCATGTAAACAGAACGCAATCTTTCTTTAGAGACATGCGTATAAATTTGTGTCGTCGACAAATTTTCATGACCTAACAGCTCCTGTACAGTACGTAAATCTGCCCCTTCATCTAACATGTGTGTAGCAAATGTATGCCTTAACATATGGGGACTTATCCGCATTGTCAATGAAGCCTTCTTAATGAGTTCGTTTAATACATAGCGCACACCACGACTTGTTAGCGGCGTACCTTTCGCATTTAAAAATACCATATGAGATTGTTCTTCAGTCTTGTTAACTAACTGTTTTCTCCCGTTCTCCATATAAGTAATTAAAGCATCTTGTGCATAACTTCCGAACGGAATATACCTTTGTTTTTTTCCTTTTCCCATCACTAAAATTGTTCCCACTGCAAAGTCAATATCGGTAAGTTGTAGGTTGACACATTCACTCACACGGATCCCCGTCGCATACATCAACTCTAATAAAGCTTGATTCCTTTGACCTAGCGGCGTTTCCGTATCAGAAACTTCAAATAATTCCTCTAATTCTTCAGCATATAAAAACTTTGGGATTGACAATTCTTTTTTGGGGAGTGACGCAAGTGCAAACGGGTTATCTTTCCGATAACCTTCACGCATTAAAAAACGATATAAACTTCGTAAGCTTGACACTTTTCTTGCGACAGATTTACGGGCTAACTTTTCATCGTGCAACGTCGTTAAGTACAAACGAACATCCGCGTATGTAACATCTAAAAAAGAGGATATGCCTTCTCGCTCCATAAATTGCACAAAATGTTCTAAATCATTTTGATAACTTGCAATTGTATATTTTGAATAATTTCTTTCAATTTGTAAATATCCAACGAATAATTGTAACAATTTCTTCACATTCACATAACTCACCTCAATAAAGGCTACTAAATCGTATCACAACTTAGTAGCCTTTGCAAGAAATTTAACTAAATATTTACAAAATTTTGAATTGTTTCTAAAGCACGTGTAGCATACGCTTCATTTCGTTCTGCCTTCTTTTTGATCTTCTTCTCTAACGGTGCAAATAGACCGAAGTTTGCATTCATAGGCTGGAAGTTTTTCGCATTTGTCGCAGTAATATAATTTGCCATACTTCCCATTGCAGTTACAGGTGGTAATACAACTGGCTCTTCGCCTTTTACAAGTCGAGCAGCGTTAATACCTGCTAATAACCCTGATGCCGCCGATTCAACATATCCCTCTACTCCAGTCATTTGACCAGCAAAGAATAAATCATCACGTTGTTTATATTGATACGTCGGACGAAGTAAATTAGGCGAATTAATAAACGTATTACGATGCATTACACCGTAGCGTACAATTTCTGCGTTCTCCAGTCCTGGAATTAACTGTAACACTTCTTTTTGTGGTCCCCACTTTAAATGCGTTTGGAAACCTACGATATTGTATAACGTTCCCGCTGCATCATCTTGACGTAACTGAACAACAGCATATGGCGTTTTCCCTGTTTTCGGATCTTCTAATCCAACAGGTTTCATTGGTCCAAATACTAGCGTCTGTCTTCCTCTGCTTGCCATAACTTCCACTGGCATACAACCTTCAAAGAAAATTTCCTTTTCAAATTCTTTTAAAGGTACTGTCTCAGCAGCAATTAAAGCCTCATAAAAACGATCAAATTCTTCTTCTGTCATAGGACAGTTTAAATATGCCGCTTCTCCTTTATCATAACGAGACTTTAAATATACTTTGTTCATATCAATGCTGTCTTTTTCAACGATTGGTGCTGCTGCATCGTAGAAATAGAAATAATCTTCACCTGTTAGTTCTTTTAATTGTGCAGCAAGATCAGGAGATGTAAGTGGACCTGTTGCAATAATTGTTGGTCCTTCTGGAATTTCAGTAAGCTCTTCATTCACTACAGTTACATTCGGATGATTCTTTACGTATTCAGTCACTTTAGCTGCAAACTCATGACGGTCAACTGCTAAAGCTCCTCCAGCTGGCACAGAGCACTCATCAGCTGCACGAATAATGACAGAATCCATTAAACGCATTTCTTCTTTAATAACTCCAACGGCATTTGTTAATGTGTTTGCACGTAATGAGTTACTGCACACTAATTCAGCAAACTTATCTGTGTGATGAGCTGGCGTTTGCCTTACTGGTCTCATTTCATATAATTTTACTTGGACACCACGTTTTGCAATTTGGTAAGCTGCTTCACTTCCTGCAAGACCTGCGCCAATGACGTTTACTACTTGTGTTGTCATATATATCACCTTTCCTTTTCTTCCCGAAAAAAATGTGAGCAGTTACGCTCACATTTGTTGTTCTTCTTCATAATCACACGAAATACATTGTACTTGCACGCCTTTTTTCAACTTCTTCTCTACAAGCATCCCTTCACACTTCGGACATTTACGGCCAATCGGCTTATCCCAAGATACAAAGTCGCATTCTGGATACGTACCGCATCCGTAGAAAAGACGTTTCTTTTTGTTACTACGACGTTCAATAATTTGTCCTTCTTCACACTTCGGACAAATTACACCGATTTCTTTCACAATCGGTTTTGTATTACGACAATCAGGGAAATTCGAGCAAGCCATAAACTTCCCATATTTACCCATTTTAAAGACCATTGGATGACCACATAATTCACAGTCTTCCCCAGCTGGTTCATCTTTAATTTCCACTTCACGCATTTCTTTTTCCGCTTTTTCTAAGCGCGGTTCAAATCCTACGTAGAAATCATCAACAATTTTCACCCAATTCGCATTTCCTTCTTCCACTTCATCAAGGCTTTGCTCCATGTTAGCTGTGAATTCAATGTTAATAATTTCTGGGAAAAACTCTAAAATAAGTTCGATTACTATTCCACCCAATTCAGTTGGAACGAAACGTTTATTATCTAAAGCAACATAACCGCGTTTTTGAATTGTTTCAAGTGTCGGCACATAAGTGGATGGTCTTCCAATCCCAAGTTCTTCAAGTGTTCTTACTAAACGAGCCTCTGTATAACGTGGCGGTGGTTGGGTATAGTGTTGTTTCGGCTCTATATCTTTTGAAAATACCGTTTCTCCCACTTCTAACGGTGGCAACATCTTATCCTTTTCTTCCGCACCATCATCTTTTGACTCAACATACACTTTCATAAACCCCGGGAACTTTACAACCGAGCCACTTGCACGGAACTGAACATTGTTATTAATGAGTTTCGCTGTAACAGTATCCATTATAGCAGACGCCATTTGACTTGCAACAAATCGCTCCCAAATCAATTTATACAACCGAAGTTGGTCACGACCTAAGAAACTTTTTAGTTCCTCTGGCTTTCTCATTACCGAAGTAGGACGAATTGCCTCATGCGCATCTTGTGCATTTGATTTTTTCGTTTCTTTCTTCTTCTCTGTTCCTATGTATTCCGCACCATACGCCTCAGTAATGTAAGTACGAGCCTCTGTTTGAGCTGTTTCTGAGATACGCGTTGAGTCAGTTCTCATATACGTTATAAGACCCACAGTCCCTTGTTTCCCAAGATCTATCCCTTCATACAGTTGCTGTGCAAGCATCATTGTTTTCTTTGCTCGCATATTTAACTTACGTGCTGCTTCTTGTTGCAAGGAAGATGTTGTAAACGGTAAAGCGGGATTACGTTTTCGCTCTTTTCTCGTTACATTTTCAACTGAAAACGCATTATCTTTCATCTGTTCAATTATTTCATTCACTTGCGTTTCATTCGTTAATTGAACCTTTTCACCATCTACACCGTAAAAGCTTGCTTCAAATGTATCTTTCCCTTTTACAAACTCTGTTTTAATTGTCCAGAATTCTTCAGGCTCAAAGTTTTGAATCTCCCTTTCACGTTCGATAATTAAACGAACTGCTACAGATTGTACACGACCTGCACTTAATCCTTTTTTTACTTTCTTCCATAATAAAGGACTAATATTGTAACCAACTAGACGATCAAGTATACGTCTTGCTTGTTGTGCATCTACTAAATCCATATTAATTGCACGAGGATGTTTAAATGATTCTTTTATTGCATCTTTTGTAATTTCATTGAAGACAACTCGACAATCTGATTCAACATCCACATTTAACGTATTCGCTAAATGCCAAGCAATTGCTTCTCCTTCACGGTCTGGATCGGCCGCGAGATAGACTTTCTTTGCTTTTTTTGCCGCTGATTTTAAATCTTTTAAAACGGGACCTTTACCACGAATGGTAATATACTTCGGGGTGAAGTTGTTCTTTACTTCTATCCCCATTTGGCTTTTAGGTAAATCGCGAACATGTCCCATGGACGCAACGACTTTGTATTTTTTCCCTAAATATTTCTCAATGGTCTTCGCCTTAGAAGGCGACTCCACGATTACGAGGTAATCTGACATGCTAGTGCCTCCTTAAGAGGTGGATTCAAGTCTTCATTAATCTTATTGATTTCTCTTGTTTTTGTCAATCAAGAATGAATATACCATACAGTGCCAATCTACCATTTGTCAATAATTGTTTAATAAAAACATAAAAATATAAGGTTAATTTATTATTTCTTCAAAGATATCCTCTGCATTTCGTACTAGTTTTGCACCTTGTTGAATAAGCTGATTCGTTCCCGATGCACTATCAATAAATATTGGTCCAGGAAGCGCAAATACCTCTCTATTTTGCTCTAATGCAAGGTCTGCCGTAATAAGTGACCCACTTCTTGATTTTGCTTCTACAACTAAAACCCCTTTACTTATCCCGCTAATAATTCGATTTCTTTTTGGAAAATACCATTTTTTCGGTGCATAGTGCGGAGGATACTCTGTTAATAGCAATATATATTCCTCCCACTTTTCATATAAACGTCTATTCTCTTTCGGATACATATAAGATAATCCGTGTCCCAATATCGCAATAGTCGGACGATGTTTCTTTACTGTAACTTCATGAGATATTGTATCTATCCCTTTTGCAAATCCGCTCACAATAAGCCATTCTCTTTCTAATAAAGGATGTAAAATAAACTCCATACTCTCACGACTGTATAACGACGGTTCTCTCGTTCCAACAACCGCTAATTTATTTACTTTATTTAGAAAATTCTTCTCTCCTTTTCCATATAAAACAAAAGGAGGGTCTTGTATTTCACGTAATAATTGCGGGTAATTTTCATCCCATATAGTCACATAAAAGATTTGATTTCTCTCTAAATAAGATATATATTGCAAAAGGTTTGAATTTTGGAGGAAATGTACTAGTTCTGCAGATTTTTTCGGGGATATTCCAGTGTAGTTTTCCATTTGTTTTTGGTTAAAATTGTATATTACCTTCAATTCTGGATCGACATATAGCAGCCTCTCCATCGCCTTCCAATGATCCGCTAACACGTAATGAAGATGTAATAATCGCTCTCTTTTCATCCTAATTCTCCTTACCCATAATTTTTATTATGTAAACAGAAAAATTGTAAAAAGACACCCTCAAATAAGAAGGTGCCTTTCAAAAAGATTAATAGTTTTTACAAGTTTCAAATAATCCCTTTTCTTTTAAAACAGAGATTAACGTTTCACCCATAACAGCTGGTGTTTCAGCCACTTTAATACCACAAGCTTCCATTGTTTTAATCTTTTCAGCAGCAGTTCCTTTGCCGCCAGAAATGATTGCCCCCGCATGACCCATACGTTTGCCTTCAGGCGCTGTTTGGCCACCAATGAAGCCTACAACTGGTTTTGTCATATTAGCTTTTACCCATTCAGCTGCTTCTTCTTCTGCCGTACCTCCGATTTCACCAATCATAATTACAGCATGTGTTTCTTCATCTTCATTAAATGCTTTTAACGCATCAATAAAGTCTGTACCGTTAACAGGGTCCCCACCGATACCTACAGCAGTAGATTGGCCAATACCTTCTTGTGTTAACTGGTGTACAGCTTCATATGTTAATGTACCAGAACGAGATACGATACCTACATGACCTTTTTTGTGAATGTATCCTGGCATAATACCGATTTTACATTCATCAGGTGTAATGACACCTGGGCAGTTTGGTCCAAGTAAACGTGTATGTTTACCAGCCATATATCTCTTTACGTTAACCATATCTAATACAGGAATTCCTTCAGTAATACATACTACTAAATCAATCTTCGCATCAACTGCTTCCATAATTGCATCAGCAGCAAAAGCGGGTGGAACGTATACAACTGAAGCGTTTGCGCCTGTTGCTTTCACAGCATCTTCTACTGTATCAAATACTGGTACACCTTCAATATCAGTGCCGCCTTTACCAGGTGTTACACCACCGACAATTTTCGTACCGTATTCAATCATTTGTTTTGTATGGAATAATCCTTGAGAACCAGTAATACCTTGAACAATAACTTTTGTATCTTTATTAACTAATACGCTCATTTTTCTCCCCCGCTTTCTATTAGCCCACTAGTGAAACAATTTTCTGTGCACCGTCTGCCATAGATTCTGCTGCAACAATATTTAAGCCAGACTCATTTAAAATTTTCTTACCTAATTCTACGTTTGTACCTTCAAGACGTACAACTAAAGGTAATTCAAGACCTACTTGCTTCGTTGCTTCAATAACACCTTCTGCGATAACATCACACTTCATAATGCCACCAAAAATGTTAACGAAGATACCTTTTACATTTTTGTCAGAAAGGATAATTTTGAATGCTTCTGTTACTTTTTCAGCCGTTGCACCGCCACCAACATCTAAGAAGTTAGCTGGGTCACCATGGTAATGTTTAATGATATCCATTGTAGCCATCGCTAAACCTGCACCATTTACCATACAACCGATATTTCCATCTAAAGGAATGTAGTTTAAGTCATATTTAGATGCTTCAACTTCTTTTGAATCTTCTTCATCAAGATCACGAAGCTCTAAAATGTCTTTATGACGATATAATGCATTAGAATCAAAGTTTAATTTTGCATCTAACGCCATTACTTTACCGTCACCTGTTGTAACAAGTGGATTAATTTCAGCAATAGAGCAATCTTTTTCAATAAACGCACGATATAAGCCCATCATAAACTTCACAGCTTGTCCTACAAGCTCTTTTGGAATATTGATGTTAAATGCGATTCGACGCGCTTGGAAACCTTGTAAACCTACTGCTGGATCAATATATTCTTTAAAGATTTTTTCAGGTGTTTTTTCTGCTACTTCTTCAATTTCTGTTCCACCTTCTTCAGATGCCATTAAAACAACTTGAGAAGTTGCACGATCTAACACTAGACCTACATAATATTCTTTCTTAATATCGCAACCTTCTTCGATAAGTAAGCGTTTTACTTCCTTACCTTCAGGACCTGTTTGATGCGTTACAAGTGTAGTTCCTAAAATGCTTTCTGCATATGTACGAACTTCTTCTAAATTTTTCGCAACTTTTACACCGCCAGCTTTGCCGCGTCCACCAGCGTGAATTTGCGCTTTAACTACACATACATCCGTTCCTAATTCTTTCGCTGCTTCTACAGCTTCTTCTACTGTAAATGCAACTTTCCCGTTCGGAACGCTAACCCCATAGCTTTTAAGGACTGCCTTACCTTGGTACTCATGGATATTCATGGTCCCATCCTCCCCTGTTTTCCTGTTTTACTCGAAAAGTTTTTTAATGTTTAAAAAACATTACATTGCCATTGTATAAGATGATTGGCACGCTGTCTACAATAAAGTGTCAGAAAACTGAAATCGCTTTATTCTTTTTCGAAAATAATAATGTTCATATACCAAAATAAAAAAATAAGCTGTATATTCACAGCTTATTTTTGAATCATATCTTTAATTGGCGCAAATGATTTCCGGTGTTCCTCTAATACTCCATGCGCTTCAATCGCTTCTAAATGCTGTTTCGTTCCATACCCCATATGTTGTCCAAATCCATATGCAGGATACTTTTCCCCAAGCTCTTTCATCATACGATCTCTCGTCACCTTCGCGATAATAGATGCAGCTGAAATAGAAACACTTTTCGCATCACCTTTAATAATGGATGTTTGTGGAATTGATGTAGGAAGCTTCATCGCATCAATTAATAAATATTGTGGTGTACAAGATAAATTCGCAACAGCATCTAACATCGCTTGTTTCGTCGCTTGATAAATATTTATCTCATCTATGACTTGCGGTGATACAATTCCAACTCCAATCGCAATTGCTTGTGCTTTTATTTCATCATAAAAACGCTCTCGCTTCGCTTCACTCAGCTTTTTTGAGTCATCTAACCCTGGAATATAAAAATCATCTGGAAGAACGACAGCTGCCGTCACAACGGGCCCAGCTAATGGTCCACGCCCTACTTCATCAATGCCAGCAATATATGTGATTCCTTTTTCACGTAACGCATTTTCATACTTAGACATTTCTAGAAATTTTTCTTTTTCCTTTTGTGCTAACTCTTTTTGTTTGTACCACTTCAAAATAAGTTTTTGAATGCCCTTTCGTTCATCTTTCATTAACATTTGAAAGCGATCATCTTCTTCACTCATAATTTCTTGCAGTAAATTCTCCGCTTCTTGTATTGTCATTTTTTGCATATAAGTACACTCCTTTATAAACGTATACAAAAAGAAAAGACGTACAAACGCACGTCTTATACTTCTTCTATTTTCTCTACCTCTTCTACTTGCTCCACAAACTCTTCTGGTGTTTCAAACGTCATTTTACCAAGTTTTCCACCGCGAAGTTCACGAAGTACCAGTTCAGATGTTTTATCATAATCAATCATTCCGCCGCCCATTAAACAGCCTCTGTATTTTCCAATTGCATCAAATAACTCTACAATATCTTCTGGAATTTCATCTAAATTATATCGCTCTTTTAAACGTTCTGGATAGTGTTTCTCCATAAAACGTAATGCATAAACAGCTACATCTTGTAAATTTAAAATTGAATCTTTAATTGCACCCGTTGTCGCTAAACGAAGACCCACTAATTGATCTTCAAATTTAGGCCACAAAATACCTGGTGTATCTAACAGTTCCATTTCTTTCCCAACTTTAATCCATTGTTGAGCTGTTGTCACACCTGGACGATCTCCTGTTTTAGCAATGTTTTTCTTCGCCAATTTATTAATTAACGTAGATTTACCAACATTCGGTATACCGACAATTAAAGCACGAATTGCTCTCGGTCTAATCCCTTTCGCAACCATCTTATCAAACTTCTCTTTAACAAGCACTTTACAAGCCGCAGTAATTTCCTTCATACCTTGTCCAGCTTGTGCATTAATTGAAATTGCCATATGCCCTTTTTCTTTAAAATATGCAATCCATTCTTTCGTTAGACGATCATCTGCCATATCCGCTTTATTTAAAACAACAAGCCTTGGCTTATGTGTAATAATCTCATCAATCATCGGGTTTCGAGATGATAATGGTAATCGAGCATCTACAAGTTCAATTACAACATCAATTAATTTTAATTTTTCTGTTACTTGGCGTCTAGCCTTAGCCATATGCCCTGGAAACCATTGAATTACCATGTTGCCACCTTCTTTTTCATTTATTTCACAATACGTGCATCTTTTAACGGCCAATATAGCATATTGGCTTTACCAAGTACTTGATCCATTGAAATCGTACCAATCGAACGGCTATCTTTACTAAAACGACGATTATCCCCTAAAACAAATAATTGATCTTTTGGAACAGTTTTCTTTCCCGTCATTTCTTCAAGAGTAAAATCATATGTAAGCGGTCCATCAGCAAGCTGTTTTTTCTGCTTATCTAAATACGGCTCCTCATAAACCTTTCCGTTAACATATAGTTTGTCATTCCGATACTCTATTTCATCGCCTGGCAGGCCAATAATACGCTTAATATAATCTTTATCTTCCGTTGCGCGGAATACGATAATATCGAAGCGTTTTGGGTCTCCTATGTGATAACCAATTTTATTTACAATCATTCGATCTCGATCATGTAAAGTTGGCGCCATTGATACCCCATCTACGAGAATTGGTGCAAAGAAAAACTGTCTAATAACACCAGCTAATACAACAGCAATCAAAATTGCTTTGATCCATTCCCAAAGTGAACTCGTCTCTTTTTTCATGTATTTCCCCTCCACGGTTATGTAAGCTGCTCGTATTATACCAAAATTTTATATAGATTGGAAAAAGGGAGCTTGCGCATTTACAAGCTCCCATACATGTCTTATCGAATTTCTTTAATACGTGCTTTTTTACCGCGAAGGTTACGTAAGTAGTATAACTTAGCACGACGTACTTTACCACGGCGAAGTACTTCGATGTTCGCGATTCTTGGCGTGTGAACTGGGAATGTACGCTCAACACCTACACCGTAAGAAATCTTACGAACTGTGAATGTTTCACTGATTCCGCCACCACGACGTTTGATTACAACACCTTCGAAAAGCTGAATTCTTTCACGAGTTCCCTCAACTACTTTTACGTGTACACGTAAAGTGTCTCCAGGACGGAATGAAGGAAGGTCAGTTTTTAATTGGCCTTTTGTAATTTCTGCGATTAATTGTTGCATATTAAATTCTCTCCTTTAAACAGATGCTCTTATAAAGTCTTATTAAATTACAGCGGAACATCGTTAATACGGCTACTGATTTCAGTAGCACAAATGTTATAATAGCATATTGCTAGGACTGTTGCAATAGAAAATATATGAAGCCCTTATCGTTCTTCTTTAATCTGTTCCAACCATTTCTCTTCTTGCTTAGATAATTCTCTTTCTTCCAATAAATCCGGTCTACGTGTGTACGTACGACGCAAGGATTCTTTATGGCGCCATTCATCAATATTTTTATGATTTCCTGACATTAAAACATCTGGTACCTTCATACCACGAAAATCAGCAGGACGTGTATAATGTGGATGTTCCAATAACCCTGTACTAAACGAATCTTCCACTTGTGAAGCATGATTTCCTAGTACGCCTGGCAGGAGACGTACTACACTATCAGTAATAACCATAGAGGCTAATTCTCCACCTGTTAATACGTAGTCACCAATAGAAATCTCATCGGTTACGAGATGCTCACGAATTCGTTCATCATATCCTTCATAATGCCCACATACAAAGATTAAATGTTCTTCCTCTGCAAGCTCTTCCGCTTTCTTCTGAGTAAATCTTTCCCCTTGCGGACACATTAAGACAACTCTCGGCTTACGCTCTGTTTCTTTCGTTAAATCTTCCACCGCATCAAAAATAGGCTGAGGAGTAAGCACCATACCAGCACCTCCGCCGTAAGGGTAATCGTCTACACTATTATGCTTACTCGTTGTATAATCACGAAAGTTAACAACACGAAGGCTTACCGCTTCTTTTTCTTGCGCCTTCTTTAAGATGGAAGACCCAAATACACCGGTAAACATGTCTGGAAACAACGTTAAAATATCAATTTTCATTATAGTAGCCCTTCCATTACATGAATGGTTACTAATTTATTTTCAATATTAACTTGAAGTACAACATCATCAATGTAAGGAATTAAAAGATCTTGGCCCTTTGGACGTTTAATTACCCAAACATCATTTGCACCAGGAGATAGAATCTCTTTAATCGTTCCTAACGCTTCTCCTTCTTCCGTTACAACACTACAACCAATAATTTCATGGTAGTAGTATTCACCTTCAGCAAGTTCGCCTAACTGCTCTTCTGGTACTTTTATTAAAGAGCCTTTAAACTTTTCTGCTTCATCTACATTGTTGTATCCTTCAAATGTTAATAAATCAAATGTCTTATGTTGACGATGAGAAGTTACCTTCACCGGAAGGAAGTCTGTACTTTTCTCATTCGATATGTATAGAGTGTTTCCTACTTTATATCGCTCTTCCGGAAA
This sequence comes from Bacillus cereus group sp. BceL062, assembly GCF_051780025.1. Taxonomy (NCBI): domain Bacteria; kingdom Bacillati; phylum Bacillota; class Bacilli; order Caryophanales; family Bacillaceae; genus Bacillus; species Bacillus cereus group sp. BceL062. Next base: position 87,716 of record NZ_JBPWGY010000008.1, on the reverse strand, counting down.
ATCAGTACGAGAAATAACACGAATTTCTCCTCTTACGCCATGAGTATTTACAATTTTCCCTACATTAAACCATTTTGTCATAAATAGTATGTCACCCCTGGTTTCTATATAAATTAAGCATCTCCATTTCACATATGGAACATGCAACTTCTCTTTAAATGTTAAAAAAGGGAGAGGATATAACTCCTCGCCCTTTTTACGTTTATTGAATTTCCAGTGTTACTTTTTCATCATTATGATGTCCCACTGAATACAAGAGCATTCGAATCGCTTTCGCAACTCTCCCTTGCTTACCAATGACTTTTCCAACATCCTCAGGATGTACAGTTAATCGATACTTTATCTCTCCGTTGTAAAGTTCCTGTGTAACTTTTACATCTTCAGGATGATCGACAAGAGGCTTGACAATCGTCTCGACTAACTTCTTCATAGTCATTGCCTCAATTACTTACCTTGTTTAGATAAGTGGAATTTCTCCATGATACCTTGGTTAGAGAATAAGTTACGAACTGTATCAGATGGTTTAGCACCGTTTCCTAACCATTTTAATGCTGCTTCTTCGTTGATCTTAACTTCAGCTGGTTGAGCAACCGGATTATAAGTACCGATTTCCTCAATGAAACGTCCGTCACGAGGAGAACGAGAATCTGCAACAACTACACGATAGAAAGGAGTTTTTTTAGCTCCCATACGTTTTAAACGAATTTTAACTGCCATTTTATAAAGCACCTCCGAATTTATTTCACACAGATAATTATATTAGCAAAAAGACTATTGCTTTGTAAAGTATTTTTTCTTAACAGAGCCATCTTTTTTTCTTACATGAATGGAAACTTCATTCCACCTAGTCCTTTTTTCTTACCTTTTTGCATTCCAGTCATCGTTTTCATCATTTTCTTCATATCATCGAATTGCTTGATTAGACGATTGATTTCTTGTACGGTTGTACCGCTACCTTTGGCAATGCGTTTTTTTCGACTAGCGTTAATTATTTCCGGTTGTTCACGTTCTAATTTAGTCATAGAACGAATAATTGCCTCAATATGCCCAATTTGCTTTTCATCAACTTGCGCATTTTTCAGCCCTTTAATTTTATTTGCACCAGGAAGCATCCCTAACAATTCGTCAAGTGGTCCAAGTTGACGCACTTGTCCAAGTTGTTCTAGGAAATCGTCAAGTGTAAACGAAAGCGTACGCATTTTTTGCTCAAGTTCTTTTGCTTTCTCTTCATCAACTGTAGCTTGCGCTTTTTCAATTAATGTTAAGACGTCGCCCATCCCTAAAATGCGGGATGCCATACGTTCTGGATGGAACGCTTCAATCGCATCTAGTTTTTCACCCATACCAGCAAATTTAATTGGTGTATTTGTTACAGCCTTAATAGATAATGCCGCACCACCGCGCGTATCACCATCTAGTTTCGTTAATACAACACCCGTTAACCCTAACTGATCATGGAAACTTTGTGCAACATTTACCGCGTCTTGTCCTGTCATCGCATCGACAACAAGGAAAATTTCATCCGGATTCGCAACTTCTTTCACTTTCGCTAATTCATCCATTAGTTCTTCATCAATATGCAGGCGACCTGCTGTATCGATTAAAACATAATCGTGATGATCTTCTTTTGCCTTTGCAATCGCTTGTTTCGCAATTTCAACAGGACTTACTTGATCTCCTAAAGAGAAAACAGGCATGTCCAATTGCTTCCCTAATGTTTCAAGCTGTTTAATCGCTGCTGGACGGTAAATATCCGCTGCAACAAGCATCGGTTTACGATTATGCTTTTTACGAAGCAAATTCGCAAGCTTACCTGTTGTCGTCGTTTTACCCGCACCTTGCAGACCAACCATCATTATAACAGTCGGTGGCTTATTAGCAACAGCAATTTTGCTTTGCTCTCCGCCCATAAGTTCTGTAAGTTCTTCCTGTACAACTTTAATTACTTGTTGTCCAGGTGTCAAACTTTTCATTACATCTTGTCCGACAGCACGCTCAGACACACGCTTTACAAAATCTTTTACTACTTTAAAGTTAACATCCGCTTCTAAAAGAGCTAGACGAACTTCTCTCATCATTTCTTTCACATCGGCTTCAGAAACTTTTCCTTTGCCGCGGATTTTTTGCATTGTCTGTTGAAGTCGGTCGGCTAATCCTTCAAATGCCATATTGCCGCCCTCCTAATCTAATTTTTCGATAGCTTCAACAACTTGTTTCATTTCTTCATTCACATGCTCTTCTTCGCTGATTAGCTGTTTTAGCTTTGCAACAAGTCGCTGTCGCTCTTGAAACTTTTGAAGTAATACTAATTTATCTTCATATTCTTCAAGCATCGCTTCAGTCCGTTTAATGTTATCATACACGGCTTGGCGACTTACATCAAATTCTTCCGCAATTTCACCAAGAGATAAATCATCTAGATAATAAAGCGACATATAACTTCTTTGTTTTTGCGTTAACAACGATTGATAAAAATCAAATAAATAGTTCATTCTCGTTGTTTTCTCGAGCATGTTGGATCATCCTTTGTTAAGTGATTTCCCTTTACATCAATTAGTTTACATGGAGTATAAAAGAGTGTCAAGTTTTTTTCTTAACATCACTTATTTTTTATAGAAAAAGAAGCGGTAATACCGCTTCTTTCATTTATACTTCTTCTGTTTCCACTAAATTTGCAAATAAACCATACACATATTGTTCTGGATCAAACTGCTGCAGATCATCCATTTGCTCTCCTAAGCCAACAAATTTCACCGGTACATCCATTTCGTTACGAATTGCTAATACGATACCACCTTTAGCAGTTCCATCTAACTTCGTTAAAACAATACCAGTAACATTCGTTGCTTCACGGAATGTTTTCGCTTGACTTAAACCGTTTTGACCTGTTGTTGCATCAATAACTAGTAACACTTCATGAGGAGCTCCTGGTACTTCACGCTCAATTACACGCTTCACTTTCTCTAACTCTTTCATTAAGTTCACCTTATTTTGCAAACGTCCTGCTGTATCACATAGTAATACATCTACTTTACGCGCTTTTGCAGCTTGTACAGCGTCATACATTACCGCTGCAGGGTCAGAACCAGACCCTTGTTTAATGACTTCTACACCAACGCGATCGCCCCATACTTCTAATTGTTCAATCGCGCCAGCACGGAACGTATCTCCTGCTGCCAATAGGACTGACTTACCTTCTGATTTAAATCTATGTGCCAGTTTACCAATTGTCGTCGTTTTCCCTACACCGTTAACACCTACAAATAAAACAACTGTTAATTGATCTTCTTGCATATTGATTTCATTACTAAAGTCGCTGTCACCTTTATAAATGCCAACTAACTTTTCCGAAATAACAGCTTGTACTTCTTTTGGGTCCTGAATATTTCGGCGCTGCACTTCTTCTTTCAACTGATCAATTAATTCCATTACAGTCGAAACCCCTACGTCTGCGCCGATTAAAATCTCTTCTAACTCTTCAAAGAAATCTTCATCCACTTTACGGTAACGATAGACTAAATCATTTACTTTATCCGCAAATGAATTTCTCGTTTTTTCCAATCCGTGTTTAAATTTCTCTGTTACTGTATCCGTTTGTTTTGAAATTTTTTCTTTAAGTTTTTTAAAAAAGCTCATGCTTCCCATCCTTCCTATTTACTCGCCACAAGTTCTTCCCCGTCATCTAAACGAACAGAAACAAGCTTAGATACACCTGATTCTTGCATCGTTACACCATACAATACATCAGACTCTTCCATTGTACCTTTCCTGTGTGTAATTACAATAAACTGCGTCTCATCACTAAATTTCTTTAAATATTGCGCAAAACGAGCAACATTCGCTTCGTCTAGAGCCGCTTCTACTTCGTCTAGTACACAGAATGGTACTGGGCGTACTTTTAAAATACCAAATAAAAGCGCTATTGCCGTTAAAGCACGTTCTCCACCTGACAGTAAACCTAAGTTCTGCAATTTCTTTCCTGGTGGTTGTGCAACAATATCAATACCAGTATTTAATATGTCTCCAGGATCCGTCATTACTAAATCCGCTCTACCGCCTCCGAATAATTCAGTAAATACAGATTGAAACTCCGTTCGAATCCCTTCAAAAGTAGTGGAAAAACGTTTTTTCATTTCTTCATCCATCTCAGTAATAAGTTGGTGCAATGTCGCTTTCGCTTCTTCTAAATCATCTCGTTGCTCTAGTAAGAACGTATGACGTTCCGCTACTCGCTCGTATTCATCAATTGCACCCAAGTTTACTGTACCTAACTCTTCTATGGATAGTTTTATTAATTTCACCTTTTTACGCGCATCTTCTGCAGGCATCATCATTGTATACTTCAGTTTTGCTGCTTCAAATGAAATCGTATATGTTTCACGTAAATGTTGCAATCTATTTTCCAACTCAACATCAAGTCGGTTAATTTTCACTTCTTGATCTTTCAACAACTCAAGAATATATTTATGCTTGCCTAACGTTTCCTTCACATTGCGTTCTAAATGCTCCACTCTCTCTTGTAATGATACACGTTGTTCACGGCGAGAGCGAATTAATTCTGAAGTTTGATTACGATCATATGCTTTTTTCTCAATCATATTCGTAATTTGTTCTTCACCACTTGAATTAGATGTCATTTCTTGCTTTAAGAATGCTAAATCTTCTTTTGTTTTTACAAGTGTTGTATCAGTTTCTTCTTTTTCCTTCGTTAATCGTTCAACTTTTTCTTTTTGATTAGACAAACGTTGTTGTTGTTCAGCCGCTTGTACTTTCAGCTCAGTCATTTCCTTCTGAACTTTTTCTTTTGAAGAATGTTGCTCGCTTTTTTGTTTCGTTAACGCGACGATTTTGCTATCTAATTCCGAAATCTCTGCTTGAAGAGTTGCTAAAATCTTTTCTAACTCTCCTTTACGTCCTTGCATTTTCACTTGATCTTGTAAAAATCCTTCTATCTCTAAGTCGTATATAGATAAGCGATCATTAATTCGATGTTCTTCTAATTCTAATTGATTAATTTCTTCTCTTAATTTTTGTTCATCTACACGCTCAGTTTCTACACCTTGGCGTAGTTCGCGTATTTGTACTTCTTTTTCTTGAATCTCTTGCTTTACTGCTTTAACAAAGTTTTCTAGCTTCGTTGTTTTTTCTTCCATATCAGTGAGCTTTTTAGTCCATTCTTCAAGTTCACGCTGACGTCCTAATAAAGAAGATTTCGCCTGTTTTACAGCTCCACCAGTCATTGAACCCCCAGGATTCACTACGTCACCTTCAAGTGTTACAATACGATAGCGATATTGTAATTGTTTCGCTAATTCATTTGCACCGCGTAAATCTTTCGCAACAACAACTGTACCTAATAGGCTCGAAACGACATTCTCGTATTTATTATTGTACTGCACAAGTTCTGCCGCTACTCCTACAAACGATGGATGTTGATTCACAACACGTAACTGTTCAAATGATAACGATCTACTTTTAATAACAGCTTGCGGTAAAAACGTTGCACGTCCATGTTTATTCTGCTTTAAAAATGCAATTGCATTACGAGCATGTTCCTCTGTTTGTACAACGATATGCTGCATTGCTGCACCTAGAGCGATTTCCATTGCAACTTCATATTCTTTCGGTACCGTTAACAGTTCCGCAACAGCACCCTCGATACCTTGCAACCTATTTTCTCTAGCTTTCAATACTTCACGTACACCTTGGTAGAAACCAGAATAGTCCTCTTGCATCTCTTCTAGCATTTCTTTTCGTGAGCGCGCCTGTTGTACAAATTGATATGCTTGATACAGTTTTGTTTCATTTTCACTATACTGCGCCTTACATTTCCCAAGCGCCGCTTCTGTTTTCTGTATGTTCGAAATGATACCAGCTATTTTTTCTTTCACTTGTTCATAACTTTCAACAAGTTTCGTCTTTTTAGCTGTGATTTCCATACGCATTTCTACATATTTCGCATTCTCTTCATCAAGACGTTCATTTTTAGAGTTTTGCTGTTTAGACTGTTCTTCAATCATAGATAATTCATTACGCTGACTAGCTTGTTGATTTAAAAGTTCAATATAATCCCCTTTTAAATTTTCAATCTGTTCCTCTAAATTATCCGCAAAAGTTGCAAGCAGTTGTTCATTATCAAGCAAATTTCTCTCCAATTCTTTTACTTGATCTACAAATTGCATTAACACTTCTGTACTTGATTCAATTTCACCATCATAACTTTTAGCTTTTTCTGTCAATTCAACAATTAACTGTTCAAGTTGTGCACAATGCGTCGTAGCATTTTGCTTCCTCTCTTTTAACAGCTCACGTTGTCCTTCTAATTTTTCTAGCTCTTTGCTAGAAAGAAGAAGAACTTCTTGCAAGGAATCTACAGACTCATCTACCGCTTGTAATTGTCCACGTAATTCCTCAAGCTCTTCTTCACTTTTTTGTAAATGCGTTGACATTTTAGCTTCTTCGTTTTTATTATGCCCAAACTGACTTCGAAGCGCTTCCCATTTCTCATGCAATTCTTCAATTTCATGTACAATAAGCGCAGCTTCTACTTTCTCTAACTCTTCTTTTTTCTCGAGATAATCTTTCGCAATAGAAGCTTGTCTCTCTAACGGTTCTACTTGAATACTCAATTCATGAATAATATCTTGTACACGATTTAAGTTTTCTTGTGTATCCGCTAATTTCCCTTCAGCTTTCTTTTTACGAAGTTTGTATTTCAGCACACCTGCCGCTTCTTCAAATACACCGCGACGTTCTTCTGATTTACTACTTAAAATCTCTTCCACTTTCCCCTGACTAATAATTGAAAAGGCTTCTCTTCCCATGCCAGAGTCCATAAATAAATCGATAATGTCTTTCAATCTACAAGATTGTTTATTTATATAAAAGTCACTATCACCTGAACGAGATACACGGCGCGTTACACTCACCTCGTTATATTCAATCGGTAAACGTTGATCTTCATTATTTAAAGTTAATGTTACTTCAGCTACATTAACCGCTCTCCTCGTTTCACTACCGGCAAAAATAACATCCTCCATCTTTGCACCACGTAATGATTTTGCAGATTGTTCACCAAGTACCCAGCGAATTGCATCAGTAATATTACTTTTCCCGCTCCCATTAGGCCCTACTACAGACGTAACACCTGGAACAAAATCGACAGATACACGCTCAGCAAAAGATTTAAATCCTGCTATTTCTAATCTTTTTAAAAACACGAAAGGTCTTCCTCCTATTCTCCGTTGTTATATACGTTGTCTGTACGAAACCAAGCTATAATACGGATTTACTTTCCTTTCATTTATCTACAAAAGAAAAGTTTCATTCTATGCATAAGGAATCCCCCTATTCAAAGGGGGATTCCTTATAGTTGTTCTTTTAATTTTTTCAATGCTTCTGCAGCAGCTTGTTGCTCTGCTTCTTTTTTCGACTTACCACTACCAAGACCTAACGCTACATTATTTAATGTAACACGTGACACAAATTCTCGATTATGGGCTGGTCCTTTTTCTTGCAAAATTTGATACTCAATGTTGCCACTACCATCACGCTGGATCAATTCTTGCAATTGACTCTTATAATCCATCACATGAGAAAAAGCACCTTCATTAATTTTCGGATACACAATTTCTTTTAAGAATCCCCAAACTGTTTCTAGCCCTTGATCAAGATAAAGGGCACCAATAAACGCTTCAAAGACATCCGCTAATAAAGCTGGTCGTTCACGTCCACCTGTCATTTCTTCACCTTTCCCTAATAAAACAAGGCTTCCAAATGACAGCTCATTTGCAAAACGAACAAGAGATGGCTCACATACAATAGCTGCACGTAGTTTTGTTAACTCTCCTTCGCTCATTGTCGGATATTTTTGAAACAGATACTGCGATACAGTAAGTTCCAATACTGCATCTCCAAGAAATTCGAGACGCTCATTGTCTTCATGCGGTTTTTTTCGATGCTCATTCACATACGATGAATGCGTAAATGCTTGAGTCAATAATTTTTCATCTGTAAACGTAATACCTATCTTTTCTTGAAACACTTTAAACGCTTCACGATATTTTGTTTCGTATTTTTTTTCTCTATATTTTCGGTACGGCATAGGTCCCTCCAGATATAAGCCGAGAAAGCCCCGCTAAATAACGGGACTTCACTTAAGCATTATAGATGACTCTCTATGTAAGTCACAGCATCGCCAACAGTAGCAATCTTTTCAGCATCTTCATCAGAAATTTCCATTTCGAATTCATCTTCTAATTGCATTACAAGTTCTACTACATCTAGGGAGTCTGCGCCTAAATCTTCTTTAAAGCTTGCAGCTGGTACTACTTCAGTTTCTTCTACACCTAAACGATCAACGATGATTTTTGTTACACGCTCTAAAACATCTGCCATTCCATTCACCTCCCCTCAAATATTATATTAAATATTGTCTAAAAAAACTAGATGAAATCGATTCTTTTATTACATTACCATTCCGCCATCAACATTTAACGTTTGTCCTGTAACATATTTGCTTTGATCCGAAGCAAAAAACGTTACAGCATTCGCGATATCTTGCGCTTCACCAAACTGTGCAGCCGGAATAACTTTTAACATTTCACCTTTTATATTTTCATCTAATACGTCCGTCATATCAGTTGCAATAAATCCAGGAGCAATTGCATTTACAGTTATATTTCGACTTGCTAATTCTTTTGCTGATGTTTTTGTTAATCCAATTACACCAGCTTTAGCAGCAACATAATTAGCCTGCCCTGGATTTCCTACAACACCAACAACAGAAGCAATATTTATTATTCTACCATGACGTTGGCGCATCATATAACGAGATACTGCTTTTGTACATAAGAATACACCTTTTAAGTTTGTATTAATAACTGTATCCCATTCTTCTTCTTTCATACGCATTAATAAATTATCTTTTGTTACGCCAGCGTTATTTACAAGAATATCGACTTGTCCAAATGTATCTACTGTTTGTTTCACCATATTTGTAACATCTTCAGCATTTGCAACATCTGCTCTTACCGCAATTGCATCTGAACCTAATTTCTTGATTTCATCTACTACTTCATTCGCCTTTTGTTCATTACCAGCATAATTTACTACTACATTTGCCCCTTGTTTCGCTAAATCGATTGCAATCGCGCGACCAATTCCACGTGAAGCACCAGTTACTAATGCTACTTTCCCTTTTAACATCAGTTTTCTCCTCTCAAATTTGAAATGGTATCTTTTAATGTCGCTTCATCATATATGGCATATGCTTTCACTGATGAATCAATCGACTTCATAAGCCCAGCAAGTACTTTTCCAGGTCCAATTTCAATAAATATATCCACACCTTGTTTCACCATAGTTTCAATAGATGGGTACCATAAAACAGGTGAATACAGTTGTTCAATTAGCTTCTCTTGAATATCTGCACCACGTGTAATAACATCTGCTGTAACATTTGCTATAACAGGAATATTCGTATCCTGAATTGTAATTTCATTTAACACACTTTGAAACTTCTCAGCAGCTGGCTTCATAAGAGAGGAATGAAATGGTCCACTTACTTTAAGCGGAATTGCTCTTTTAGCACCATTTTCTTTCGCTCTTTGAGAAGCAAGTTCTACCCCTTGATTTGTTCCAGAAATTACAATTTGCTTCGTACTATTCATGTTTGCAATCTGTACTGCATACCCTTCACTTGTTACTTCTTCTGTAACTCGTTTCAACATATCTGGATCAGCACCTAAAATAGCTGCCATTGCCCCTTCCCCACCAGGAACGGCTTCTTCCATATATTCGCCACGTTTTCTTACAGCATATACAGCATCTTCAAAAGTTATAGCACCAGCTGCCACAAGAGCGCTATATTCACCTAAACTATGTCCTGCTACAAAATCAGGTGTAATGTCATACTCTTTCAAAGCTGTCAAAATAGCAAAACTCGTTGTTAATAATGCAGGTTGTGCATTTGTCGTTAATGTAAGCTTTTCCTGCGGCCCTTCAAAAATCACCTCTGAAAGTGAATCGTGTAACACCTCATCTGCTTTCGCAAACACTTTCGCAACCTCGTTATTATTCTCCGCTAACTGTCTACCCATTCCAACTGCCTGTGAACCTTGGCCCGGAAAAAGAAATGCTATTTTTCCCATTTCAAATCCTCCTCTTATTGAAGCGGCTCCTTCTCCATTACACTTGAAATTGTAGGAATTACTTCTTTCGCTACCATTTCTCTCGTTTGACGAATCGCACTAAATATCGATTGGTCATTTGAAGAACCGTGAGCCTTAATGACAGGAGCTTTCAATCCAAACAATGCCGCTCCTCCATACTCCGAATAATCCATTTTATCTTTTAATACCATAAGTTTTGGTTTTAATACCGCTGCTGCTAATTTGCTCGTAAACGAACTCATTAATTGCTCTTTTAACATAGAGAATAGCGCAAGTGCTGTTCCTTCTAGTGATTTTAGAGCTACGTTCCCTGTAAAACCATCACACACAACAACATCTGCTACACCTTGCAATAAATCTCTTGATTCAACGTTTCCAACAAAATTAATTGGTGCATCTTTGAGCATAGCAAAGACCTGTTTTGAAAGCTCGTTTCCTTTTCCATCCTCTGTTCCAACATTTAAAAGTCCAACACGAGGGTTTTTAATTCCTCTTACCTTCTCTGCGTAAACAGAACCCATCACTGCATATTGATATAAATGAACTGGTTTTGCATCAACGTTTGCTCCAACATCTAACATAACAAAACCTTCTCCATCAACAGTTGGCATTGTCGGTGATAAAGCTGGTCGTTCAATTCCTTCCATACGACCGACAACAAATAATCCTGCTGCCATTAAAGCCCCTGTACTACCTGCTGATATACAAGCATCTGCAATACCATCTTTCACTTGCTGCGCTGCTAGTACCATTGAAGCTTGTTTTTTTCGACGAACCGCCCTTACTGGTTCATCTGTCGATTCAATTTTTTCGTCTGTATGAAGGATAGTAATTCGCTCTTCACTCGTTAAGTATTGACGGATTTCTGCTTCTTTCCCTACTAACGTAATATGTAAATCTGAATATTCCTTAATAGCTTTCATTGCTCCTAATACTACAGCCTTTGGAGCGTGATCTCCGCCCATTGCATCTATTGCGATTTTCATAAGTTGTTACCTTCCTCACTATTATTACTAGATCGATACATTTCAAAAGTGCCTGTAAAAACAAGTTCTTCTCCAACAAAGCTACGCACTTTGACAACCGTCCGTCCTTTATCATTCTCTACATCTTCAACGCGCGCTTTTGCAACTACACGTTCTCCTAATTTTACAGGACGAATGTATCGAATGGTAGACTTTGCAGTTAAAGCTAATTCTTCATCAATAACTGCAACAGCTAGTGAGTTTGCTTGCGCAAACAAATGATGCCCACGAGCAATTTGATTTCTTTTAAATACATGTTCTACCTTTACTTCAAAGATAGATATCGCATGTCTATCTAATTCTATATCGATAATTTCTCCGACAACCTCTTCTAACGGTAAAGATTTCACATCTTCTTCATGTTGTTTTGTAGCCACATGCTTAATTCGTTCTCTCAATTCAGGAATAGATAACTCCATACGATCCAGACGAACAGTCTGTATGCTCACTTGAAATTTTTCTGCTAAATCTTCATCCGTTATAAAAGGATTCGTTTCTATTGTTTGTTGTAATAATTCTTGTCTTTCTTTTTTACTTCTTCTCTTTTTCATACCGCACCATCCATTTTTATGACTAGGTACTAACAGTAGTATATAATCATTAAAAGTAGAATGCAACAAAAACTTTTGCAGACTACTTTTAATCGAGCTTCTCTCCCTGGAACACACCTGTTCCGTCAAGATAAGTACGCAACGAAGCATACTGATCATTATGCCAAAACGCTTCTGAATCAACTAGTATCGCCGCATCTTGTCTCGCTGTTTCTAACGCCCGATAATCATGTACCATATCAGCAACCTTAAATTCTGGTAAACCACTTTGCTTACTTCCAAAGAAATCCCCAGGACCTCGTAACTCTAAATCTTTTTCTGACAATACAAATCCATCATTTGTTTCAGTCATAATACGCACTCTTTCTTTTCCAGTTTCTGATTTCGGGTCTGCAATTAATAAGCAATATGATTGTTCACTACCACGCCCAACACGCCCCCTGAGCTGATGAAGCTGCGATAAACCGAAACGCTCCGCGTCATAAATAACCATAACAGTCGCATTTGGTACATTCACACCTACTTCAACAACTGTTGTCGAAACAAGAATTTGCACTTTATTTTCACTAAACTGTCCCATTATCTCTTCTTTTTCTTGAGATGATAGTCTCCCATGCATTAATCCAACTTGGCACTTACCTTGATAATGATGAGTCAGCATACTATGTAAATCGATAGCATTTTGTACATCAAGTTTCTCAGACTCTTCAATAAGAGGACAAATAACATATGCCTGTCTTCCTTTTTTTATCTCTTTCTCCACAAAGCCGAGAACACGGTCTAACATATCATGTTTTGCCCAATACGTTTCGATTACCTTTCTACCAGCTGGCATTTCATCGATAATAGAAACGTCCATCTCTCCAAATGCCGTAATAGCTAACGTTCGCGGAATTGGGGTTGCCGTCATAAACAATACATCTGGACTTTCACCTTTCTCACGTAAAACCCGGCGCTGCGCTACACCAAATCGATGCTGTTCATCGGTAATAACGAGACCTAACCTATGAAATATAACTTCATCTTGAATTAAAGCGTGCGTCCCAACAAGGATATCTACTTCTCCCTGCTCTAATCTCGCCAAAATTTCCCGACGTCTCGCACCCTTAACCGAACTCGTTAACAGTTCAACCGTCATACCGAAATGAGAAAACGTCTCCGCAAGCGACTGATAATGTTGTTCGGCTAAAATTTCTGTAGGAACCATTAAAGCACCTTGATAATGAGCTAATTTTGCGGCATAGAGACCAATCGCAGCAACAACTGTTTTCCCAGAACCAACGTCACCTTGCAACAGCCTGTTCATCCGATAAGGAGATGTCATATCCTTTAAAATTTCATCTACAACCCGGCGCTGTGCACCAGTTAACGGAAACGGAAGTGCATCGATAAATTCTTGTAATTCTGTTGACGGGATTTCCTTCTTCGTACCTTTTGAATTTTCTCTCTCCATTTTCCTTAGTGTTTGCATTTTTAGCTGAAATAAGAAAAACTCCTCATATACAAAACGGCGACGAGCTTGCTTTAAATCTTCTTGCCCTACCGGAAAATGCAACGCCCTGAGTGCTTCATAACGTGGTAATAATTTATACCGATTTAACAAACCATCTGGTAGCACTTCGACTATAGAATCTCCATACTCCTTTAGCGCTTGTGCAATAAAACGGCGCATTTGTTTTACTGTAAGCTTTCCTTTCACTGAATATACAGGCTCTACTTCTTGTTGACGAACAACCGGTCCAAAATGAAGCTCTGATACAGCAATTGTTTGACGATGTTGATCCCATTTACCAGTAATCGTTACCGTTTCATCCAAATTTAACTTTTGCTTATAGTAAGGTCTATTAAAACATACAGCCGTAATTAAATAACGACCGACGAGAACACGAACTGTAAGACGTGATTTTTTCTTACCATAGTATTGTAGTAACGGAGCACTATGAACTTTCCCTTCAACTGTTACACGCTCATCATGCTTTACTTCAGCAAGATCTTTCATCGCATAATCTTCATAACGGTACGGAAAATGCTCTAATAGATGAGAAACTGTATAAATTCCCATCTCGTGTAGTAATTCAGATGTTTCTCCTCCGATTCCCTTTACATCTGTAACAGGAACTTGTACAACTTCATTCAAGATTCTCACACTCCGTCACATTATTTTCTTTGTTACACTCTATTTGAGTATCAATTAACATCTGCAATCGCTATCTTTCACCTTATATATTCTATCATAGGCATTCTAAGAGAAACTACTCAAATCCCTTATATACACAACAAGTAAAAAAGAGCCTCACTATTAGCAGCAAGGCTCTTTTCTTTATTCCATATGCTAGCCTTTTGAATAAAAACTAGTAATAACGTTCACATTACTACTTCTGATCCATTAGCAAGTAAGTGATCCATTTATTTTCAAAACGAATCTTTTTTATTCTACAGAGAAGATGAAAGAATACACTGGTTGATTCCCAGCATGCACTTCTACTTCAGCATCTTCAAATTTCTCTTCTACAAATGCAACTAACTCAGCTACTTCTTCATCAGTTGCATCTTCACCTTGTAGAATCGTTACGATTTCAGACTCTTCATCAATCAATGCTTCTAATAATTGCTTTGCAGCTCCTACTTTTTCAGCATTTGTTGATACGATTTTTCCATCTGCAATGCACATGAAATCGTCTTTTTGAATTGCTACACCGTCAATTTCCGTATCACGAACAGCATACGTAATTTGACCCGTTTTCACATGAGATAAAGCTTCTTTCATGTTTTCTTCATTTTCTTCCAACGTTCCAACTGGATTAAATGCTAACATTGCAGCCATACCTTGAGGAACTGTTTTTGAACGAATAACAATAACTTCTTGATCAACAACTGACGCTGCTTGTTCTGCTGCCATCACGATGTTTCCGTTATTTGGTAAGATGATGATTTTTTCAGCATTCGCCTCTTCAATCGCCTTCACAATATCCTCCGTACTCGGATTCATCGTTTGGCCACCTTCGATTACTTTCGTTGCACCAATGCTCTCAAATAAAGTTTTAATACCAGATCCCATAGCTACAGTTACGATACCATATGGTTGTTTTTCTTTCGATTGAGTTGTTTGCTCAGGAACCATAGTAGGTTCATCTAATAAAGCGGTATGCTGTTCACGCATATTTTCTACTTTAATCTTAATTAAACTACCATAGCGTTGCCCATAATTCATAGGATCTCCAGGATGTTCCGCATGAATATGAACCTTAACAACCTCATCATCTGATACAACAAGTAGTGAATCTCCGTATACACTAATATCTTCACGGAATTTTTGTTCAGAGAAATTATGTTCCTTCATTTTTTCAGGCTCTAATTTCACCATGAATTCCGTGCAATATCCATACTTTATATCTTCTGTACTCAATTGGCTTTGTACACTACGGTGATGTTCTGCGCGTACCATGTCATTCATAGATGGTTGGGCAGACACATCAGAAGAAATTGTTTCTCCTTTTAAGTCAGCTAAAAATCCTTCATATACAACAACAAGACCTTTACCACCGCTATCTACAACGCCAACTTGTTTTAATACAGGTAATAAATCTGGCGTACGATTTAACGATGCATTGGCTTCTTTCACAACGTCTTCCATAAACAAAACAAAGTCGCGCTGTTTTTTCGCAACTGTCACTGCATATTTACCCGTTTCTCTTGCAACCGTTAAAATCGTTCCTTCAATCGGTTTCATAACCGCTTTGTAAGCCGCTTCTACCCCAGCATCTAAAGCTGCAGCAAAATCAACTGTTGTTAATTCTTCTTTTTGTTCAATGGATTTTGAAAAACCACGGAATAACTGAGATAAAATAACGCCAGAGTTACCACGAGCTCCCATTAATAATCCTTTGGCTAAACTTACACCGACTTTACCAGCGTGCTGTGAAGGATTTGCTTTCACTTCACGTGCGCCTGAAGTCATTGATAAGTTCATGTTTGTACCGGTATCGCCATCTGGAACTGGAAATACGTTTAATGCATCAACAAGCTGAACATTATTTGTTAAATTATTCGCTCCTTGCATGATCATTTGTGATAAACGTTTCCCATCAATTTTTTGAATTGACACAGATTTTCCTCCTTAATGCACATTACAAGTTTATTACTTTAACTCCTTGTACGTAGATGTTTACAGAATCTACTGCTAGTCCTACAGTTTGATCTAATGTATATTTCACTTTCGTCTGCACGTTATGTGCTACTTCTGAAATTTTCGTACCATAGCTCACAATAATATACATATCAATATGTACTTCATCTTCATCTTTACGAACAATAACACCTCTAGTGAAGTTTTCTTTTCGTAAAATGTCTGTTAATCCATCTTTTAACTGATTTTTTGATGCCATACCTACGATACCGTAGCAATCTACCGCGGCACCTCCAGCAATTGTTGCAATTACATCTGTACTAATATCAATTTGACCGTACTTCGTTTTAATTTCAATTGACATCTCGTTTCCCCCTTCATAAATGGTGAAAGTGAGCTAGACTACTTTAGTTACTATCATATAATCTTTTCAAAGAAAATTCCATCGTTCTTTCTTTTCACTCTCATATTTTATGTTTTATACTACACTTTTCTATGATGAGCAAAATAGTCCATTGTTATTATACAACATGTACCACTATAATATGTCAAGCAAATTTTCTTGATTTCAACTTTTCTTCACTTACATATAGTGTCAAGTAATTTTTCTTGATTTCTTTTTTCTACAGTGTTGCATTCTCTTTTTAGTTGTGTTAAATTATAGTAGTGTTTTTAGCATCGCAAAAAAGACTAACATTGAAAAATTACGTATGGTAAGGTGTCAAGGGAGGGAAATATAAATGGCTCGTGTTTGTGCTATCACTGGAAGAAAAGCTCGTTCTGGTAACTCTCGTTCTCACGCAATGAACGCTACAAAACGTAAATGGGGCGCTAACCTTCAAAAAGTTCGCGTACGCATCGACGGTAAAGTTCAACGTGTTTACGTTTCTGCTAGAGCATTAAAATCTGGCAAAATCGAACGTGTTTAATAATAAAAAAAAGAGCCGCTAGGCTCTTTTTTTACTATACCAATGGAAAAAGCACCTATTATCGGTGCTTTTTTTAGTCTTTTTTGAAGGTGTTTAACATCGCACGAACAATTCCACCAAGAAATTTAGGTAACTTAATTGTATAAAATCTCATGGTTTCCCTCCTAATCCCCTTTACTCCACTTGCCCACTATATGATGCAAGGAGCAAAATTGTTTCTTCAATCAGTGCTTCTTATCATCATTAATATGCCAGATGCGAATGAAAAAGTACCTTTTTCCTCAATGAGTTCATTACTAATACAAAGTGTCGATCCCCACTCTATCGTTTTATTAGTAAGAGGGTACTTAAATCCTTGTAGTGTAATACCTTCTACACTTTCAGTAACTGGCACAAATGATACATAGGGGAAATTTTTATTTATTCCAATTGTATATGTACCAACTTTTTTCACCATTATTTCATTTTTATTATCCACAATACACATTTCCACTTTTGCTTCTAAACCCTTTAAAAGCATCTGTATATTTGCTAAACCATGATCCAACCGCCCACCAGTTGCACCAAAAATACGAATTAATTTGGGTTTCTGTTCTAAAGCCCAACTAATTGCAATCTCTAAATCCGTTTGATCTTTTTCTCGTGGAACAATATGTAATTCATCTGTTTGCTGTCCCATCCATACTAATTCTTCTTCAGTTACTGAATCGTAATCTCCGAACGCAACAGATGGAGTAATCCCTCTTTTTAGTAAATGGTACACTCCTCTATCAACCGCCGCCCACACTACTTCTTCATTTTCATATCGAGAAAAATCTGCGCAATATTCTGCAGGGCCTCCTGCTAAAATATGAATAATCATTTTTCCTTCCCCTTCTATTGTAAAAAGGCAATCTGCCATTCGGTAGATTGCCTTTTTACATATTTTTCGCTCTATCCTGTCTAAATAGTGAAGTCTTACTAAACCCGAAACTTCACTAGGATAGGGATCTGTTCATTCATTATCCACGAATGATACGGATCGCTTCACCGCGGTCTTTTTGATTGTATACCGCTGATCCAGCTACAAGTACATTTGCTCCTGCTTCAACACAAAGTCTTGCCGTTTCAGCGTTGACACCACCATCAACTTCAATTTCGACTTCTAGATTTCGCTCTTTAACCATTTCTGCAACTTGTTTAATTTTCGGTAATACAGAATGGATAAATTTCTGTCCACCAAATCCAGGATTCACCGTCATAAGTAATACCATATCTATATCTTCTAACACATGCTCAATCACCGAAACTGGCGTATGTGGATTTAATACAACCCCTGCTTTAATGCCATGAGATTTAATTAACTGAATTGTACGATGTAAATGAGGACACGCCTCTACATGAACAGTAATAATATCCGCTCCCGCTTTCGCGAAAGTTGGGATATAGTTATCAGGATTTTCAATCATTAAATGCACATCTAACGGTAATGATGTAATCGGACGGATCGCTTCTACAATTAATGGCCCAATCGTAATATTCGGTACAAAATGCCCGTCCATTACATCGACATGAATGTAATCAGCTCCACCTTTTTCTACATCTTTAATTTCTTCCCCTAATTTTGAAAAATCTGCTGATAAGATCGATGGTGCAATTTTAATCATAACTAATACCTCGGCTTTCTCTCTCTAATTTCTTCTACGAATTGTTGGTAATTCTTATAACGATATTCTGTAATCTTTCCTTCTTCAACCGCAGCTTTCACCGCACATTTCGGTTCAGAAAGATGTGTACACCCTCTAAATTTACAGTATTGGCTCGCTTCTTTCAACTCAGGAAAACAATATGTAAGATCTTCTACCTCTATATCTATGAAATCAAGTGAACTAAAACCAGGTGTATCCGCAACAAGTCCACTTCCAACTGCAATTAATTCCACGTGTCTTGTCGTATGTTTTCCGCGTCCTAAATGTGAGGAAATATCATTTGTTTTTAGTTCTAAATCCGGACGTAATACGTTAAGCATTGAAGATTTCCCAACACCTGATTGGCCAGCAACGACAGAAACACAACCTTCTAAAAATGGTTTTAAAATAGCAATACTTTCCGATGTATTTATAGAAGTAAATAATACATCATAACCCATTTCACGATAATCATTTGCATAAGCTTCAACGGTTTCTCGCATCTTTTCATCCACTAAATCCATCTTACTAATACAAATAATCGGCTTAATGTTATGATATTCAATCAGCACTAAAAATCGATCTAACAGTCCAGGATTAAAATCTGGTTCTACTGCAGAGAAAACAAGGATTGCTTGATCCACATTAGCAATAGGAGGCCTAACAAGTTCATTTTTTCGATCAAATACTTCAAGCACGTAGCCTTCCGTTGGGTTATCTGCTTGAAAAACGACTTGGTCTCCTACAAGTGGTGTAATTTTATTTTTTCTAAATACACCACGCCCACGACATTGTGTAATCCCTTCTTCATGTTGTACATAATAAAATCCACTTAAAGCTTTTACAATTTTTCCTTCTGGCATATAATTCTCCTTTATTTTGTATAAAGTGAAGCTGTAATTAAAACGAATAGACTAGAGTTCTTTAAACAATTATTTTAAAACCCACCAATATATAACCAGGTTCATATATTTAATCTCTACCATCAATTCGAAATATTTTTTACAACAATATCACTTGTATAGCTTTTTGAGTCATATATTTTTGCCTGTTATACAGTCCACCTTGTAGACAGCATAACAGGCAAGGGTAATGCATTCCATTCTCTATAAAAAGAAAATGGAATTCACTATTATTGAGTTGGATATGGTACTTCCTTATCGATAATCGTTACTCCATCCCGTACGATTTTATAGTGACCCTTTGAGCCTTCTTGAATTACAAATTCTAAAGAAATTGTTGCCGACTCTGAAATCGTTCTAGTTTCAATTGGTCTATCCATCTTTTGTTGCATATCTTCTTTATAAATTTCTATTGTTTGCGGTTTTTTCTCACCTATTATAGAAGACTCATATGGGATAGAAATGTTATCCACCTTCACTGTTTTTGTTACTTTCGGCTTAGGGCCATTCGAGATGATAAGTGTCACTTTATCTCCTTCTTTTAACGGAGTTCCTGGTTTTGGCGATTGCGAAATTACAAGACCTTTATCAACCGTATCTGAATACTCTCGTTTTATATCTGGAGTTAATTTTCTCTCATTCAAATCACCAGTTGCACTATTTTCAGTCCATCTTGAAAAATCACCTGGTCTATTTTGATAAGGACCTTTACTTATCCAAACTTTCAGTTCTTGCTCCGCCTCTACAACCATTTGATCAGGTGTCGGTATTTGTTCTACAATTTCACCTTTTGGTTTATCATTTTCAATATAATTTTCAGTAACCTGTTTATATCTTTCTTCTAACTCGGGTTTTACACTCTCAAAGTTTTGACCTGTAAAATCCTTCATCTTACTTTTCTTTTTTCCACCTGATTGATAGATAGTAATTTTAGAACTTTCCTTCACTACTCTTCCTGCTACAGGATCAGTTTTTATTACATCTCCAGCTTCCACATCATCTGTATATACAATATTAGGTTCTGTCACTTCAAAACCTTTTTCTACTAATTTATTTACAGCTGTCGTATATTTCATACCAGCCACATCAGGAACTTTTACATCTTTCGGAATAAAGAATCCCGGAATAACAGTAAGAGCTAATGTTATTCCAATTGCTAAAAGTAAAAATGTCGTAATTAAAACCTTAATCCATTTATTACTTCGTTTTTTCTTCTTATCTAATTCAGTATGTTCTTTTCTTTTTGGTTCATCCACTTTACTTCCACTTAAAACAATCGTTTCATCAGTTACATTTTCAAATAATTGTTCTTGTTGGATAATTGGAATCGCTTTCGTCGCTTCCATATCTTCTGGTATGTAAAATGGCTGTTCATTAATTCGTTCTGGATATAAAGCCGTTTCAATATCTCGTTTCATCGCATTAGCAGATTGGTATCGATGGAACGGATCTTTAGCAGTTGCCTTTAATATAATATTCTCAACACTTTGCGGAATATTTTCATTCCATCTTCTTGGAGACGGTATTTCACTTTGTAAATGTTTTAAAGCTATTGCAACAGCAGATTCACCAGAAAACGGTTGTCTTCCTGTTAACAATTCGAACATAACAATACCAAGCGAATAAATATCTGATTGTTTATTTGCTATCCCGCCGCGCGCTTGTTCTGGTGATAAATAATGCACCGAACCAAGTACTGAATTTGTATGTGTAATAGTTGTTGCACTTGTAGCTGTCGCAATTCCAAAATCTGTTACTTTTACTACTCCATCAGCTCGAATTAAAATATTGTGCGGTTTTATATCACGATGCACAATTTCAAAATGATGAGCGTGTGCCATGGCGGATGTTAATTGCTCCATAATATCAAGAGCTTCCCCTATAGGTAACATCCCTTGCTCAATTATGTATTGCTTTAATGTTTGTCCAGGTACATACTCCATTACAAGATAATATATACCATCTTCTTCTCCAACATCATACATATTCACAATATTTGGATGCGACAACGTTGTAACAGATTGCGCTTCTCGATGGAAACGTTTAATAAACTCTTCGTTATTGGAATAGTCGAGTCTTAATATTTTCACCGCTACATCTCGGCCGAGTATGTCATCATGAGCTAAATATACATTGGCCATCCCTCCACCGCCAATCATTTTTAGCAGCTTATAACGGTCATTTAAGCGTTTTCCAATCAGCACGTTGCACTTCACCTACTTTCGTTTGTCGAATCCGCATAATCAATAAGAACAAGAGTAATATTATCCTCTCCACCACGATCATTCGCCAATTGAATGAGACTTTGCACCTTAGCTTCGAGCTGTTCATTTAACTGTAAAATTTGTTGCATATCAGTCATAGGGACTTTATTAGACAATCCATCAGAGCAAAGAAGCAATTGATCATCTTCTTCAAGTACCAATGTTTTAACATCTAATCCGACTTTTTCTTCTGTTCCTAGCGCTCTTAACAAAACATTTTTTTTCGGGTGGTATTCTGCATCTTCCTTTGAAATTTCACCATGTCTCACAAGTTCATTTACAAGTGAATGATCTTCCGTTACGAGCGACATTACTCCCTCTGATACCATATAACAACGACTATCTCCTATATGACCTATTGTTACAAAATTAGGCGTACAAATTGCTATGATAATCGTTGTTCCCATACCATCACACTCTACGTGTTGTTTAGAATATTCAAAAATGCGTTCATTAATAATTCCAACACTAGTATGTAACCACTCTTCTACTTTTTTAGGCTCATTCATATTATGCGTTTGCTTCCAATAATCATGGAATAATTGAATGGCCATCGAACTAGCTACATCGCCAGCTCGATGACCTCCCATTCCATCTGCTACTACCGCTAAAATATTTCCATCTAAATTGTGAAAAACTCCTGCACTATCTTCATTATGTTGACGAACTTTCCCTTTATCCGATAGAAACACGGCTTTCATCTCGTCACCTCGTCTCTTCTTTGCGCTCCTTCGCACGCAACTGACCGCAGGCAGCATCAATATCGTGACCTTGTTCACGGCGAATTGTTACATTCACTCCACGATCTTTAAGCGTTTTTTCAAATAAGAAAATTTGCTCACGTGGTGTTCGTACGTAATCACGTTCTGGTACGTAGTTAACCGGAATTAAGTTCACATGACACTTTACACCTTTTAAGAGCGCAGCAAGTTCTTCAGCGTGCTCAACTTGGTCATTTTCTCCTCCAAATAGTCCATATTCAAATGTAATACGACGCCCTGTTCTATTTACATAGTATTTAATAGCTTCCATTAAATCAGGTAGCTTATAAGCACGGTTAATCGGCATTAATTTTGAACGTAATTCTGAATTTGGAGCATGCAATGAAATCGCAAAATTAATTTGTAACTCTTCTTCAGCAAACTTGTAAATTTTCGGAATAATACCACTCGTCGAAACTGTCATATGTCTTGCACCAATATGAAGTCCTTTTTCATGGTTAGTGATGCGTAAAAATCCCATTAAATTATCATAGTTATCAAATGGTTCTCCAATTCCCATAACAACAAGAGAACTTACACGTTCTTCCGTTTCATCAAGCGCGCGTTGCACTTCTACTACTTGCGCTACAATTTCTCCAGCTTCTAGGTTTCGTTTTAACCCGCCAAGTGTAGAAGCACAGAACGTACAGCCAATACGACAACCAACTTGTGTTGTTACACAAATAGAATTTCCGTATTCATGTCGCATTAATACCGTTTCAATAGAATATCCATCATATAACTGGAATAAGAATTTAATCGTTCCATCCGAAGACGTTTGTTTTACTAACGTGTTTAAAGTAGTAATATCAAAGGAATTCGACAATTTATCACGCAATCCTTTAGAAAGGTTTGACATATCCTCATAATTTTTTACACGTTTTTTATATAGCCAGTCAAAAATTTGTCCAGCACGGAACTTCGGTTCTCCTTGTTCCTTTAACCAATCTTGCATTTCATGAAGTTGTAAAGAGTAAATTGATGGTTTTTTCGTTTCTACATTTTTCTTTTGTTTTTTTACAGTCGTTTCCATGATGCTACACCTTCTTCCTTAAACAAGCAATATAAAAGCCATCCGTTGCAAAATAATGCGGTAAAATTTGTACTTGACCTTCATTAATATACGGACTTAATTTTTCTGGCATACGTTCTTTTATCGTAGTATCCCATTCAAATTCAGGATGTTCTTTTAAAAATTTATCTATTACTTGTTCATTTTCTATTTTCTCAATTGTGCACGTACTATAAACAAGACGACCGCCTTGTTTTAATAATGGTGCTATCTTTTCTAATATCGCAAGTTGAATCGTCGATAATCTTTCACTATCGCCTTTATCTTTTCCTAACTTAATATCAGGTTTACGTCTAATTACCCCAAATCCAGAACATGGTGCATCTACTAATATTTTATCAAAAGTTTCATTTGCAAAGTGCTCTTGCACTTTTCTAGCATCTAACGCTTTTGTTTCTATATTTTCTAGACCAAGTCGCTCTGCTTGTTGTTTAATTAAACGCACTTTATGCGCGTGTAAATCAAGAGACATTACTTTACCAGTTCCCTTTAAACGCTCAGCTATATGCGTAGTTTTACCACCAGGAGCAGCACAACTATCAAGAACTGTCTCTCCCTCATTCGGTTCTAAAGCACGTGCAACAAGCATAGAGCTTTCATCTTGAATAGAAAGGAACCCTTTTTTAAACGCTTCTGTATGCGCTACATTCCCTCTTTCAATTTGAATTGCATCATCTGACAAATCGCCAGACTTTGCTTCTATTCCTTCACTTGCCAACAACTCAATTGCTTCTTCTACCGTTACTTTATCAACGTTCACACGTGCTGTAGGTACTGGTGGTAACATGTTTACTTCACACATTTTCTCTGCTGTCTCTAAACCATATTCAGATGCCCAATCTTGTACTAACCAAACTGGGTGACTCGTTGCAATTGCAAGACGTTCCACTGGATCTTTGATTTCATCTAATGAAGGTACACCTTCTCGCTGAATTGAACGCAATACTCCGTTCACCATGCCTGAAATCCCTTTATGCCCACGACGCTTTGCTATTTCAACCGCTTCATGAATAGCCGCTCTTTCTGGCACTCGGTCCAAATATATCATTTGATATAAAGATAAGCGAAGCAACACTCTTACCCACGCCTCAACCTTCTTTTTTAAAAAGGGCTGTAAATAATAATCTAATGTGTCACGACGTTGAATCGTTCCATATACAATTTCAGTTAATAAACCAATATCTTTTCTATCAATTGCATTTTTTTCAATTAGATTATTTAAAAGTAAGTTACTATATGCACCACTTTTTTCTACTTGAATTAAACCATCAAGAGCTAATTCACGAACATTTTGTCTCATGCATTTTCTCCTAACTTCGTGCCAATTTCAGGTTTTGTCCCACGTAAAAATTGTGAACAACTCATACGCTTTTTACCCGACGGTTGCAATTCAGTAATTTTAACACCTGTTTCATTCCCTGTTGCAACAACAAATCCATCTTCTTCAAGACCAACTATTGTACCTGGTTCAGCTTTCGCTTCTAGAGAAACTTTCTCTCCCCACCATACTTTAACAACTTGTTCTGCTAAAGTCGTATATGCAACTGGCCATGGGTTCAATCCGCGAATGTGATTGTATACTTCTTCACCTGTTTTTGTCCAATCAATTTTCTCTTGCTCACGTTTTATATTATATGCGAATGTCACTTCATCTTCATTTTGTTTAATCGGTTCTAACTTACCTTGAATTAATAAAGGTACTGTTTTAGATAGAAGATGTGCACCGGCTTCACTTAACTTATCAAATAACGAGCCCGTCGTTTCACGCTCTTCAATTTCCACTTCCACTTGCGTTAAAATATCACCAGCGTCTAATTTTTCTACCATATACATAATTGTAATTCCTGTTTTTTCTTTACCTTCCATAATTGCATAATGAATCGGTGCACCACCGCGTAGTTCTGGAAGTAAAGAGGCATGGACATTAATACATCCGTACTTTGGCGCTTCTAAAATTTCGTTTGGTACAATCTGACCGAACGCAGCTGTTACAATTAAATCCGCCTCTAATGCTAATACTTTTTCATATTCGTCTTTTTCACGAATTTTCAGTGGTTGTAACACCGGAATACCATGTTTCTCCGCTTCAACTTTAACAGGTGTAGGTGTTAATACTTTTTTTCTACCTACCGGACGATCTGGTTGCGTCACAACACCTACTACATCATAGCCATCTTCGATAAGACGACGAAGCACCGGCACTGAAAAGTCCGGTGTTCCCATAAATACTACTTTAATCATTTAAAAACCGCTCCTTTTAACACCTATTCTAATTCGTTTTCTTCATAATATCTTGTCACTTTCGATGTAAATAGAACACCGTGTAAATGATCGATTTCATGTTGAATTGCACGCGCTAAAAATCCTTCCGCTTCTAATAAAAACACTTTACCTCGGCGATTCTGTGCTCTTACTTTAATATAATCTGCACGTTCCACTTCACCATAAAGTCCCGGGAAGCTTAAACAGCCTTCGGGACCTACTTGTTCACCACGTTTTTCTAATATTGATGGATTGATTAACTCGATTTTCCCAGTATCATCATCGACATCAACAACTGCTACTTGCAAGCTTACCCCTACTTGAGGTGCAGCTAAACCGACTCCGTCCGCCATTAACATTGTTTCATGCATATCTTTCAACAATTTCACTAACTTTTTATCAAAGTTAATTACTCTTTCACATGGTGTTTCTAACACTTCATTTGGATGCTTTACTATTTCTAAAACTGCCATATTTCCCTCCGCTACATTAACATTGTTGGATTAAAATCAATTGAGATTTGTAGCTCTTTTTGCATTTCTGCTTGATAATGTTCATTTACCATTTTGAGCACGTTCTTTAAGTTTGGTTCCCGTTTGTATTTTATCATGCATTGGTAACGATATCTATCTTTTATCCTTGGAATTGCTGAAGCAACTGGCCCTAACACCATCGTTTGCTGCGAACAATGCATTCGTAAATGACCGACAATTTTTTCCGTCACTTGCACTGCCTTTAATAATTCTGGATGAGATACCGTTACAAGTACAACATAGTAATAAGGTGGATATTGTCTTGTTCGTCTCATTTGCATTTCTTGGTCAAAAAACACATCATATTGCTGGTTCTTTGCTAACTCTATACTATAATGTTCTGGCGTATACGTTTGAATTACAACTTCCCCTGGCAATTCATGTCTACCTGCCCGTCCACTTACTTGCGTCAATAATTGATATGTTTTTTCACTCGCCCGAAAATCAGGTAAGTGAAGCATCGTATCTGCAGTTAAAACACCAACGAGCGTTACTTTCGGAAAATCAAGTCCTTTGGCGATCATTTGTGTCCCAAGTAATATATCTGCTTTCTCTTCACCAAATGCCTTTAATAACTTCTCATGCATTCCTTTGCGACTTGTCGTATCTACGTCCATTCGAATGACTCGCGCTTCTGGAAATAGTTTTGTAATTTCTTCTTCTACTTTTTGTGTGCCTGTACCAAAGAAACGAATATATGTACTTTGACAAGCTGGACACGCAGTTGGCATATTCTCCTCATAACTGCAATAATGACATTTTAAACGATGGTTCATTTTATGATACGTCAGCGAAATATCACAATGTGGACATTGTACAACATACCCGCAATCACGACACATCACAAATGTTGAATGACCTCTCCTATTTAAAAAGAGAACCATTTGTTCTTTCTTTTCTAGTCGATCTGCTATTTTTTCATGCAACGCCTTCGAAAACATCGATCGATTCCCGTCGCGAAGTTCTTCACGCATGTCAACAATTTCTACTGTTGGTAAAGCTTGTTCGTTCATACGTTTTTCCATCGTTAATAGTTCATAAACACCTTTTGTCGCTCTTGCAAATGATTCAAGTGTAGGCGTTGCACTTCCAAGAACGATTGGACATTTATGATATTGCCCTCTCCACACCGCTACATCTCTTGCATGATACTTCGGGTTATCTTCTTGCTTATAACTCGATTCATGCTCTTCATCAATAATAATAATCCCTAAATTTTCAAAAGGAGCAAAAATAGCTGAACGGGCACCAACTACCACTTTCACTTCTTTTCTTAAAATCTTACGCCATTCATCATATTTTTCACCAACAGACAGTGCACTATGAAGAACCGCTACTTGCGAGCCAAATCTACCTTTAAAACGATCTACCATTTGAGGCGTTAGCGCAATTTCAGGAACGAGTACAATAGCTTCTTTTTCCTTCTTCAGCACCGCTGCTATAGATTGTAAATATACTTCTGTCTTTCCGCTTCCTGTAACACCATATAGTAAAAATGGATTGTAAGTTTCATTTGTAATTGATGATAAAATAGGTGTAATAACTTGCTTTTGTTCCTCTGTAAGTGGAAATGGTTTCGTTTGTTCAAAATCATCATCGTCATACGGATTCCGGTATACTTCCACATATTTTTCTGAGATTAGCCCCTTTTTAACAAGTGATTTTATTGGAGCATCTGTTATTTGTAGCTCTTCTGTTAACAATTTCAACGGTACACTTTTATAATTTTCCACAAAATAATAGAGTACATCTTGTTGTTTTTTACTTTTCAATTCAAATGCAGCTAATTCTAATTTATCTTCCGGCAACTCTGGCTGAACGACTCTTTGTTTCTTCTTCTGCACTTTATCTTTCACTTGATATACGACTTCCATCGTACCATTTTTAATTTCTTGTTGAATAGCGCGGTATAAATGTGGCTGCGCCTCAATAACTTCCCAATCGATTGCTTCCTTATCCTGAAATAAATACAGTATTGCAGGTGCTACTTCTTCTTGTTTACGAAGTTGTAGACGCTTTTTATACGTTGCTTTTATCGCTGTCGGAAGCATGACTTGAAATGCTGAAATCATATAACATAACGTTTCACTTGTAAGCCAATATCCAAGCTTTAATAATTCATCATTTAAAACCGGTGTTACATCTAATATTTCATGGATTGTCTTTAATTTCTTACTTTCCACGTCAACCGAATCTTTAATCTCAATAATAAAACCTTGCAATTTTCTTGGACCAAATGGAACTACTACACGCATTCCTGTCTGTACAATATCTTCCCATTTTCTAGGGATAATGTAATCAAACGGTCTATCTGTCTGACGGGCAGGTACATCAACAATTACACTTGCAAATTTCATAAACGATCATCTTCTAACATCATTTCAATTTGCTTTAATATTTCGCGAGCTACCTCTTTCTTCGTTAAAAGTGGCAACTCAATAACTTTTCCATCTTTTCTATACATTGTTACAATGTTCGTATCTGTGCCAAATCCAGCTCCTTGCGCTTTTACATCATTCGCAACAATCATATTCGCATTTTTCTCACGTAACTTTTTCGTTGCGTATTCCTCTACGTTTGTCGTTTCAGCAGCAAAACCGATAAGTAACTGTTTACCCTTCTTCTCACCTAGCGTTTTTAAAATATCTACCGTTCTCTCTAATTCAATTACAGCATCACCATTCTGCTTTTTCATTTTATTATCATGAACATATTTCGGGCGATAATCTGCAACAGCTGCTGTTTTGATGACAACATCTACATTTTGATAATGTTGAAGGACTGCTTCTAACATATCCTGCGCTGAATCCACTTGTATCGTTGTTACATGTAGTGGCGGATTTAATGCCGTCGGCCCCGAAACAAGTATGACATCAGCCCCTAAGTTCGCTGCTACTTCTGCAATCGCATACCCCATTTTTCCAGAAGAAAAATTCGTCATAAAACGAACTGGATCAATCTTTTCACGCGTCGGGCCAGCAGTTATTAACATTTTCTTACCTTGTAGTGGTTTTTGTTCCGTGAATGCTTCTTCTAACCGCGCAATAATTGCTTCAGGTTCCTCTAGTCTTCCCTTCGCTACATAACCACACGCTAAAAAGCCTTCCCCAGGCTCAATAAATGTATATCCTAACGTTTTTAACGTCATCATATTTTTTTGAACAATTTTATTTTCGTACATATGCACATTCATAGCAGGTGCAATCCATACTGGAGCTGTAGTAGCTAACAAAGTAGTTGTAATCATATCATCCGCAATACCACCAGCTAACTTCCCGATACAATTGGCTGTAGCAGGTGCAACAAGTACTACATCTGCCCAATCTGCTAAATCGATATGAGCAATAACAGCTGAGTCTTTCTCATCGAATGTATCTGTATATACATCATGACGAGAAAGTGCTTGGAATGTAAGAGGCGTAACAAATTTTATTGCCGACTCACTCATGATCACCTTTACAATAGCACCAGCTTGTGTCAATTTACTAGTTAACGCAGCCGCTTTAAAGACCGCAATGCCTCCTGTTACACATAGGAGTATCTTTTTCCCTTTTAGCATATGGCTCGTCCTCTTTCTTTTTCAAACTTATAATACTGAAACAGGTTTCTCAGCTCTTCAGTACCAATATTTCATCCTATCGTAAAAAAATAACAACCTACTTGTAAATAGGTTGTTACCGTTACATAGAAAATTATAAAGTCTATGTTTTAATTTGTCGAAAATAATATCTTAATCAATTATTTTGCCTTCGCTTGGTACATATTTTAACACTTCTACATCGATTTCTTCTAATGCTTTACCTACACATTTATGAGAAACAGGCTGTTCAATAACACAGTTGTTAGCAAGTTGCATTTCACGTGCACGCTTTGCAGCTACTGTTACAAGTGTATATTTAGAATCGATTTTTGTTAATAATGAATCAATTGATGGATTTAACATAATTATAGACCCTCCGTCATTTCTTTATAATATTTTGCTACTCTTTCGCGGCGGCAATGTTCACCAACCACAATTGCTTTAATTCTATCACAAGCTAATTCAACTTGATCATTTTCTACAACATAGTCGTAAGCGTCCATCATTTCGATTTCTTCTTTCGCTACAGTTAAGCGATTTTCAATAACATCTTCAGTTTCTGTACCACGGCCGACAATTCGGTTTTTTAGCTCAGATAAACTTGGGGGTGCTAAGAAAATAAATACACCTTCTGGGAAAGCTTTCTTAACTTGAATTGCTCCTTGCACTTCAATTTCTAAGAATACATCTTTTCCTTCTTGTAATGTTTTTTCAACATAGTCAATCGGTGTTCCGTAATAATTACCTACGAACTCCGCCCACTCAAGTAATTTTTCATTACGAATCATTTCCTCAAATTCTTCTCTCTCTTTAAAGAAATAATCCACACCATCTACTTCACCTTCACGCGGCTTACGTGTCGTTACTGAAATAGAGTATTGAAAACGTGTATCCTCATGGCTAAACAGCTCTTTTCGAACCGTTCCTTTACCAACCCCAGAAGGTCCTGAAAGAACGATGAGCAATCCTCTTCTACTTCTCATAAATATGTAAAACCTACCCTTCCTCACTTAAATCTTCTTTATTATTCAAACGATGTGCAATCGTCTCTGGCTGAATTGGACTTAATACAACATGCCCATCATCCATAACAATAACCGCCCTTGTTTTTCTCCCATACGTAGCATCTAGTAAAGCATTATGTTCACGTGCTTCCTGTACTGTTCGTTTAATAGGAGCTGACTCCGGACTTACAATAGCAATAATTCGATGAGCAGATACAATATTTCCGTATCCAATATTTAAAAACCGCATGGCCATAGTTTGCGCCTCCTAGTAAGTCTATCCGATTTCTCCACCACGTATAACTTTATATATTTTTTGAAAGCTACTCAATATTTTGTACTTGTTCACGAATTTTTTCAAGGTTATTTTTCATTTCTACAACATATTTTGAAATTGTTAAGTCATTTGCCTTCGAACCAATCGTATTAATTTCTCGATGCATCTCTTGCACGATGAAGTCCATTTTTCTTCCAACAGGCTCTTCAATCTGCAGTGTTTCACGAAATTGTTCTAAATGACTTTGTAAACGAACTAACTCTTCATGAATATCACAACGCTCTGCAAACATCGCGACTTCTGTTAGCAATCTTTGTTCGTCTAGATCTTGATTATGTAATTCCTTTAAGCGATTTTCTAATCGTTCACGATATTTTTGTGTAACAATCGGTGCATGTGGAATAATTGCATTTACACAATTGTGAATCTCTTGTAAACGATACGCCATATCTTTATGTAATCGTTCTCCTTCGCCATCTCTCATCGTTTTCAACATATGAGCAGCTTGGCGAACAGCCTCATATAAACTATTCTCAAATTGTTCATTTACGTTTTCTATTTCTTCAATTGCCGTTACTTCTGGCATTGCCATTAATTGCCCAAGTGTAATAGAATCTTGCAATTGAAATTTTCCTTTTATATCTTCCATCATCGATTGGTACTGCTTGAGAAGCGACCAATTCACACTTAATTTTCTTTCAACAAGCCCTTCACCCGTTATACTAATAGACACTTCAATGCGCCCACGTCGAACTTGCTGTGTGATTATTTTACGAATTTTGTCTTCAAATACCATCATTTGCTTCGGAAGTCGAATACTCATCTCAAGAAAACGGTGGTTCACCGATTTCATTTCTACTGTAATCTGAAAAGTATCACTTTCTACTTTCGACCTTCCAAACCCTGTCATACTAGAAATCATTTTTATCACATCCAAGCCATGAAATAACTCAATGAAAAAGGTAATAGAGACAAGGCTCTACTACCTTCTGTAAATTATATCACATTTTCATATCATTGACTATTTCAAGTTTAATCCCTTCTTATATAAAAGTGGCTTTTTCTCCTTACCCTTTTTCCTTGTTAATAAAGAACCTACTAATAAGAAAGTCGGAATTGATGACAAACCTCCAATTAACAACCAATCTCTTGCTTGTATTGGCATTGTACTAAAAATTGGTTGTAACGGTGGATAATAAATAACAACGAGCATTAACAACAATGAAATGATAACAGCCCCTACTAAATACACGTTCCCAAATGGATTGCGATGAAAGACAGAATGTTCACTTCGGCAATCAAATACATGAATAAGTTGTGCAAGTACCAAAGTCGCAAATGCTACTGTCTGTGCATATTTCAGTTCATTCGGATGTTGATTATATGCGATAATAAACGCTACTAACGTCACTGCTCCAATGAGGAACCCTCGACTTATAATTTTCCAGGCAAGCCCTCTGGCGAATACTCCCTCTTTCGGATGCCGCGGCGTTCTCTTCATCACATCTCCTTCCGCCTTATCCAAACCTAATGCCATCGCTGGTAAACCGTCGGTAACTAAGTTCACCCATAATATTTGAATTGGAACCATCGGCAATGGCAGTGCCAGTAACATCGCAAATAACATAACTAAAATTTCGCCGACGTTTGATGCTAACAAATATCGAATAAACTTTCGAATATTTTCGTATATGTTTCTACCTTCTTTAATCGCTGATTTAATCGTCGCAAAGTTATCATCTAACAATACAAGCGAAGAAGCTTCTTTCGCAACGTCTGTTCCTGTAATACCCATCGCTATCCCAATATCCGCTGTTTTTATAGCTGGTGCATCGTTTACTCCATCTCCTGTCATCGCTACTATATGCCCTTTATTTTGCAATGATTTAACAATTTTTAATTTATGTTCTGGTGATACACGAGCAAATACGTAAGTATCTTCTACAACATTTTCTAGTTCCTCTATATCCATATTTGCTAGCTCAACACCTTCCACCACACGACCTCCTGGTGGTAAAACCCCTAATTGTTCCGCAATCGCCATCGCTGTTACTTTATGATCTCCTGTAATCATCACTGTTCGAATACCAGCTTCTTTACACTCTTTTACCGCCTGCGCTACCTCTGGTCTTGGCGGATCGATCATACCTTGTATCCCGATTAACATAAAATCTTTTTCAACATCTCTCTCATGTTCAGTGGAATCTGTTACTTTTAATGGCTTAAATGCAACCGCAATTGTTCGAAGCGCTTGGCTACCTAAACTATGAATAGCCGCCTGTACTTCTTTTCTATATAACTCACTCATCGGTTGCTGCTTATCACCCCATAAGATTGTTTGGCTCATTTGCAGGAGGACGTCTGGAGCTCCTTTCGTAACAACAAACTTTTTCCCATCTCGATCACGGACAATAACACTCATCATCTTTCGAGTCGAATCAAATGGGAACTCACGAATAATCTCGAACTTCCCTTTCAGTGCATCACGTGTTATTCCCGCTTTCATTGCTGCAGCTACAAGTGCTCCCTCTGTTGGATCCCCATCTAATACATACACCTTTTTCTTTTGAATAATATTCGCATTGTTACATAGTGAACCGAATGTAAGTAGCTGATAAAGCGCTTTTGTCTTAGCTGGATTAACTTCTATTTCACCTTTCATAAAAGATCCATTAGGTTCATATCCTTGACCAGTCACTTTCCACAACTCTCCACCTGACCACATATGTGTTACCATCATTTTGTTTTGTGTCATTGTTCCTGTTTTATCAGAACAAATTACAGAAGCACAACCTAATGTTTCTACAGCTGGTAACTTTCTTACAATTGCTCTCTTTTTTATCATACGCTGTACACCAAGTGATAAAGCTACTGTAACGATTGCGGGCAATCCTTCTGGAATAGCAGCAACAGCTAAGGATACACCTGCTAAAAACATATGGTATACTTCATTCCCTTGATACACACCTGCTAATACAACGAGTGCTGTCAAAATAAGAGCTACAATAATTAATATTTTCCCGAGTTGCTCTAATCTTCTTTGCAGTGGTGTTTCCATTTGCTCTGCATTTTGCAACATATTTGCAATTTGGCCCATTGCGGTATTCATACCAGTCGCTACAACGACTCCTGTTCCAGATCCTCGCGTAATCATCGTACCCATAAAAGCCATATTTTTTTGATCACCAATTGAAACATCTTGCCCTTGCAATGCTTCTATCTTCTTTTGTACAGGTACTGACTCTCCTGTCAGGGCAGACTCTTCGATATATAAACTCGATGCCTCAACGAGACGGACGTCAGCCCCAATACGATCACCACTGGAAAATTTAATAACATCACCTAAAACAAGTGCTTTAGATGGTGCCTTTACCCACTTTCCATTCCTCATTACCGTAACTTGCGGGGCGGCTAGTTCTTTTAAAGCTTCCAATGATTTTTCAGCCTTTCTTTCTTGAAAAAAACCTAGAATACCATTGATAATAACAATGGCAACAATAGCTATAGAATCAATATATTCACCTAAAAATGCAGAAACAATTGTTGCTCCAAATAAAACAAGTACCATAAAATCTTTAAATTGTGCTAAAAATACCATTAGTGCAGAAGGCCTTTTTGCTTCTTCTAATTCATTTGTACCAAATTTCTTAATTCGCCCTTCTGCTTCTTTCTCTGTAAGTCCAACTTTTACGTTCGTATTCGTTCTTTCTTCCACTTCATGTGCCCGCATTCCATACCAGTTCATCCTACCATCGACCTCCTGATTCCAGACATACTCTATTGAAAGCTTATTCAGCCTCGTCCAAAAAAATGCTATAATTAACTTTTAGTTAGAAAGGAGTGTTCATTTATGGCATTCGATGGATTATTTACAAGAGCAATTACACATGAAATTGCAAATTCTCTTTACACAGGAAGAATTTCCAAAATATATCAACCTTCAAAATACGAGATTTTATTACATATTCGAGCAAACGGAAAGAACCAAAAACTAATTCTTTCGTCTCACCCTACATATGCGCGTATGCACTTAACGAATCAAAACTACGATTCACCAGCAATACCGCCGATGTTTTGTATGCTTCTTCGTAAACATTTAGAAGGCGGATTTATTGAAAAAATTGAACAAATTGACTTAGAACGTATTATTCAAATTACAGTTCGCAGTCGGAATGAAATCGGAGACGAATCATTAAAAACATTAGTAATCGAAATAATGGGACGACACAGTAACATTATCTTAGTAGATACGAAAACAAATGTTATTTTAGATAGCTTAAAACACATATCTTTAGCGGTAAACCGCCATCGTACTGTATATGCTGGAGCTGAATATGTTGCCCCTCCAGCACAACATAAGGTTAATCCGCTTCTTATCGAAACAGCAGCTGATTTTATTAGACCGCTAGACTTTTTATCCGGAAACATGGACAAACAACTTGTCGGAGCATTTATGGGAATTTCCCCATTATTCGCAAAAGAAGTTGTAAAAAAAGCAGGTATGGCAAATGAAAAAGCATTATCTGAAGCGTTTTTCTCCATACAAAAACCATTACTAACTCATACATATTCACCAACAATGATTACTGCAAACGGAAAAGAATTCTTTTATCTTTTCCCTCTTACACACTTGCAAGGAGAAGAAAAAACATTCTCATCTGTTAGTGAATTGTTAGACCGTTTCTTTTTCGGAAAAGCGGAGCGAGACCGTGTAAAACAACAAGCTCATGATTTAGAACGCTTTATGCAAAACGAAAAAAACAAAAATGAGAAAAAACTTATTAAACTTGAAAAAACATTACAAGATGCTGGAAAAGCAGATAAATATCAACTATTTGGAGAGCTACTTACAGCCAATATGTACGCTTTGAAAAAAGGCGATAAAGATATTGAGGTCGTTAATTATTACGATGAAAATGGCGGTACTGTAAAAATCACATTAGATCCTTTAAAAACACCGTCTGACAATGCACAACGCTATTTCCAAAAATACCAAAAAGCAAAAAAATCAGTTGTTGTGGTAGAAGAACAAATCGAAAAAACCAATGAAGAAATTCTTTATTTTGATAGCTTACTTCAACAAATGGAAGCTGCTTCTTCAAAAGATATTGAAGAAATTCGTGAGGAATTAGCCGAAGAAGGATATGTGCGTAATCGTAAGACGAAAAATGCAAAGAAAAAGCCTACAAAACCAGTATTAGATAAATATGTAGCTAGTGACGGTACAGAGATTTTCGTTGGTAAAAACAATAAGCAAAATGATTATTTAACAACGAAATTTGCCCGTCGGGATGAAATTTGGTTACATACGAAAGACATACCTGGTTCTCACGTTGTCATTCGTTCTTTAGAACCTGCTGAAGAAACTTTACTAGAAGCTGCAAAAATTGCCGCTTATTACAGTAAAGCAAAAGAGTCTAGCTCTGTACCTGTTGATTTTACAAAAATACGCCATGTGAAAAAACCGAGTGGTGCAAAGCTTGGATTCGTTACGTACGATAACCAACAGACAGTATATGTAACACCAGATGCTGACATCGTAATGAAATTAAAAGCGTAAATATAAAAAATGCGTTGCTAGATAGCAACGCATTTTTTATATTCATTCACATTCGTTCCTATATCCATTAACTAATTCACACTATCTTTCTTTTGTCATTTTATATATTGTCAAAAAGATTGACAGTGTCATTACGCATTTGTATAAATTTTTTTACAGTATGTATATAAAGTTCAACTCAAGTCAATGTTTTTATCCCCTACTAATTGCAATCTGAATTTTATTAACGGCACGCCTCCCACAAAATAGCTAGATAATCGTTTATTTTCCCTAATATATATTTTGGCACGCTATTTGCTTTATTCAATACTGTGAAAAGGAGGAATTAACATGACTTTAAAAATTGATAAAATCCAAAATCAACTACATCATTATGGACTTGACGGATTACTTATTACAAAAAAAGAAAATCGCCAATATGCAACAGGCTTTACAGGTAGTGCTGGTGTCGTCTTACTCTCTGCAGATCAAGCTGTTTTCATAACTGATTTTCGCTATGTAGATCAAGCCAAAGTACAAATAAAAGACGCGGAAATCATTATGCATAAAGGGAATTTGGAAGAAGAAGTTGCCAATCAAGTATCCAGATTAAACATTCAAAAACTTGGAATTGAAGAAAATAACATGACATTGCAACAATATAAAAACTTACAAAAATACGTACATGCGGAAATGATTCAAGTGTGCGAAATCATCGAAAATATTCGTATTATTAAAGACACGCCTGAAATAGAAACAATGAAAATTGCAGCTACTATTGCTGACGAAGCATTTCACCACATCATTACCTTTCTAAAACCAGGAATAAGTGAAACTGATGTACGAGATGAGTTAGAATTTTTCATGCGAAAAAGAGGAGCTACATCTTCATCATTCCAAATCATTGTAGCTTCTGGCGTTCGTTCTTCTCTTCCTCATGGCGTTGCATCAAATAAAATAATCGAACGAGGCGATATCGTTACATTAGACTTCGGTGCACTTTACGACGGATATTGTTCCGATATAACACGTACTGTAGCGATCGGAGAACCGTCAGAAGAATTCAAAAAAATATACAATGTTGTACGAGAAGCATTAAAACGTGGAACTGAAGCAATTAAGCCTGGAGAAACTGCGAAAAGTATCGATGATGTAACGAGAGATTACATTACAGAACATGGATACGGTCAATACTTTGGCCACTCTACCGGGCACGGTCTTGGGTTAGAAATACACGAACCGCTTCGCCTATCCCAAGAAAGTAAGGCAACTTTACAAGAAGGTATGGTTGTTACAGTTGAGCCGGGCATTTACATACCAAACTGGGGCGGTTGTAGAATTGAAGACGATATCGTCATTACAAAAGAAGGCTATGAAGTTATTACAAAATCAAATAGAGAACTAATTGTTATCCCTTGTTAAAATCATGGCCCTTTTTAAAAGGAGTTTTTCTCTACACATAGAATTCCTTCTCTGGAGTATTCGTTTAAAGAGGGGGAATTTAAATTGAATTTTGTAATCGATAAGATAGATGGTTTACAGCTTGAATTTTCAAAACTTGTTTCCATGATGAATTACGCCCGTTACACAACGATGCAAGCAGTGGAAGGTTTAACAATTGATGAACTTGATTATTTATATGACGAAGAAGCAAATTCAATTGGCATGCTATTATATCACATGGCTGCTATTGAATTTTATTACCAAATTCATACCTTTGAGGATCGTGAACCGACAGATGCCGAATTAGAACGTTGGTTACCTGCTGTAGAGTTAGGGGCTATTGGACGAGAAAAAATAAAAGGAAACTCCATCGAATTTTACATCCATACATTACAAGAAGTACGCTCTAAAACAATTGAAACTTTTCAATCCTTACCTGAGGAATGGTTATTTAAAACGACAGACTTTTGGCATGACAAACCAGCAAATAATTATTTTAAGTGGTTTCACGTATTTGAAGATGAAATTAACCATCGTGGACAAATTCGTTTAATAAAAAAGATGCAAAAATCTCATTCAGTAAAATAAGAAAGTGCCACCTTATCCGGTGGCACTTTCTTTTATTCATTTACAAATATTTTCCCGTTTGCTTTTTTAGCAATAGCTGTTACCACTATTAAAATGAATAGTAAGTATAACCATTTTGCAACAAGTAACCACCCTTGAAAAATTGCTATGTCATTCATTTGCTCATAACCTTTTTTTAGCAAGAACGGAATTGTACTAATTATAATAACAAACTCAATGCTATAAATAATTTTCTTTTTCCGACTATACGTTTTCCACTCTTTCCAGCGGTACAAGGGAGCAAAAATGAATATGCCTATACATAATATAAATGGTGTCCATTCACTTTTTAAAAATTGTGCTGAAATGATAGATGCTATTAAACAACCGAGCACACCATAATACCCTACTTTCTCTCTCATTCGTACTACCCCCATTCTATTCGCTCTTTACTATATAACTCCCTATTCTTATCATGACTCTTAGGAAAATAACGACTACAATTACAAAATAAAGACCTTTCGCAGACGACATCCATTGTTGAAAAATAGACATTTGCTCCATTTGCTTCTGACCTTCTATTAAAATAAAACCTACTACAAATCAACTAACAACAATGATATCTATCATAATTCCAATACTTTTCTTACTATGCTGTTTCATGTCATCCCAGCGAGATAAAAGCAAAAACACAAACCCGAGAACAGGCATAATACTTATCCATTCATTGTTTGTAAATAGATCTAAAATGATTAATAGACTACAAGAAATGATAAAGTGAAACTTTAATCCGTGGGGGTGTCCCCCACGGATTATTAGTTGAACCAATCGGGCTTTTACGGGCAGTTGATTTCCTACCTAACTCCCTCGCATTCGCCAACTTTTGAGGTGGGAATCTTACTGCCCGTTAATGCGGGATAAATCCCCAAAAACCAACTTTTTTTGCGCATACGCCCTCCTCCAGTTCCATTTTTAGGATTAATTGTATTGTAACATCCATTTTATACCCTTACCATTACAGTACATGAAATTTTATTTTTCCCTATACTCACATACATTCACCGCTTTCATACAATGAACTACACGAACGCCTAAAGGATGTGAATGTTGTGGGAGTTGAATTAACGCTTTTACACGCTCTCTATATTCTTTGTTTACTCACTATTATTACCTTTTTTATTTTTAGAAAAGATACAACGATCATTTGTATCATTTTTATCTTTTTATTAGCATTAACCGCTACAAGTTCTATCCCTCTTGCCGTTAGCGGTATTTTTCAAAGTTTTATTTATGCCATAACTGAACTATTACCAACTATATTGATCATCTCCATTATCGTATCGATGAGTAACCTACTCGTTCATACTGGCATAAATGATACGATGATTTCACCATTTACAAAGATGATTCGTACACCTACACTTGCCTACTGGATTATCGGCCTTTTAATGATGACAATTTCTTTCTTCTTTTGGCCTTCCCCAGCTGTCGCGTTAATGGGGGCTATTTTATTACCCGTCGCTGTACGCGTCGGCCTGCCACCAATTGGGGTTGCAATTGCTATGAACTTATTTGGACACGGAATTGCTTTATCCGGCGACTTCGTTATTCAAGGTGCTCCGAAATTAACAGCGGATGCAGCTGGTTTACCAGTTTCTAGCGTCGTATCCGCAAGTGTCCTCCTCGTTATCGTTATGGGCGTTGTTACAACTTCTGTTGCTTTTTTCTTCTTACGAAAAGAATTTCATACAGGCTTATCGTTGCAAGACTCTTCTTCAGCAACTGAACCATCCAAAACTATCATTTTATTATCTCCTCACATAAAGAAATGGCTCGCCATATGTATCCCTATCGTATATATCATTGATATCCTTTGCATGATTCAATTTAAACTACAAGGAAGCGATGCAACAGCACTTATTGGCGGGACGACTGTTATTATGATTATCATTATTGCTCTCATCGCCTACAAAGGAAATGGCCTGAATAAAACGACCGATTATTTTATAGAAGGGCTCCAATTTGGATTTAAAATCTTTGGTCCAGTTATCCCAATTGCGGCACTTTTTTATTTAGGGGATAGCGGATTTGTAAAAATTATCGGGGACTATTTACCGCAAGGTTCACACGGAATCATTAACGACTTAGGAATTGCCTTATCTCAAACTGTTCCTTTAAACCAATATGTATCAGCGGGAACACTAACTATCGTTGGTGTCATAACAGGGTTAGATGGATCTGGCTTTTCCGGTATATCACTTGCTGGTTCGATTGCCAATCTTTTCGGCACAGCACTGGGGCATGGAACAGCTACATTAACAGCACTTGGGCAAATTGCTGCAATCTGGACCGGAGGCGGGACTTTAATTCCTTGGGCGCTTATTCCTGCCGCTGCCATTTGTAAAGTAGATCCATTTGAACTTGCACGCCGAAACTTTTTACCAGTTATAATTGGCTTAATTGTCACCACAATCGTTGCGATGTTTATTCTATAAAGTAAGCAGGTGTTCTCTTGCTTACTTTTTTATTGTGAAATCAATCATTTATTACGGACTTTCAAAAGGGATTATGTATATGTTAGCGAAGTTATATTAGGAGAGTATTTATTTCAAAACGTTTACGAGAAACAGATTACTTCCATTCGAAAAGGGGACATAACTATGAATGAATTGATTTTCGTCTTATTAATTTGTCCATTACTTATCTTTATCGTTTCTGTTATTGGAACCCGCAAGACGCAAACATATTACGTAATGCCGATTGTAACGTTTGCTAGTTTTTTAATACTAGGTGTCATCGCCTTTACTCCAAAATTTTTCTTTTGGATTGGCATGTATAGCATTTTCTCATTTATTGTTTCTTATATGACTCTCTTGTTTGTGAAAGGATATAAATTTGTAGAAAGCACTAAGTAGTTAGTAGTAAGGAGCTTTGATATTGATGGGACTTTGCTTGAATTTATATAAAAAGACGAC
This sequence comes from Bacillus cereus group sp. BceL062, assembly GCF_051780025.1. Taxonomy (NCBI): domain Bacteria; kingdom Bacillati; phylum Bacillota; class Bacilli; order Caryophanales; family Bacillaceae; genus Bacillus; species Bacillus cereus group sp. BceL062. The sequence continues at coordinate 46,067 of NZ_JBPWGY010000008.1, read as the reverse complement.
CGCGTTCCCCCGCAGTCGTCTTTTTTCATATTACGCTGTGATCCAAGCCTCATTAGCTGGATTTTTACGCCACTCTTGTAATTTTTTCGTTTCAGCTTGTCCGATCATACCTTTTTCTGCTGCAACTTCAGTTAATGCACTGTAATCACTTAAAGAATATGATGCTACGTTTGCTGCTTCTAGTTTCTCTTTTCCTGACTCAAGCTCGTATGTGAAGATTGATACGATTCCTAATACTTCACAACCAGCTTCGCGAAGTGCTTCTACACATGTAATTGCACTGCCGCCAGTTGAAATTAAGTCTTCTACTACTACTACTTTCTGACCTTTTTCAGCTTTTCCTTCGATTTGATTCCCTTTACCGTGACCTTTTGCTTTACTACGTACGTAGCACATTGGTAAATCCATACGATCGCTTACCCATGCAGCGTGCGCAATACCAGCAGTTGCTGTTCCTGCAATAACTTCTACAGCTGGGAAGTGCTCTTTAATTAACTCTTCTAATCCAGCTGCAATCGCTTGACGTACTTTTGGATAAGATAAAGTTAAGCGGTTATCACAATAAATTGGTGATTTCATACCAGAAGACCATGTGAATGGATCATTCGGTTGTAAAAATACTGCTCCAATTTCTAATAAATGCGATGCGATTTCTTTTTTCATACTGTTACACCTTCCCACTGTTGTTTTACTGTTTTATACGCTTCAAACGGATTTTCTGCTTTTGTAATACTACGTCCAACTACGATATAGCTTGAGCCAAGTTCCCTCGCACGTTTCGGTGTTGCTACGCGCACCTGATCATTCAAATCATCGCTTGCAAGACGAATCCCCGGTGTTACTGTTACAAATTCATTCCCGCATACTTCACGTAATTTTGGAACTTCAAGTGTTGAACAAACAACTCCATCAAGTCCACTTTCTTTCGTTAATTTTGCATAATGAGCAACCGCTTCTTCTAACGTTTTCTCAATGCCGATCTCTTTTTTCATCATAGCTTCCGAAGTGCTTGTTAGTTGTGTAACTGCAATACAAATCGGTCTCTCTTTTCCTTCTTGCTTACCTTCCTCTAATCCCTCAATCGCAGCTTTCATCATACTGCTTCCCCCAGCAGCATGAACATTTACCATATCAACATCTAGACTAGCTAGGCTACGCATAGCGCTTTTTACTGTATTCGGAATATCATGAAGTTTTAAATCTAGAAAGATTTTATGTCCTTTTTCTTTTAAGTACGTAATAATCGCAGGGCCTTCTTTGTAAAATAACTCCATACCAACTTTGACAAATAACTCTTCCCCTTCAAAGTGGTGCAAGAATTGTTCTACATCTTGTTTCCCCGGAAAATCTAGTGCAACGATTAACGACTGTGACATGTTTGCTTCCAGCTCCTTCCTTGACATTCCGAAATGTGATCAAATCCTAATTCATCTAGTAATGCTGGTAACTCTTCAATAATTGTCGGACATACGAACGGATCTATGAAGTTCGCTGTACCTACTGCAACTGCGCTTGCACCAGCGTAGAAGAACTCAATTACATCTTCTGCTGACTCAATACCACCCATTCCGATAATTGGAATGTTAACCGCTTGGCTTACTTCATGTACCATACGAATTGCTACTGGCTTAATCGCAGGACCTGATAGTCCGCCCGTACGGTTTGCTAAAATTGGTTGAGCTGTTTTTAAATCTAGACGCATACCAAGCAATGTATTAATCATCGTTAAACCATCTGCACCTGCATTTTCAATCGCTTTTGCAATTTCCACAATGTTTGCCACGTTCGGTGACAATTTCACGTATACAGGTACTTCAGAAACCTCTTTTACTCGCTTCGTTAAATCAGCAGCAATTTCAGGATTTGTACCAAAAGCGATACCACCTGTTTTTACGTTCGGACAAGAAATATTTAATTCTAGTGCATGGACATTAGGCGCTTTAGAAATTTCCTTTGCAACTGCTACGTAATCCTCAGCTTGTGAGCCCGCAACATTCGCAATGATTGGAAGATCAAATTGTTCTAACCATGGTAATTCAGAATTCATTACTTTTTCTAAACCTGGGTTTTGAAGTCCGATTGCATTTAACATGCCGCCTGGTGTTTCAGCAACACGCGGCGTCGGATTTCCATAACGTGGTTGTTCTGTCGTCGCTTTAATCATGATTGATCCTAGTACACTTAAATCGTAAAACTGTGCATATTCACGACCAAATCCAAAGCATCCAGATGCCGGTATAATTGGATTTTTTAATGACAATCCTGGTAATTCAACTTGCAATCTGTTCATAGTACAACCTCCCCAATTGGAAATACTGGTCCGTCGCTACACACCTTCTTGTAAGAATGTCCACTTGGATCTTCTTGTAAGTGGCATACACATGCGAAACAAGCTCCAATACCACAACCCATACGTTCTTCTAATGAAATATAGGCTTTTTTCTCTTTGTAACGTCCTTCTAATGCACGAAGCATCGCTAACGGGCCACATGAATAAAGAATGTCAAAGTCGATTCCGTAATTATCAATTACATCTGTAACAAATCCCTTTGTACCGTGTGTGCCGTCTACTGTTGCAACGTACGTATCACCAAGTTCTGCAAATTTTTCTTCATAGAAAACAACATCTTTAGTTTGAAAACCTAAGATGTGAATCACACGTACACCTTTTGCAACGAGGCGCTGTGATAATTCATAAAGTGGTGGTACCCCAATTCCCCCGCCTACTAATAAAGCCGTTTGTCCTGTTTCTGCTTCTTCTACAGGAAAACCGTGTCCTAGTGGTCCTAGTACATCTACCATTTCACCTTGTTTTCTAGTTGCTAATGTTTTTGTCCCTTGTCCTTCCGCACGATATAGCATTGTAAACTCGTTCTTCTCTTGATCTACATTACAAATACTAATCGGGCGGCGCAGAAGGGGCGCAATGCCCTCTGCTACCTTAATGTGTACAAACTGCCCTGGTTCGTTCATTTGCTGTACTAACGTTCCTTGAAGCACTAATTCGTAAATGTTTTTTGCGATTTCTTTTTGGTTAACGACGATCATATTTTGCTTTTGCATCATGCATGTACCACCTCGTGACGCTTTGTTTGCGTAATTTCTTTCATTGAATGAGCTGAGAATGTCATAGATTCTAATACTCGTAAGATTGCTCTCGTTGTATCAAGTGATGTTAAGCAAGCCACACCGTTTTCTACTGATTCACGGCGAATGCGGAAACCATCACGCGCTGGTTGTTTTCCTTTTGTTAATGTATTGATTACAAACTGTGCTTTTCCTTGGCGGATAATATCTAGTAAGTTGTAGTCTTCAGAATCAATTTTGTTTACAACTTGTACTGGGATATTTTGCTCTGCTAATGTTTGTGCCGTTCCAGCTGTTGCTAATAAGTTATAGCCGATTTCATGGAAACGTTTTGCAATTTCCATCGCCTCTTCTTTATCTTTATCCGCTACAGTGATGATTACGGATCCGTGCGTTGGGATGTTAATTCCTGAGGCAACTAGCCCTTTGTATAATGCTTTTTCAAGCGTTAAGTCTTTCCCCATTACTTCCCCTGTTGATTTCATTTCAGGTCCTAATGTTGTATCAACTGAGCGTAGTTTCGCAAATGAGAATACTGGTGCTTTTACATACACTTCTTTCTCTTCTGGGTGATAGCCCGTTCCGTATCCTTGCTCTATTAGGTTTTGACCTAAAATAACTTTCGTTGCAACATTCGCCATCGGTACGCCTGTAATTTTACTTAAGAATGGTACTGTACGGCTCGCACGTGGGTTTACTTCAATTACATACACTTGATCTTTGAATACTACAAACTGGATATTTAGTAATCCAACAATGTTTAATCCTTTTCCAAGTGCAATTGTATGTTCAATAATTTGTTCTTTTAGTTCGTCAGATAAGCTTTGTGGTGGATATACTCCAATTGAATCCCCAGAGTGAACTCCAGCGCGTTCAATATGTTCCATAATACCTGGAATGAACACATTCTCACCGTCTGAAATTGCATCTACTTCAATTTCTTTACCAACCATGTAACGGTCGATTAATACCGGATGCTCTGCATGAACTTTAACTGCATTTTTCATGTAGTGCAGTAGTTCTTCTTGACGATATACGATTTCCATCGCACGTCCACCTAGTACGTAAGATGGTCTTACTAATACTGGGTAACCAATTTCTTCAGCGATTGCTACCGCTTGTTCTACAGTTGTTGCTGTTTTACCAACTGGTTGCGGGATTCCTAATTTTGTTAATGCAGCTTCGAATTTATCTCGATCTTCTGCGCGGTCTAAATCTTCAAGTGATGTTCCTAAAATTTTTACACCGTGTTCTTCTAATTTCGCCGCTAAGTTAATTGCCGTTTGTCCACCGAATTGTACGATAACACCTTCTGGCTTTTCTAAATCGATAATGTGCATTACATCTTCAATCGTTAATGGTTCAAAGTATAATTTGTCAGAAATACTGAAGTCTGTTGAAACTGTTTCTGGGTTGTTATTTACAATGATTGCCTCATATCCAGCTTCTTTAATTGCCCATACAGAGTGAACTGTTGCGTAGTCAAACTCAACACCTTGACCGATACGGATTGGACCAGAACCTAGTACAACCACACTCTTACGATCTGTTATAACCGATTCATTCTCGTCACCGTATGTGCTGTAGTAGTAAGGTGTTGCAGATTCAAACTCTGCCGCACAAGTATCTACCATTTTATAAACAGGAGTCATATTACTTTCTTTACGCATATCGTAAATTTCACGCTCTGTTTTGTTCCAAGCATTGGCGATGTAATGATCACTGAATCCCATTTCTTTTGCAGATTGTAACACTTCCATATTTCCTGCATTTTCTTTTACTTCGTGTTCCATGTTTACGATGTTTTCAATTTTTTGTAAGAAGAAGAAGTCCATTTCACACCATGAATTAATTTCTTCTTTCGTTACACCTTGACGGATTGCTTCTGCTACAACGAACAGACGCTCATCGTCAGCTTTTATAATACGTTTTTTCATTGTTTCTTTATCAAGTTCTTTTAAATGGTCTAATTCTAAGTGATAAATCCCTAGCTCTAAAGAACGAACCGCTTTTAATAATGATTGCTCTAAGTTACGTCCAATTGACATAACTTCACCAGTTGCCTTCATTTGTGTACCAAGCGTTCTGTTTGCTGATTCGAACTTATCAAATGGCCAACGTGGAATTTTTGAAACGACATAGTCTAATGCTGGCTCGAAGCAAGCGTATGTTTTTTGTGTTACTGGATTTACAATTTCATCTAATGTTAAACCGACTGCAATTTTCGCTGCTAACTTCGCAATTGGATATCCAGTTGCTTTAGATGCTAGTGCAGATGAACGACTCACACGCGGATTTACTTCGATTACATAGTATTGGAAGCTATGCGGATCTAGTGCAAGCTGAACGTTACAGCCACCTTCGATTCCTAATGCACGAATAATTCGTAATGAAGTGTTTCGTAACATTTGATACTCACGGTCACTTAATGTTTGACTCGGTGCTACAACGATTGAATCACCTGTATGAACCCCAACTGGATCGATATTTTCCATGTTACATACTACAATCGCGTTATCATTCGAATCACGCATTACTTCATATTCAATTTCCTTACAACCAGCAATGCTCTTTTCTAATAAACATTGTGTTACTGGACTATGTTTTAATCCACCTGATACGATTTCAATTAGTTCTTCTTCATTACTACAGATTCCGCCACCTGTTCCCCCCATTGTAAATGCTGGGCGAACAATAACTGGATAACCAATTTCTTTTACAAATTCATGTGCTTCTTCTAGCGTATGAATAATGGTACTAGATGGAATTGGTTCATTTAATTCCTGCATTAATGTACGGAATAAATCACGATCTTCCGCTTGCTCAATTGCTGATAATTTTGTTCCTAAAATTTCAACTCCGCATTCTTCAAGTATGCCTGATTTCGCAAGTTCAACAGCCATATTTAGGCCTGTTTGACCACCTAATGTTGGTAGGATTGCATCTGGACGTTCTTTACGAATGATACGGCTTACGAATTCTAATGTTAATGGTTCTATATATACTTTATCTGCTGTTGCAGTATCTGTCATAATTGTTGCTGGGTTAGAGTTAACAAGGATTACTTTGTAACCTTCTTCTCTAAGAGATTGACAAGCTTGTGTACCAGAGTAATCAAACTCTGCTGCTTGCCCAATTACAATTGGTCCTGATCCGATTACTAAAATTGTGTTAATGTCTAGGCGTTTTGGCATAACTCTTCCCCTTCTTTCTTGAAGTTTTCAATCATTTCTAAGAAATCTTCGAATAAATCATTTGCATCTTCTGGTCCCGCTGAAGCTTCTGGATGGTATTGTACTGTAAATGCTGGAAACTTCGTATGACGAAGACCTTCTACTGTTCCATCATTTAAAGCAACATGTGTAATTTCAAGATTTGTATTTTCAACTGACTCTTCTTCTACTGCGTATCCATGGTTTTGGGAAGTAATTGCTACTTTTCCAGTTGCAAGATTTTTTACTGGATGATTTAAACCACGATGACCGAACTTCAACTTACTTGTATTTGCACCAGATGCTAATGCGAATAACTGATGTCCTAAGCAAATCCCGAATAAAGGAACTTTACCGATAATGTCTTTTAACATTTCAATTGCTTCTGGTACATCTTTTGGATCCCCAGGTCCATTACTTAACATAATTCCATCTGGGCTAAGGCGTAAAATCTCTTCTGCTGTTGTATTGTAAGGTACTACAATTACATCACAGTCACGCTTATTTAATTCTCTTAAAATACCATGTTTCATTCCGAAGTCTACAAGTACAACTCGATGACCACGGCCTGGGCTTGGGTATGGGTCTTTCGTTGATACGCGTTTTACATGATCTGTAAATACTGTCGCTTTTAATTGGCCCACAATGTACTCTACATCTGCATCCATGTTACAAAGTCGTCCGCGTAATGTACCGTATTGACGAATTTTTCTCGTTAATTTTCTCGTATCAATTCCTGCTAATCCTGGAATGTTTCTTTCTTTTAAGTAATCATTTAACGAAATTTCATTACGGAAGTTTGATGGATGATCACAAATTTCATTTACGATTAAACCATTTACAGATGGGTGAATGGATTCAAAATCGTCACGGTTAATGCCGTAGTTTCCGATTAATGGGTACGTAAATGTTACGATTTGACCGCAATATGATGGATCAGATAATGTTTCTTGATATCCAGTCATTCCTGTTGTAAATACAACCTCACCTGACTTTTCGATTTCGCCTCCGAAACCTTTTCCAATTAATACTGTTCCATCTTCTAAGATAAGTTGTCTTTTCATACTAATGCACTCTCCTTTTGCCATGCGATCTTACCGCCAACGATTGTCATTACCGGCCATCCTTGGCATTTCCAACCTGCGAATGGTGTATTTTTTCCTTTTGATAAGAATGTTGTTGGATCAATCTCTTCTTCTTGTTCTAAATCAATGATTGTAATATCAGCTACTCTACCTTCTTTCAGGCGACCTGCTTCTAAACCGAATGTATCAGCTGGTTTTTCTGTTAAGAATTGAATTAACTGTTCTAATGTAATAATTCCTTTTTTCACAAGGTTTGTGTATAGAAGTGGGAATGCTGTTTCAAAACCAGTAATTCCGAATGGTGCTCTTTCAATTCCTTGTGCTTTCTCTTCCGCTGTATGCGGTGCATGGTCAGTTGCGATCATATCGATCGTTCCATCTAATAGCCCTTCAATTAACGCTGCGTGGTCTTCTTTCCCACGAAGCGGTGGGTTCATTTTAAAGTTAGGATCAGCTGATGGGATATCATCTTCACATAACACTAAGTGATGCGGTGTTACTTCTGCTGTTACTTTAATTCCAGCACGTTTTGCATCACGGATTACACGTACAGACCCTTTCGTACTTACGTGACATACGTGATAGTGACAATCTGCCGCTTCAGCAAGCAGTATATCCCTTGCAATATGTACAGATTCACATACTGATGGGATACCGTTTAATCCGTGTTTCTCAGAAAACTTCCCTTCATGTACACAACCTTTATTAATAAGTGTATTTTCTTCACAGTGTGCAACTACCGCCATATTCAACTTCGCTGCACGCTTCATAGCAGCTAGCATCATGCTCGCATCTTGTACGCCTACTCCATCATCAGTGAAAGCGAATGCTCCAAGCTCTTTTAACGTTTCGAAATCTGTCATTTCAGAACCTGCTTGACGTACTGTAATTGCTCCATATGGTAATACATTTACGTGTGCTTTTTCTTTAATACGTTTTTGTAAGTCTTCCATATGTTCCCTGCAATCTGGTACTGGACGTGTATTTGGCATTGCGCAAATTGTAGTGAATCCACCTTTTGCCGCTGCTAGTGTGCCTGTTGCAATTGTTTCTTTATGTTCACCACCTGGCTCACGAAGATGTACATGTACATCTACTAATCCAGGTGCGATTAACTTTCCGTTCACATCGATTACTTCAGCATTATCTGCCGTAATATTTTCTGCTACTTTCGCAATTTTACCGTCTTGTACGAGAAGATCTGTTGCTACGATTATTCCTTCTTCATTCATATAACGACCATTTTTAAACAAATAATTCATGTTTCATTCCTCCTAATACATTTGGTAAGGCGCGTTTTAGTACAGCCATTCTTACGTAAACTCCATTTTCCATTTGTTTAAATATGCGTGAACGCTCACACTCAACAAGTTCACTTGCAATTTCCACATCCCGGTTGAAAGGAGCTGGATGCATAATAATACTTCCTTCTTTCATACGTTTTTCTCTTTCAAGCGTTAATCCGTGTTTTTCATGATACTCTTTCATAATGTCTGTTTCATAATGATCATGACGCTCATGCTGTACACGAAGTAACATCATTACATCAACTTCTGGAACTAGCTCATCTAAGTTTTTGTACGTTCCAAATGTGTTTTTTTCATCTTTCCACTCTTCTGGGCTTGCAAAATAAATCGTTGCCCCAAGCTTCGTTAATGTTTCAGCATTGGATCGTGCTACTCGGCTATGGCGAATATCTCCAACAATTGCAATCTTTAAACCTTCAAAACTTCCAAACTCTTGTTTAATTGTTAGAAGGTCGAGCAGACATTGCGTTGGATGATTTCCGCATCCATCTCCAGCATTTAAGATTGGAATGTTTACTTGATCTTTTAGCTCATCGAAGTAACGATCTTGCTCGTGGCGGATGACTACCGCTTTTGTTCCGATTGATTCCAGTGTTTTTATCGTGTCGTATAACGTTTCTCCTTTTTGTACGCTAGATGAATCTGCTGAAAAGTTTAATACGTCAAGTCCTAATCTCTTCTCAGCAACTTCGAAGCTAAATCTCGTTCTCGTACTATTCTCAAAGAACAAGTTCGCAACAAAAGTTTGCTCTGTTGTTTTGCTCTCTTTCCCATTCGCGAAATCTTCTGCGTCTTTTAGGATTTCTGAAATTTCTAGTTCCGATAATTCACTCATCGTTAACAAATGGCTCATCGTCATCCCTCATCTTTCTGATTTTTATGATAGCACTTATGGATATTTATAACAACTTTTGTATAAAAATACCCTAGTCATGTGAGACTAGGGTGCAAGGAAGAAGCCACCCTTTTCTGTCTCACAGGACTGAATTAAAAGGTTGTTTTTATGAAGCAATCTGCTTAGATTGTTTTATTTGTTTCGTTTCTGGTAGTAGTAGATTTAACAGTACACCTACAATTGCTGCTAGTGCCATTCCTTCTACTTGGAACGATTCTCCTACGTGAAGTACCGCTCCGCCAATACCAATTACTAGTATAACTGATGCAATCATTAAGTTTCGTTTGTCACTTAAATCTGTTCTATCATCTACCATCATGCGTAAACCACTTGATGCGATTACACCGAATAGTAAGATTGATACACCACCCATAACTGGTGTTGGAATCGAGTGGATCAGTGCTGAAATCTTCCCGATAAATCCAAACATGATTGCGAATACTGCTGAACCGATGAATAAGTATACACTGTACGCTCTCGTAATTGCTAGCACACCGATGTTTTCACCGTATGTTGTATTCGGTGGTCCACCGATTAGTGATGCGATTAATGTTGCTACCCCATCCCCAAAGATTGAACGGTGTAAACCTGGTTTTTCAATTAAATCTCTTTTAATAACATTTCCAAGTACAATTTGATGTCCGATATGTTCTGAAATTGTTACTAGTGCTACTGGCACCATTAAGAGTACAATCTTCCACGAAAACTCTGGTGTGTATGTTACAAACGGTACTGTGAAATCAGGTACGACAAACCATTTCGCCTCAGCTACCGGTTTTAAATCTACTAGCCCTTGGAAGTAAGCGAAGATATATCCGCCGATGATTCCAAGTAACACCGGTATGATGCTGAAAAATCCTCTTCCAAATATGGAGCAAATGATTGTAATTGCTAATGTTACTAGTGCTACTGAAAAGTGTGTAATGCTATACTTACCATCCGCACCGTTCATCGCCATGTTCACTGCTGTATGTGCTAAAGCTAAACCGATTACCATTACTACCGGACCAACTACGATTGGCGGAAGTAATTTCATAATCCACGCTGATCCAGATTTCTTAATTCCGATTGAAATTAAGATGTACACCAGTCCTGCAAGTAAACCACCAAGCATCGCTGCTCCGGGGCCACCTGCTGTTTTTGCTGCAATAATCGGTGCGATAAAGGCGAATGATGATCCTAAATACGCAGGTACTTGACCTTTCGTTATAAGAAGAAACGCTAGCGTTCCTAATCCACTTGATATTAACGCTACTGACGGATTCAATCCTGTTAAAAATGGAACAAGCACTGTTGATCCAAACATCGCGAACAAATGTTGTATACTTAAAAATAACCATTTTCCCGGTTTCGGTACTTCATTAACGTCTAACACTGGCTTTTGTTCCATTGTTACATCCTCCTTCAGTTTAAATCTTTGCAATAAAAAAACTCTTTGTGCCTGTGCACAAAGAGTCCTATACTTTCGTATGCCAAATTCGACATATGAAAGCCAAGACCCTTTGGCAGCCTCACAGGACTACATTTAAAAGGGCTTTACTTATCGTATATACTTACTCGATCTTGTTGATCTGTCTCTTGCAAATCAACTTCGATACGCTCTTCACTTGATGTTGGAATGTTCTTTCCTACATAATCAGCGCGAATTGGTAATTCACGATGTCCTCTATCTACAAGAACAGCTAATTGAATTTGTGATGGTCTTCCTAAATCCATAAGAGCATCCATCGCAGCTCGAACTGTTCTTCCTGTATACAATACATCATCTACAAGGATTACTTTTTTCTTCGTAATATCTACTGGAATATCTGAACCTTTTACTAGTGGTTCTTTATTCTTTGATTGAAGTGTTAAGTCATCACGATATAAAGTTATATCTAACTCTCCTACTTCCATCTCTTTTCCTTCAATTTGACCAATTCGTTCTGCCAAACGTTGTGCAATAAAAATTCCACGTGTTTTAATTCCGACAAGAACACAATTATCGACACCTTTATTTCGTTCCACGATTTCATGACTAATTCGTGTTAAAGCGCGGCGAATCATTTGGTCATCTAAAACGACAGCTTTTTCCTGCATGCTCTACACCTCCAAGCTATTTTTCTTGCGTGAGAGTAATGGTATAAAAAAAGTCCTCTCAGCATGTGCGAGAGGACTTTTGAAAAAAGGGTACAACATACCCTAAATATTTCAAACCGTTACCTTCTCAACCTCACGGGGCTGTGTTAAAGGATCATTATTTAACTGTTGTCAGTATCTCAGTTTTCTCATGATTTGTCAATACTATTTCCGTAAAATATTTAAAGTCTCTTCAAACACTTCTGGAATCGGTGCCTCAAACTGAATATATTCACCAGTACGAGGGTGGTCAAATCCTAAAATACCTGCATGAAGTGCCTGTCCATTCATGTCTAATGTTTTCTTTGGTCCATACTTTGGATCTCCTGCAAGTGGATAGCCAATATATTTCATATGAACACGAATTTGGTGTGTACGTCCTGTTTCTAAGCGACATTCTACAAGTGTGAAATCTTTGAAACGCTCTAACACTTGGAAATGCGTAACAGCATGCTTACCATTTTCATCAACTGTCATACTTTGACGTTCTTTCTTATCACGAGCAATCGGAGCATCAATCGTTCCCTTATCATGCGGAATAACACCGTGTACAATCGCTTTGTAACGTCTTGTTACTGTTTTTGCTACAAGTTGATTTACAAGTGATTCGTGTGCCATATCATTTTTAGCAACCATTAATAGGCCAGATGTATCTTTATCAATACGATGCACGATACCAGGACGCATTACACCGTTAATGCCTGATAAATCTGTACAATGATGCATAAGACCATTCACAAGTGTGCCACTTGTATGACCTGGTGCTGGATGTACAACCATACCACGTGGCTTATTTACAACAAGTACATCTGCATCTTCATAATAAATTTCTAAGTTCATATCTTCCGCTTGAATATCTAACTCTTCCGGATCAGGAATCGTTACTGTAATTTCATCATTTTCTTTAACTTTATAATTTACTTTTACCGATTTCCCATTCACTGTTACAACATCATCTTTAATCCATTGCTGTACTTGTGAACGTGACCATTCACTGTTAATTTCTGCAACGAATTTATCGATTCGCTCACTTTTTTGTTCTTCTGCAACTGTTACCTGTACTACTTCACTCATTCAATTACTCCTTCGTTTTCTTGCCTTCTAATAATGTTTGAATAATAATTAATACAACACCAATACATAACGCTGAATCAGCTACATTGAATACTGGATAGTTGTACGAGAAAATATACACGTGAATAAAATCCACTACTTCTTGTCTAAATACACGATCAATAAAGTTACCAATTGCTCCACCTAAAATTAGACCTAATGAAATTCCTAGAAGCTTGTCTGTTTTTGCATATTTTTTCATATACATTACGATAAATACTACAAAGACAACCGTAATAATGTAGAAAAACCACATTTTATTTTCTAAAATCCCCCAGGCAGCTCCTCTATTTCGATGTGATGTTATGTATAATACATTATCGATTATCGGAATGCTCATACCCAATTCCATGTTCTTTACAATTAGCCACTTCGATATTTGATCGATGGCAATGACAAATAACGCTATTACATAATATATCATTTTCATTTCCCCCACAAAGACAGTGTACCTCAAAATTTTAGCATAGCTGCTACCTTTTCACAATGAACCTTTATAGAAGAATAAAATAAATTAAAAAAAGGTAATATAATATCGTTGTGCGTATTCATACATTTACCTTTTCATAGAAAAATTCATGAATCGTACGGGCAGTCGGCATTGTTTTCATTTGCTTTGTCGAAATTACTCTCCCCGTCTCTTCACAAATACCGTACATATCTATTTCCATTTTAAATAATGCGCGTTCTACATCCTTTAAGTCCTCTTTTATATCATGTAATAGCAATTTTTTCTTTATCTCTTCCTTAATTTCATATCCAAGCTCTTGGCTGAACTCAGCATCATATTTGTGCATTACTTCTTTAGCTAGTCTCTCTTGCAACTCTTTTCTCATCAATTGCAATTCTTCTTTTATTTCCATGTAAATTTCATTCACGTGTACATTCCTCCTAGCTGTAATGTACAGTTAGTGTGTCCGAAATTTATTTGCTTACCTCACACACATTTTTCCTTCACAGGAAAGAGCCTGAAAGTTATTTCGATATACCATCAATAAAAAAACTGACTGCATCAATAGCAGTCAGTTTTTTATTATTTTACATAGTTTTCTTTAACAACTGATGCACAACGCTCACATAATGTTTCATGTTCAGCATCTTTACCAATTGTTTCTGAAACTACCCAACAACGTTCGCATGTTTCACCAGTTGCTTGAGAAACGACAACCGCTGTATGCTCATACTTAGGCGCATCTGCTGGAGCTTCTTCCATCATACCACCAAGTTTATATTCAGAAACGATGAATAATTGCTTCAAGTCTTCGCTAATAGACTCTAACATTACTTTCATTTCTGCAGTTGGATAAAGAGTAATGCTCGCATTTAATGACTTACCAATTACTTTCTCATTACGAGCTACTTCTAACGCTTTTAATACGTCATCACGTAATGTCATAAATGCATCCCATTTCGCTTTTAACGCTTCCGAACCCTCTACTTCTGTAGCTTCCGGCATGTTAGTTAACTGTACGCTTTCTTCTGTTACACCTGGAACATATGGCCATACTTCATCAGCTGTATGAGGTAAGATTGGTGTTACAAGTTTCGTTAATGCAACAAGAACGTCATATAATACAGTTTGAATTGCACGACGATCCGCGTGATTTGCACCTTCAATGTATAAAATGTCTTTTGCAAAGTCTAAGTAGAATGAACTTAGATCAATTGTACAGAAGTTGTGAATAGCATGATATACAGCAGCAAAGTCATATGTTTCATATGCTTCTTTTACTTTTGTAATTAAGTCATTTAACTTCACTAACATGTAACGATCTACTTCACGAAGTTCAGCTACCGCTACTGTGTTTTCACTTGGCTTAAAGTCATCTAAGTTGCCTAATAAGAAACGGAATGTGTTACGGATTTTACGATACACTTCTGCTACTTGTTTTAAAATATCATCTGAAATACGTACGTCAGATTGATAGTCAACAGATGATACCCATAAACGTAAAATATCTCCGCCTAATTGATCCATAATTTTCTTCGGTACGACGATGTTTCCAATCGACTTACTCATTTTACGTCCTTCACCATCTAGTACGAAACCATGGCTTAGTACGCCTTTATATGGAGCTTTACCTGTTACAGCAACTGCTGTTGATAATGAAGAGTTAAACCAACCACGATATTGGTCAGATCCTTCTAAATATAAATCAGCTGGACGTTGTAAGTCATCGCGCTCTTCTAATACCGCTTGGTGAGATGAACCTGAGTCGAACCATACATCCATGATATCTGTTTCTTTACGGAATTCACCATTTGGGCTACCTGGATGTGTAAATCCTTCTGGTAATAAATCTTTCGCTTCACGCTCAAACCATACGTTAGAACCGTGTTCACGGAATAAATCTGCTACATGGTTAATTGTTTCATCTGTAATAATTGGATCACCATTCTCAGCATAGAATACAGGAATTGGCACACCCCATGCACGCTGACGAGAAATACACCAGTCACCACGGTCACGAACCATGTTATGAAGACGAGTTTCGCCCCATGCTGGTACCCATTTCGTTTCCGCAACAGCTTCTAATAACTCTTTACGGAATGCTTCAATAGATGCAAACCACTGTGCTGTCGCACGGAAAATAATTGGTTTTTTCGTTCTCCAATCATGTGGGTATGAATGCGTAATGAATGTTAGTTTCAGCAACGCGCCTACTTCTTCTAATTTTTCTGTAATTGGCTTGTTAGCTTTATCATAGAATAAGCCTTCAAATCCAGGTGCTTCATTTGTTAATACACCTTTATCATCAACTGGGCAAAGTACTTCTAATCCATACTTTTTACCAACAACGAAGTCATCTTCCCCATGTCCTGGTGCTGTATGAACACAACCTGTACCTGCATCTGTTGTTACATGATCTCCTAGCATAACTAATGAATCACGCTCGTAGAATGGGTGTTTTGCAACTGTATACTCAAGTTCGCTACCTTTTACCGTTTTCACAACTTCAGCATTTTCCCACTCTAACGTTTTTGCAACCGTCTCAAATAATTCAGAAGCGATAATATATTTCTCGTCATTTACTTTTACAATGCTATATTCAAGCTCTGGATGAACAGAAATACCTAAGTTTGCAGGTAATGTCCAAGGAGTTGTTGTCCAAATGATAAATTTCTCATCACCTTCTAATACGTTCTTTCCGTCTTTTACAGGGAACGCTACATAAATAGATGCTGATTTTTTATCTTGGTATTCAATTTCAGCTTCTGCTAAAGCAGACTCACTTGTTGGAGACCAGTAAACTGGTTTTTGCCCTTTATAGATGTAACCTTTTTTCGCCATATCACCAAACACTTTAATTTGTTGTGCTTCATAAGCTGGCTCTAAAGTAATATATGGATTATCCCAATCCGCACGTACACCTAGTCGCTTAAATTGTTCACGTTGACGCTCTACTTGTTCATATGCATACTCTGCACATAACTTACGGAACTCAGCAACTGTCATTTCTTTACGTTTTACACCTTTATTCGTTAACGCTTGTTCGATTGGTAAACCGTGCGTATCCCAACCAGGAACATATGGTGCACTGAAACCAGTCATTGACTTATAGCGAACAATAAAGTCTTTTAACACTTTATTTAATGCATGTCCCATATGAATGTCACCATTCGCATATGGAGGTCCATCATGCAACACAAATAAAGGACGGCCTTTTGTATGTTCTTGTACTTTTTCATAAATATTCATTTCAGCCCATTTTTCTTGCATTGCAGGCTCACGTTTTGGTAAATTCCCACGCATTGGGAACTCTGTTTTTGGCATCAGTAATGTATTTTTGTACTCCATGCTCAATTCCTCCTTACATGTATAAAAGAAATACTTAAAAAACGGAATAAAAAAGAGACCTTCTCATCCCAAAAAGGGACGAGAAAGTCTCCCGCGGTACCACCCTAGTAGATTCTATACATATGTATAAAACCCTCTTTATATTCTTAACGCGAATACACGCCTACGCTTACTCTATTTGTTCAGCGCGGAACTCCAGGGTGATATTCCCACTAATCTCCTTATCCTGAGCTTACACCGTCCTCAGTTCGCTATATAAGGTTTGAAAAGGTACTTATCCCTATCTTCGTTTTTCTTAATAAATATGTTGTTTAAAATTATATGTAATAATGAGAAAAACGTCAAGCTTACACTGTTTCTTCTTTTTTCAACAGCTCATCTACTTCGTCTTCTAACTCAATTAGTTTATCCCAATCATCGTTGTTTAGCATTTCAAGCTGTGTCTCTAATAACATACGGAAACGAGTTCGGAATACTTTCGCTTGTTTCTTTAGCTCCTCAATATCAAAAGCAACTTTTCTTGATTTTACTAAAGCTTCGTTAATGATACGATCTGCATTTTTTTCAGCTTCACGTACGATTAATTTCGCTTCTTTTTGCGCATTACGTTTTACTTCTTCCGCTGCTTCTTGTGCAACAACGATAGATTTGTTTAACGTATCTTCAATGTTAGAAAAATGATCTAACTTTCCTTCTAATTGCGCAACTTTTTCTTCTAAAGCTTTTTTCTCACGAATGACTAATTCATAATCTTTGATAATTTGATCAAGAAACTCATTTACTTGATCTTCATCATAGCCACGGAATCCGCGACCAAATTCTTTGTTATGAATATCTAATGGTGTTAACGGCACAACGCCACCTCCAAGTAGTTATCTAAATTTCCTCTTTCAATTATATCTTTTCTTCGACAAAATAGGAGGATTTCCTTCTAAAAAACCAATCATTTTAGTATACCATACAAAATTCTCCATTTGTCGCGTTTTGTTCTACCTTCTACAGAAAACAATTTACTTCGCCCATATCCTCTCACCGAAAACACATCTCCTGGATAACATTCATAAGAAGTTTGCTCTACTGTTTTCCAATTGACTTTTACTAAACCATTTTTTATGAAAGGTTGCACTTTCTGTCTGGATATATGTAACATTTCAGCCAACATAACATCTAAGCGAAGTGAAGAAACCGTTCCAGATTTCTCTCCCCACGTTTCATGAGTCTGTAGAATTTGTTCTCCTTGTACTGCTGATAAGGAGACTTTTACTTTCCCTATTGCTTGTAAGTTCATCTCAATGTAAGATACGATTTCTTTCGCAACTACAATTTGGGCACGATTTTCTTGAAGCAAAATATCACCACATTTTTCTCTCGTTAAACCAAGTGACATAAATGTACCTAATATTTGCCTATGTTCTAGCGTATAAAACTTGGAAGGATAGTCAATTTCTAATACTTCTACTTGAAATTCTTCTTCATCTAATTCTAGATAGTCTGGATAAATAAGTGCTCTTCTACGCTCTGCGTAAGGCGTTGCACCATCAAATTGCACAGCAACATCTCCTTGTCCAATTACCATAGAAACAATTTGTTGCTGTCTTGGATCAAGGAAATCTGTTAGTTTCACTTGATGGTACTCTGCTGCTCGCTTCCACTCTAGCACTTTATCTACAAAGACCTCTTCATCAGGTCTGAAATGTTCGTAAATGCTCATGTATTTAGCCTCTTATTACAAGAAATAGCTGAACAAACTGAACAAACCACTTTTAGCAAGTTTTAACGCAAAAATCGCAACGAGTGGAGAGATATCAATCATACCAAACGGCGGAATAAATCTGCGAAATGGTTCTAAATACGGTTCACAAATACGTGCAAGAAAATCTCCAAAAGTTGATTCCTTTGCACCAGGAAACCATGATAGGAGGATGTAAATGATAAGTGCCCACGAGTAAATCTCGATAGCAGTAAGTAAAACATTTAAAACGGTTGTCATGGCGTATTACCACCTCTTTATATTTGTTTCTTCTTCTTCGCCGAATAATTCTGAAATTGCACCAACAATATCTACATTTTCAGGTGTACACATAAATGTTTTCGGTCCTATTTTTTGAATGTCCCCGCCTATAGCGTATACAGTACCACTTAAAAAGTCAACGATACGTACTGCTTGATCAGTAGACATTCTTTGCAAATTAATTACAACAGCTCGTCTACCTTTCAAATGGTCCGCAATACCTTGCGCTTCCGAATACGTGCGTGGTTCTAATAAAACAACTTTTGAAGATTGCTTTGCCGTTTCAATGCTCACAACATTTTGTTTCGGTTGTGCTTTCGGAAACGTAACATCTTGTTGTTCCGGCGGATCTTGCTGCTTCTTCATGTCCGTTTGCTCCTTTTCATAGCTATATTGAGCTGCTTCTTTTTCTTCTGGTGTATCAAAAAAGAAGTATTTTACTTTTGACCAACTCATAATAAGATTCTCCTTCCTTTTACGCTTTTCCTACTAAAATCGTTCCCAAACGAATATATGTAGCACCTTCTTCAATTGCAATCGTGTAATCATTGGACATTCCCATTGATAATTCTTTACATGGCGCATGTAATAGATTTAGCTCCTGCACCTCTATTTGTAGCTTGCGCAAGTCCTTAAAGCAGCGACGAACTTCTTCCTCTTCTTCTGTAAATGGCGCCATCGTCATTAGTCCAACCACTTCAATCTTATCCAATTCTTGCAAACTTTGAATAAAAGAAACTGTTTCTTCTATTGCCAATCCTTGCTTTGATTCTTCAGATGAGGTTTTCACTTGAATAAAGCATTTCACTTTCTTATCAGCACGTTTCTGAATTTCTTTCGCCAGAGAAAGACGATCTAACGAATGTAAATAATCAATTTCATTAATGATCTCTTTTACTTTTCTCGTTTGTAATGAGCCAATAAAGTGCCAATTAACTTTTGAGCCAAAATGCTCGTATTTCTGTAAGAAACCTTCATTTCTATTTTCACCTAAATCGATAATTCCAGCTTCCATTACTTCGTTTGTTTTTTCAATCCCTACAGTTTTTGTAACTGCAACAAGTTTAATATCTTGCAACGAACGTCCAGCTCGTGTGCAAGATTCTTTAATAGCTTCGTTTACAATTATTAAATTTTCTTGTACTGTCACTTGTTTTCTTCCTCCTTAAAACCTATGAAACTCAACATTCTCCCTGTCTTCCCTTGATCACGACGATGAGAGAAAAATAGTTGTTCTTCACAGCTTGTACAAAGAGATGACATTACAATATGCTCTTCTTTTATGCCTGCTTGTACACATAATATACGATTAATTTCTTTTAAATTAATTGCGTACTGTCCATCAGAAATTTTTTTATATGGGACAGAACCGTTTACTACTTGCTGTGCCGCTGTTAACACTCTATCATCAACAACATAACAACAAGATCCGATTGCCGGTCCAATTGCAACATGAATTTCATCACTTGAAATCCCTTCTGCACTCCATTTTTGAATCATTTCATTTGCAATCTCTTTTACAGTCCCTTTCCACCCGGCATGCGCAAGTCCTATCATACCATGTGATGGTGCATAAAAATAGAGTGGGACACAATCCGCGTAACAAGACGTTAAAAGAACATCGTTATTAGTCGTATAAATGCCATCTGTTTTTGAAATGCCATCCTCATATGAATAGACGCCACTTCCTTTTTCTTGTTGTCCTACTTTTTCAACATGGTGATCATGAACTTGTTCAGAGCAAATCCAGTTTTCCAATGGTTTTTGTAGCTTATTTGCTAAAATGCGTCTGTTTTCATGAACGTTCTCCACGATATCATTCACATGTAATCCTAAATTCATCGCATGAAAGGAGCCCGTACTTATCCCACCATCTTTTGTCGTAAATCCAGCAGTAATGTTTCCAAGTTCTTTCCACGCTTGTAAATACAGTATACCGTCCACATATTTAAATGGTTCTCTCATAAAGCGGCTCCTTTTTAATTAAAATAACAGAAAAAAGCATGGTACTTCCTGTCTATTTTACCATACTTTTATTTTTTCATAATACCAACAGAAAAAAAAGAGGAATTTGTAATATTCTTTATGAAATTGTCGGTGTTTGTATTGATTCTGTTACAGAATTAACAGGATTTACTCTTACAAGTATGACATCTTCCCCGATTTTCATAACTTCCTCCCAAGGAACTATAATTTCTACGTCTTTCCCAAAAATCCCAAGCATACGTGCCTGTTTGGAAATAATAATAGAGCAAATCTTCCCTGTATCGATATCAACCTCAATATCTCCAATATTTCCAAGCCTTTTCCCATCTGAAATATTTATAACATCCTTCATCTGTAACTCTGAAATCCGTATCACTCTCATCCTCTCCCTTATATGGCGAATTGGAAGTACACAGACTACTGTATTTCATATTAACAGGAAGTAACCGCTACTAAGGTTCATATTATTTTCATTATATGAACACGACCTCATTGCTATGAACGCAAACTATAGTACATATAAAAAGGCCTCACCATAAATGGTGAGACCTTATCCTTGAATCGTTTTATTCATTTGTTTAATAGCCGATTTCTCTAAGCGTGATACTTGAGCTTGAGAAATCCCGATTTCTTCTGCAACTTCCATTTGTGTTTTTCCTTGAAAGAACCGTTTTCGAATAATCATCTTTTCACGATCATTTAAACGCTTCATGCCTTCTTTCAGCGCTAACTCTTCAACCCACTGCTCGTCCTTTTGTTTTTCATCACTTAATTGATCCATAACAAAGATAGGATCTCCCCCATCGTTATAAATCGGCTCAAATAATGACACTGGATCTTGAATCGCATCTAAAGCAAATACAATCTCTTCGTGAGTCACTTCTAGCACTTTTGCAATATCCATTGCTGTTGGTTCTTTTGAATTTTCTGCGATCAATTTTTCTCTTACTTGCAACGCTTTATACGCAATATCTCGTAACGAGCGAGATACGCGAATCGGATTGTTGTCACGCAAATATCTGCGTATTTCTCCAATAATCATCGGCACAGCATACGTTGAAAATTTTACATTTTGGCCTAAATCAAAGTTATCAATGGATTTCATAAGTCCGATGCAACCAACTTGAAATAAATCGTCAACATATTCTCCTCTGTTATTAAATCTTTGGATGACGCTCAATACAAGACGTAAGTTTCCATTCACTAATTTCTCTCTTGCGCTTATCTCTCCACTTTGCATTTCACGAAATAATTTACGCATTTCTTCATTTTTTAGTACTGGAAGTTTTGCTGTATCAACACCGCAAATTTCTACTTTGTTTCTCGTCAAAGTGTTCCCTCCTATCGGGAGTTGCTGTACAGTGTAAAGTATTTCCTTTGAAGGGGATTTTATGCATGTGGTTTTCTCTTCATTTTTCATTTTAATTACCTCTTCTTCTACAACTAAACAGAATAAGACCAGCCTACATAAAGGCTGGTCTTATTCTTTACACCATTTTATTAAATTCTTTTCGTAACCTTTTTATGATTCTTTTTTCTAAACGTGAAATGTATGACTGTGAAATCCCAAGCATATCCGCCACATCTTTTTGCGTCTTTTCCTCTTCTCCAGCAAGCCCAAATCGAAGCTCCATAATTTGTTTTTCCCGATCATTTAATTGGTGCAATGCTTTCATTAGAAGATGACGATCTACAGTAGCCTCTAAATCTTTTGTAATAATATCATCATCTGTACCTAATACATCTGATAACAACAGTTCATTCCCATCCCAATCAATGTTAAGCGGTTCATCAAAAGACACTTCCGAACGATTTTTATTATTTCGGCGCAAATGCATTAAAATCTCATTTTCTATACAACGAGATGCATATGTTGCTAATTTTATTTTCTTTTCTGGATTAAATGTATTTACCGCTTTAATAAGGCCAATTGTTCCTATACTGATTAAATCTTCAATATTTATCCCTGTATTTTCAAATTTCCTTGCTATATATACAACTAGCCGTAAGTTGCGTTCAATAAGTAATGACCTTGCCGCTTGATCGCCTTTTGGCAATTTATTCAAAAGAACTTCTTCTTCTTCTTTCGTTAACGGCGGTGGCAACGCTTCACTTCCACCAATATAATAAATTTCATCGGTCTTAATTCCTAGTTTCAGCAATACTTTATACCAAAGGTATACTAAATAAAATTTTAATTTCATCATATTATCCCGCCTCTCATAATTAAGCAATTACCATTTTTTGTGAAATCAACATTTTTGGATGTACAATGCATTGATACTCTCCATTGGTAGACAGTTGTTGTGTATTTAGCCCAATCAATACTTTGTTTACAACGATTGAACTACCTTCATGATCAACTTGCACACTATCAGGCTTAATTGCCCACAAAAATTGACTCTCTACTCCTACTGCTCGGAAAGGAATTAAGCGTAATTTTGTCGCCCATCCAGAATCTTTTTCTGGTATTTGAGGAATTTCTGTTTTGGAATAAATTTGTTCTGTTAACCAAGATGGCAAACAATGTTCTAATGATGAAATATGCATAATCATTACGGGTGTTTTTGTTAACGGGTCGTAAAGTTGATTCCCACTGTCAATTAAACCCGCTAGTTCCAATTCTTCTTCAGCTAATTGAATTTTCACTTTCACGATTTGGTCATAGTGTATTTTCGTGATTTCTACGCTTTCAATACGCTTTTTAGAAAAATAATAAATTACTGGAAAACCTAAAATAACAAACAACCAACTAATTGGATCACCGTAAGAAATCGATTGAGATTGAACCAATCCATTTACCATCTCATTCGTTTGCAAAAAGAAATGAGTTCCCATTAATCCTCCGCCAACCATAAAAGTGACAAAGTAAAAAGTAAAAACAGTTTGTGTATAATTTCTAAACGTTGTAAACCCAAAGGCTGTATACACAATAAGTAACGAGTACAGTAGTTTCATAATCGGATGTGTCATCATAGAAGCAAAAGGAGTAAAGGCAAAAATAACAATGGTGGAACCTATAAATGCCCCTAACACAAGCCTCCATCTTTTGATCTTCTTTTTTAACACGGTAGCTGTTAATAAAAGTAAAAGAAAATCAATGCAGGCGTTTAACAACCAAACAACGTCGGCGTAAACAACCAAACAATTCACCTCTTTTTTTAAGTTGAGACTAGTATAATGCATATCCAATGGGAAAGTGTGTCAATTTGCGGAGGTGTTTTTTTGTTATTTTGTGATTTCTAGACATAATCTGTCGGTAAAAAATAAAAGTATAGTTTCATAGAATGATATGTTTTTATTTTTTACCGACAAATGGGCTGAACTATATGTAACGAAAATTAAAAATCCTGTACTACAACTTTAACGCGCAATTTTAATCAGTAGAATCGGTTCCTTTTAACCCACATAAACCGAGCTTTTACGGGCCGTTAATACGAGATAAATTTAAATATACAAAATAAAAAAAGACCTGCTTAGCAGGTCTTTTCCATTCAGAAACAAAAAAGGAGCATGAATGCCCCTTTTTTTATCGTCTACGACGGTTACGTAAAAATGCTGGAATATCGATATCATCTGAATCTGAATGACGCTCATGTACAACCGGCTCTTCACGCTTCATTTCACGTTTTACTTCACGTTGTTTTGAAGGCTGAGCTACTGGTTGTTGCTGTTGTTGCGTGTGATTCGCATTCGGACGAATCATTGGTTTTGGTGGTTGAGTTGCAATACTATCATCAAAACCAGTTGCAATTACAGTTACAATGATATCATCTTTTAATCCTTCATTAATAACAGAACCGAAGATCATATTTACTTCTGGATCCGAAGCTGAAGCTACAATGTCTGCTGCTTCTTGTACTTCGTATAAGCTTAAGTTAGCTCCACCCGTAATATTCATAATAACACCTTGAGCTCCATCAATAGATGTTTCTAGTAATGGACTAGAAATCGCTTTTTTCGCAGCTTCAGCAGCACGATTTTCCCCATTACCAGAACCGATACCCATTAAAGCAGAACCTCTATTAGACATAATTGTTTTTACGTCTGCGAAGTCTAAGTTAATTAGACCTGGTGTAGCAATTAAATCAGAAATACCTTGTACACCTTGACGTAATACGTTATCTGCTTCACGGAACGCTTCTAACATTGGCGTATTTTTATCAACAATCTCTAATAAGCGATCGTTTGGAATTACAATAAGTGTATCTACATTTTCTTTAAATGCCGCAATACCAGATGCAGCTTGTGTTGCACGCTTACGTCCTTCAAACGTAAATGGACGTGTTACAACACCAACTGTTAATGCACCTAGTTCTTTTGCAACTTGAGCAACAACTGGAGCTGCACCAGTTCCAGTTCCGCCGCCCATACCAGCAGTTACGAATACCATATCTGCACCACGAAGTGCTTCTTGGATCTGTTCTTTACTTTCTTCTGCCGCTTTTTTCCCTACTTCAGGGTTTGCGCCTGCACCAAGTCCACGCGTTAATTTTCCACCAATTTGCATTTTTGTTTCAGCTTTTGATAGATTTAACGCTTGTGCATCAGTATTCACAGCGATAAAGTCAACACCTTGTACACCGTGCTCAATCATACGGTTTACAGCATTGTTTCCGCCACCGCCGACACCGATAACTTTTATATTCGCTAATTGATCTTGAGTAGTATCAAACTCTAACATGTCGAAATCCCCCTAGAACCTCATTTTTCGTGTCCAATTTTAATCCCATAAATAACGGAATACACGTTTTACTTTTGACATCATACGGTCATCATTTTGATTATTATTGTTTTGATTACGGGTTTTTTGTTTCGCAGGTTGTTGTTGTACCGGCATTGGTGCTGGTGCTGGTACTGGTTCAAAATGTTCTTGCTTTTCCTGCACATTTTTCCCACGTAATTTAGCTTTTTGATATGAATGTTTAATTAATCCAACTCCACTTGTATATTGGGGCTCACGCACACCAATATAGTCAGGAGTTGCTACACGAACATTTTCATGTAAAATATCATATGCAAGATCAAGAACACCTGGCATAGAAGCTATTCCACCAGTTAGTACATACCCAGAAGCTACTTGCTTTACTCCTAACTTACGTACTTCATCTTGAACAAACATTAAAATTTCCTCTACACGAGCCTCGATAATATCCGATAACTCCAACTGAGAATATTGTTCTGTTTGATCGCTTCCCATAATAGGAACCGTAAACATTTCTTCTTCCGATGCTGTATCATAAAAAGCATGTCCATATTTCAACTTAATTTGATCTGCATTTTCTGTTGAAGTTTTCAACCCAATCGCAATATCCTTCGTTATATGGTCTCCACCTAATGGTAATACGCTTGTCGCTTGTAACTCTCCATCTTTAAAAATAGATAAAGTCGTAGATCCTCCCCCCATATCAACAAGGGCTACTCCTCTATTTTTTTCATCCGAAGATATAGCAACTGTTGCAGCCGCTAAAGGTTGAAGACAAATATCAACAATTTCAAGACCTGCTTTTTCTACACAACGAAGTAAGTTATGTAGTAAGGTTCTCGATCCTGTAATAAGTGTACCTTCCATTTCTAATCTTACACCGATCATTCCACGTGGATCGTTAATCTCGTCAAGACCGTCTACGATGAACTGTCGAGGTACCACATCAATAAACTCACGTTCTGGAGCAATTGACACAACTTGTGCTGCATCTAGAACGCGTAAGACATCTTCATTCCCGATTTCACGATCTTCATTTGAAACAGCGACTACTCCATGACAAGGAAGTAGCTGTACCTGGTTTGCATTGACACCTACTACAACTTGCTCAATGTGGATTCCCACCATGCGCTCAGCTTGTTCAATTGCTTTTTTAATTGATCGAACAGTCTCATCTATATCGACTATCGATCCCTTCTTTAAACCATTCGATTTTACATTTCCAACACCAATAATGTTTAAGCTGTCATTAACCATTTCACCAATGATGACTTTAACATTGGATGTACCGATGTCAAGACTAACATATATTTCATTGCTGTTCATTCTTTGGCACCTCCTTCTTTATTTATACCATACAACTCAATATATGGAACAACAATCGCAACTTTACTATTTATAAGAAAAATATTCAACGTCTTTACACGTTTCCCTTTTTTAACCCTATATTTTTCTTATTTTTATTTAACATTCATTTAAGAATATCGCAGTAACCTGTGAAGAACTGCTTATCTTGAAATAATTTTATTTCAAGTGTAAAAATTACCGCCAAGTATAAGTCTACACTAAGATGTACTCATAGAAAAGTGAAACTTGTACCAATCCTAGTATGAATCTAAGAATTTTTACATATTTTTCATCAAATGAACCATTCTAGTAAACTCGTATGCATATGATAGAACATTCGTTTCTCTTTTTTCTATATTAATGCAGTGAATACTACCGTTCTATTCTTTTTTTTCTTCTACACCTAACTCTTTCGTATATGCACCTACTTCTAAGTCAATTAACACCTTCTTACCTGGCTCAATTGTTTTTAAAATAAGTGGATAAGTTTCCATACGCTTTGCGAAATTTTGAATCGTAGTGCTCACTTCATATCCTTCATTCATATATAAAGTAAGATGGTCTTCATTCGCATTCGTCGGTGAATAACGAATTTCAGAAATAGACCTTAAAATAGTCGGAGTTAACTTTTCTAGTTCAGCAATTAGTCCCTTCATTTTCTCCTCTTTAAAAGGTTCAAAAATTGGTGCTGCAACAGGAAGTTTTCCATTCGGGAGTACATCAAGTGTTTTCCCATTTTCTAATAACGGTTGTAATTTTCCATCTTTGTTTATATAACCAATCGTTACATATTCTTTAATATGAACATCAATTTTGTTTGGAAAACGCTTTTTTACATTTACTGCTTTAATTTCTTTTCGTTTCGTTAAATTTTCTTCCGCTTTATGTGCTGTCACTCGGAAATAACTTGTATCATATGTCACACCTGATTCCTTCATTACTTGGTCATCTGTCATATAATGATTTCCATACACACTTATCTTTTTTATATTACTAAGCGGAGACCGAAAATAAATTAAAAAGAGTACTAATAAAAATAAAATTGATATGTATAAAATCAACCGATGATTAACATTTTTTTTGTTTTTTTTCTTTTGATTTTTTAATTTTGGTACACGATCTTGTAGTTTAATCACTTTACTATTTTTCATGTACGATCCCCCTATGTAACATAAAAAACGGCATGTTCCTCATGCCGTTCTTATCTTCTTATTATAACATAAATGATAATGAGCGGAATGAATAACCGTTATCTTCCAATGATTTCTACTTCTGTGTGCATTTCTACACCAAATTTATCCTTAATTGTATGCTTTATTAATGAAATCAAATCTAATACATCTTGCGCTGAGGCTCCCCCAGTATTAATAATAAAATTCCCATGCATTTCAGAAATTTGAGCTCCACCTATTTGATAGCCACGAAGCCCAGCTTTCTCTACTAAATCTCCTGCAAAATACGGGATTGGATTCCGAAACACACTTCCAGCACAAGGATGATTCCACGGTTGTGTTTCACGGCGGTAATCTTTATTCTTTTGCATGTTTCTTACGATTTCCTCACGCTCTCCTACCTGTAATTGAAACTCCGCCTCCAAAACAATACCAGGACGTTTCGTTTGCAATACAGATGTACGATATGAAAACTCCATTCCTCTATTCGTTAACCATTCAATTGTTCCGTTTTCAAATAAAATTAGAGCCTTTGACAATATGTTTGATATGTCTGATTTATGTGCTCCAGCATTCATATACACTGCACCACCGACACTCCCTGGAATACCACTTGCAAATTCCAATCCAGCCAACCCTTGGCGACTAAGTAATGTTGACAATTTAATAAGGGGATATCCGCCACCAACTCTTACCCTATGTTTTTCGACCTCTAAGTGGTCTAATCCTTCTCCTAAACGAATAACAACGCCTTCTATCCCTTTATCAGATACAAGAAGGTTTGAACCTCGACCAATTACAGTCCACTTTATTTTATATTTCTTTACTAACTGCAATATTTTCTCAATACCGGCAACATGCTTTGGCACAATTAAAATATCAGCTGGTCCACCTATCTTCATAGTTGTATAACGTGCTAACGGCTCGTTAACTAACACGCGACCAACATTTGCTTCTATAAGCTCATTTACTAATTGTTCCATAGACGCTCTCCCCCAATATTAAGTTTCCTTATTACAGTAATATGCAGGGCGTTCACCTAACGTTATTTTTTCACAAGCTTATTCATTACTCCATACAACTTATTTGCTGCATCAGGAATACCTAGTTGCTTAGCAGCTAGCTTCATATTTTGTAATGTTTGTGTATCTAATAAAATCTCATCAATATCACGAATAAGCGTTTCAGCTGTTAATTCTTTTTCAAGTAACATTTTCGCCGCTCCTTTATCAACAACCGAAAGTGCATTCTTCTCCTGATGGTTATTTGTTACGTACGGACTCGGAATTAACACACTCGGCTTACCTAATGCTGTTAATTCTGCAAGTGTTGTTGCTCCGGCTCTTGAAACAACAAGATCAACGCCAGTTAGTACCTCTGGCATATTATGAATGAAAGGTTTAATAATAACATTATTCGGATTGCCTTTTTCCTTCACAGCATCCATCACTTTGTCATAATGCACTTCACCTGTTACGTACAATACTTCGTAACTTTTATTTCCAAACTGTTCAATCGCTTCTACGAAAGCATCGTTAATCGGTCTAGCTCCGCGACTTCCCCCAAAAATAAGTACGGACTTTTTAGGAAGAGATAGACCAACTGAACGTTTCCCTTTCATTCCGTTTTGATCCATTACCTCTGATGCTCGCGGATTACCTGTCATTACCACTTTTGACTGCGGAAAATGTTCTGTAGCTGCTTCAAAACAAACCGCAACTTTATCAACGTAACGACTTAAAAATTTATTCGTTACACCTGGTACACTATTTTGTTCATGTACAATAGTTGGAATACCTAGTTTTGCTGCCGCATATACAACAGGTCCACATACGTATCCACCCGTTCCAATCACTATATCCGGATTAAAACGACGAATATATCGTTTACTATCTTGTACACCCTTTAGAAAACGCATAACCGTTTTCACATTATCTAACGATATTTTTCGTTTAAATCCACTTATAACAATAGATTGGAACGGAATACCAGCTTTTGGAACGATGGTACTCTCTAATCCATTTTCTGTACCAATGTATAAAAATCTTGCTTCCGGATTTAATTTTTTTATTTCTCTAATTAAAGCAAGAGCTGGATAAATATGGCCTCCAGTACCCCCACCACTTACTAATACTCGCACTACTAATTCCTCCACTTCCCTGTTCTTATTCAATCGTATTTATTTCCATATACATATTGTATTTTCCACACATACGAAAAACCCTGTCTTTTAAACAGGGTTTAATAGCGAGAATGGCGACTTATATTCAATAATACACCTACTGCCATTAACATTAAGGTCAAACTTGATCCACCATAACTTAAAAATGGCAAAGTAATACCCGTAACAGGCATTAGTCCCGTTACAACACCAACATTAATCATTACTTGAATCGCAATCATCGCCACAATACCTACTGCTAAAAACGTACCATATAAATCTGGCGCTCCTAATGCTATACGAATCCCGCGCCATAGTAATAGACTAAATAATAATAACACAAATGAACCGCCAATAAAACCTAATTCCTCGGATAAAATTGCAAATATAAAGTCTGTTTGTGGTTCAGGTAAATAAAGAAATTTTTGTCTACTTTGCCCAAGTCCAAGTCCAAATAAACCACCAGGTCCAATTGCGAGTAACGATTGAATAATTTGAAATCCACTTCCGAGCGGATCCGACCACGGATCTAAATATGATGTGATGCGTTTCATTCGATATGGTGCTGATGCAATTAACCCTACAAATCCTGCTACACCAAGCAAACCAAACATTGCAAAATGAAAGACCCTTGCTCCCGAGATAAATATCATAATAATACATGTCCCAACCATTACCGTTCCTGTACCAAGATCTGGCTGTAACATAATCATCCCAAAAGCAAGAAATACAAAACTAAGAGCAGGTAGTAATCCACGTTTAAACGATGTAATTAACTTTTGTCGTTCCGCTAAAAATTTCGCTAAAAAAATAATCATCGCGAATTTCATAAACTCTGACGGTTGAATGGAAAATGCACCGATTCCAATCCAACTTCGTGCTCCCCCACGGACAAGACCCACCCCTGGAATTAGAACGAGAATAAGAAGAACGAAACAAACTAGCAAAATTACTTTTGAATATGTCCGCCACACCCAATAATCAATTTTCATGATAAAAAACATAGCCACTACACCAATACTCGCAAACAACAATTGTCTTTTTGCAAAAAAGAATGAATCCCCCATTTTATAAGAGGCCCAAACCGCACTCGCACTATAAACCATAATCATTCCGATTGTTAACAACGCAAGTGTAACGATAATAAGAATATAATCAGGCGTCTTCTTCATTAGCCATGAACACCACCTCTTTAGGCAGAATCTTTTGCCCTATGTAACAAAACATCAGTAGGTGTTAGCCTACTGATGTTTTGATTTACTTTATATAAGTTTATGCACAGCTTGTATAAAAATGTCTCCTCTTTCTTCAAATGTTTTAAATTGATCCCAGCTTGCACATGCTGGGGAAAGAAGAATTACATCGCCCTCCGTAGAATGAGCATAAGCTTTCACTACTGCTTCATCTAAAGTGTCGACACTTTCAATTATATCTAATCCCACTTTTTCTGCTGCTCTTACTAATTTTGGTGCTGTTTGTCCAAATGTTACAAGCGCTTTTACATTTTTGAAATATGGAATTAAATCATCGAATTCATTTCCACGATCAAGCCCACCTGCTAATAACACAATTGGTTGTGTAAACGCAGCTAAAGCTTTCTCAGTCGCTAACATATTCGTCGCTTTTGAGTCATTATAAAACTTACGGTTGTTAATAGTTGTTACATATTCTAAACGATGTTTTACACCTGTAAAACGTTTTAACACAACCGTAATAGCTTCATTAGAAACACCTAATAGTTTCGCAATACTCATCGCAGCTAAAATATTCTCTAAATTATGCTGACCAGGTAAAACAATATCGCTTACTTCAACAACTTTTTCACCTTTGAAATAAAGAGCGTTATCTTTTATACACGCACCATCTTCATTTTCTTTCGCTGTCGAGAATAGTATTTTTTGACCTTTACTATAAGCAGATAAAGCCATCACATCTGCATCATCTGCATTTATTACACTATAATCGTTTTCTGTTTGGTTTTTAAAAATATTAGCTTTTGCTAAACCATATTCTTTCTTCGTCCCATGATAATCTAAGTGGGCCTCAAATAAGTTTAAAAACACAGCGATTTTAGGCTGGAACGATTCTACTCCCATCAGTTGGAACGATGAAAGTTCTGTAACTACAACTTCATTCTCTTTTGCATCCTGTGCTACTTCACAAGCTACAGTGCCTATGTTCCCTGCAATAATAGGATGCTTTCGTCCTTCTTTTAGCATTTCAAACGTAAGCATTGTCGTCGTCGTTTTACCGTTAGACCCCGTAATGCCTACAAATGGCGCTTCTGAAATACGGTATGCTAATTCAACTTCCGTAACGATTGGAATCTGCTTTTCTTTCGCAGCAACTAATATTGGGTTAGAATACGGAATCCCTGGATTTTTTACTACAAGAGAAATATTTCTCTCTAATAATTCCAAAGGATGCCCCCCGCATACAACGTCCATTCCTTTTGCTTGTAATTCTGCAGCAAGCGTATTTTCTGCTAAAGGCTTTCCGTCATTTACAATAACATTTGCCCCTAATTTTTGTAACAAGGTAGCTGCTGCATAACCACTTTTTGCAATGCCTAATACAAGAATATTTTTATTTTGAAATTCAGTTACAGTTTTCAATTACATCCACACCCCGATATAAATTCCTAACATAGCTAATAAAAATCCTACAGACCAAAACGTCACAACGACGCGCCATTCTGACCAACCACATAATTCATAATGATGGTGTAATGGACTCATTTTAAAGACACGCTTTCCGGTTGTTTTAAACGAAATGACTTGAATAATAACAGATAAAGTTTCCATTACGAATACTCCACCAATAATTACAAGTAACAATTCTTGTTTTAGTAAAATTGCTACAGCTGCGATCGCTCCACCTAAAGCTAAGGAACCCGTATCTCCCATAAATACTTTCGCTGGATTCGCATTGAATACTAAAAATCCAAGTACAGCTCCTACAACTGCCATACAGAATATTGCTACTCCGAATTGCTCTTGTGCCACAGCAATAATACTAAACGCTCCAAATGCAATAGCGGCTGTTCCCGATAATAAACCATCTAAACCGTCAGTTAAGTTAACTGCATTCGACCCACCAATAAGCATAAATAATACAAGAACAAAATACGCCCAGCCTAGTTCAAACTTAACATCCGTCCCTGGAATCATAATGTATGTGTGAAATGCTTGCCCTTTTCCAATTAAAAAGAACGCAATTGCAATAATAAGCTGTCCTAGTAATTTTTGTTTCGATGTTAAACCAAGATTTCTTTTCTTAACTACCTTTATGTAGTCATCTAAAAAACCAATTAATCCATAACCAAATGTCACCAATAATAGTAACGAAACCTCTGCACCTAAATGATTAAACTTAATTGCCATAATTAAGGTCGTTACCATCATAGATACATATATGACAATACCGCCCATCGTTGGTGTCCCTGATTTTTTTTGATGTGACTTCGGTCCCTCATCACGAATACTCTGTCCGAACTTTAATTTTCTTAAAAATGGAATAAACAGTGGCGAAAGGGCAACAGAAATTAAGAATGCTACCCCTGCCGTTACTAATAAACCTTGCTCAAGCACATGTAGTCCTCCTCTCACGTTGTTACTCTTCGTTGTTTAGACGCCCTGTAATTGCTTCTTTAGCAACTTCACGATCGTCAAAATGATGAACTTCTTTACCAATAATTTGATACGTTTCATGCCCTTTACCAGCAATAATAATAATATCTTCTGCTTTGGCTTTCGAAATAGCATAACGTATCGCTTCTTTTCGATCAACAATTACTTCATAATTATTCCCTTTTGCACCTTTTATCATATCATCTAGAATAGCCACTGGATCTTCGCTTCTTGGATTGTCTGATGTATAAATCGCTTGAGTTGCATATTCTACCGCGACACTTGCCATCACTGGCCTTTTCGTGCGATCTCTATCACCACCACAACCAACGATACAATACACATCACCGTTCGCAAACTGTTTCGCTGTTTTTAGAACGTTCTCTAAGCTATCAGGTGTATGTGCATAATCCACAATAACTGTGTAATTTTGTCCACCATCAACAACTTCAAAACGTCCAGGCACACCAGCAAGCTCTTTAATTACATCAATAATTGTTTGTAAGCTTACGCCTGAAACAAGCCCTGCTGCAGCAGCAGCCAACACATTGTATACATTAAACTTACCAATTAATTTCATCGTAACATCTACACTTTCATACGGTGTTACAAGTGTAAATGTCGTACCACCGCTCGTCATAACGATATCTTTCGCCATAATGTCACTTGAAACATCTATACCGTAAGTTACAACAGTTGCCGCTGTGCTTCTCATATACTCTTCCGCAACTGGATCATCGCTGTTTAATACAGCGTATTTTTTACGATTATGATTATAACTATTGCCCAGCTGTGCAAAAAGCAAGCCCTTCGCATGTTTATATTCTTCCATCGTTTTATGATAGTCTAAATGATCTTGTGTTAAATTCGTAAATACTGCAACATCATAATCGCATCCGTGTACACGCCCAAGATCTAAAGCATGAGATGAAACTTCCATTACTGTGCTATCTACACCTTGTTCAACCATTTTCGAAAACGTCTGTTGAAGTGTTAGTGCATCTGGCGTTGTATTTTTCACCTCAAATGTTTCATCACCGATTTTCATATTAATCGTTCCAATTAGCCCTGTTTTATGACCATGTGCGCGCATAATTTCATCCATAATATGCGATGTTGTTGTCTTTCCATTTGTACCTGTAATACCGATTAAATGTAACTTGTGTGTTGGTTGACCATAAAAATAATCAGCTAAAACCGCTAACGAACGAAAAGTATTTTTCACAAGTACAACTGGAACGTCAACATCAATTGGTCTTTCAGCAACAATAGCAGCCGCTCCTTGTGCCGCTGCTTGCTTAGCAAAATCATGGCTATCAACCGTATACCCTTTCATACATATAAATAAGCTTCCCTCTTTCACTTTACGTGAATCAGCTTCAATAGATGTGATTTCTGGATTTTCTTTTGGAACAACTGGAAAATCATGCAAACATGATACAAGTGTATGCAACTTCATTTCACTAAACCCTCTCTACATTGTTTATTTATCTCTTTTTTAGTAAGCAACACATTACCTCCTAGTTAATTTAAATAGGAGGTACGTGCTACTATCGTCTAATACATAGACCTATTTATTAATGAGACACTTACTGTCTCAAATTAAGTAACTCTTCTATAAAGAACTCACTTCCACCAATTGTACCATAAAACGCACTATGTTACCTTTAATTCCCGAAGTAAATTCTAATTTTTGAGCCTTCTTTTACCTTGGCCCCAGCTTCTGGTGATTGTTTAATTACTCTCTCTCCATCTCCGCTTATATCAAGCTTCAAATCAACAAGTTGAGTTTGTAAATCCTTCTTTTTCATGCCAATTAAATTCGGAACTTCTACAGTTGGTGTGTCGCCCCATTTATATTCTTTCTCAACTTGTTCTTTTCTCGGTTTCACTCCCATAACAGGAAGTGCATCCCGAAGAATATTCCCAACAATTGGAGCCGCTACTACTCCACCAAATTGAGTAACTCCTTTTGGATTATCAACAGCTACATAAACAACAATTTGCGGATCATCCGCTGGAGCAAAGCCAATAAAAGACACTATATAATTATTCTCTAAATATTTACCATCTTTCACCTTTTGAGCAGTACCTGTTTTTCCACCTACACGATATCCGTCAATAAACGCACCTTTACCAGACCCCTTCGCTACAACATTCTCTAATGCATAACGAACTTTTTCTGAAGTTTCCTCGGAAATAACTTTCCTTTTATCAACAGGTGTTTTTTTACTAACAACTTGATTATTTTTCGGATCAATAAACTCCTTAGCTATATATGGTTGGTATAACGTTCCACCATTTACAGCCGCTGCTACAGCTGCTACTTGTTGAATTGGTGTAACAGAAACACCCTGACCAAATGAAGTTGTTGCTTGCTCAACTGGACCAACTTTATCTAAATTAAATAAAATCCCACTACCTTCACCTTGTAAGTCGATTCCAGTCTTCTGTCCAAAGCCGAAATTACGAATGTATTTAAACAATCTGTCTTTACCAAGACGATCACCAAGTTCAATAAACCCTGGGTTACACGAGTTTTGAACGACCTCTAAAAACGTCTGGCTACCATGACCTCCAGCTTTCCAACATTTTAATCTAGCCCCACCAACTTCAG
Organism: Bacillus cereus group sp. BceL062; assembly: GCF_051780025.1. Classification (NCBI taxonomy): domain Bacteria; kingdom Bacillati; phylum Bacillota; class Bacilli; order Caryophanales; family Bacillaceae; genus Bacillus; species Bacillus cereus group sp. BceL062. The sequence continues at coordinate 9,823 of NZ_JBPWGY010000008.1, read as the reverse complement.
CTGCTCCATCATCATAAAACGTATCTTTCTCTAAGTCTACCAAATTTTCATTCAAAGCGGCCGCTAACGTAATGATCTTAAATGTTGAACCAGGCTCATACGTACTCCATACAGGTAAATTTCTATTATACACTTCTGGAGAAACACTTTGAAAATCTGCTGGATCAAAACTCGGTCGACTCGACATGCCTAAAATCTCACCATTTTTTGGATTCATTGCAATCGCAATCATACCATCGGGATTATACGTTGACTCTGCGATATTCATTTCTCTTTCCATAATTCTCGTAATACGCGCATCAATTGTTAAGCCTAAGTTCAATCCAGCTTCTGGTTTTTTGAAATCATCACCAATGTTAGGCATTCTTTGTCCTTTTGCATCTGCAAAAAAACGGACATGACCTTTATCACCATTCAGCTCTTTATCATAATATTTTTCTAACCCCATAAGACCTTGATTATCACTACCTGCAAACCCTAATACGTGTGATAAAAAATTTCCAAATGGATAGTACCGGATAGAATCCTCTGCAATATAAACTCCCTTTAAACTTAATCCTCGTACCTCTTTCGCTTTGTCATGCGATATCTTCCTGCCACCCTTATCTAACCTTACAATTGATTCCTTTTTTGTAACCCTCTTATAAATCTCGTCTTTTTCCACACCTAATACTGCAGCTAACTTCTCTGCAGTCTCTGCTGGTTTTTCAATTTGCCTCGGCACTACAAATACCGTCGGGGCACTTTTATTTGTGGCAAGTTCCACACCGTTTCGGTCTAAAATTTTCCCTCTTTCAGGCTCAAAAGTAATATTACGACTCCACGAATCTTTCGCGCGATCCGTTAACATATTTCCAAGAAAAAACTGTACATATCCAAGACGAATATCGATGATAGTGAAAATAAGTATACCTGATATAAGTATAAAAATAAGTCGTTTTCTAACCGTTACATTTGATACACGCATATTGGAACAAGCCTCCCTTACGCCTAGCTTGTTCCAATATATGCTTGTACTTATTTAATTAGAACTCCTTGCTTCTTACCATTACGGTTTTTCTGCTTCTTGTTGTGGTTCAAGTGGTGGTACTAGTGTTACACCTAATTCTGTACCCGGTTGCAGTAATGTTCCTTCTGCTACACTTTGTTCAGTTACGTATCCGGTACCAGAAGGTTTTAAGTTAAGCTGTAATGTTTTCGCCAAATTCATAACATCACGTAGTGCCCATCCTTGTATATTTGGCATTGTTGGCTTATCTCCCACTAAAAAGACTCGATCACCTTTTAATGTTTGTTCAGTCGCTTTTGGTACTTGTTGCTGCACTTTTCCTTCACCTAGTATGATTGGACGGAGTTTTGCTTTTTCAATTGCTTTCCCCGCTTCAGTCATCGTTTTACCAGTTACATCTGGAACAGCAGTTTGTTGCTCTTTTAAATGCTTCTTCGGATCTTTCACTTCATTTGGCTTTATCTTTAAATACTCTAAACTATTTTTTGTTACATATTTAAAAATATCAGCTAACGGCTGTGCGCCGTTCTCATCATCTTTCAATTTCGGCTGTTTAACAGCTACATACACAACAAGTTGCGGATCCTCCATCGGCGCCATCCCTAAGAATGAGAATATATAATTCTCTCTTCCTGTCATATAGCCACCTTTCCCATCCGGCATTTGCGCTGTCCCTGTTTTACCACCAACTGAATATCCATCGACTTTATAAGCAGTTCCTGTTCCTTTCGGAGATGTAACAACACGTTCTAACAACTGTCTTACTTGCGCTGCTGTTTCTTTTGTAACAGGCTTTCCTACTTCTTCTGGTTTATGCTCTAATTTTACTTCCCCTGTTATCGGATCTACAATTTTGTCAATCGCATATGGTTTCATCATTTTCCCATCATTTGCAATAGACGTTGCAGCTTGTACAAGCTGAATTGGCGTTACAGTAGAACCTTGTCCAAAAGCCGTTGTTACTTGCTGTATTTGCTGATCAAATAAAATTGTATTAGAACCTTCACCAGGTAAATCAATATTTGTTTTCTCATCTAGCCCAAAAGCATTAATATATTTACGGAAACGTTCTGGACCAAGTTTTTGATCACCTAAAATAGCAAACGCTACGTTTGAAGATCTCTCCACCCCTTCATCGAATGTAATAGAGCCCCAGCCAGCACCGCCATTATGATCATTTATCTTCCGATTTCCAACTTGATATGTACCAGACTGATAATAATCTTGTCCTTTGTACACACCTTCATTAATAGCTGCCGCTAATGTGAAAATTTTCATTGTTGACCCCGGTTCAAATGCATTTGAAATCGCATCATTGAAGAAATATTTAATTTGACGATCATTAGGATCATAACTAGGTTTAGTAGACATCGCTAATATTTTTCCAGTTTTCGGATCCGCAACAATCCCTATTAAACTTTCTGGATCATATTGTTTACTTGCCGCTTTCATCGCATCTTCTAAATAACTTTGGATTCGTTGATCCATTGTTAAATACACATTATCTCCATTTTTAGGTGCCTTTACATTCACTTTTCCACCATCGAGAGATACACCTTTACGATCACCTGTATAAGCTACTTCTCCATTAGAAGCACTTAAATATTTATCCAAACTTTTTTCTAAGCCAAATTGTCCTACCGAAGTTCCCTTTTCATTTGGTTTCGCATGACCTATGACGTAAGACGCAAAATCACCGTTTGGATACACTCTTGCATTTTCTGTAATAAAAGATATTCCCGGCAAATTCAATGCCTCTATTTGTTTCTTCTGTTCTCTCGTCAAATCCTTGCCTAGTGTTCCAAATTCGACTTGACTTCTGTCTTCCTTATTTAATGCAGCTAAAATATCCTCTTCGCCTTTTCCTAGTACTCCTGCAATTTTCTTTGCAGTATCCTCTTTATTCTCAACAGGTTTCGCACCTTTTAATTCAGCTACAAGTTTATAAGAGTTTGCATCTTGCGCTAACACATGACCATTTTGGTCATAAATCGTTCCTCGATTCGCTTCGAGAACTCCTGTTTTACTATGTTTTTGCTTAGCAAGGTCATCCAAATCCTGATTATGCACTGTTCCTGTCGCTTGTATGTAAAAAAATCGGGCTAATAATAGCAAAAAGAGCAGGAGGAAAAATATCATAAAATAACCTGCTCCTTTATTGGTATGAAATTTAGTCATATTTTTCTTCATCTTTCCTTCACACCTATTGCCTTACTTGAGGCCTTTCACATTATTCGCATTAATTTCTAGCCCATGTTTTTTTGCAACTTCAGCGATTCGTTCATAGCGACTTAGCTTCTCTACTTCAGCTTGCAATTCTTGATTTTCTTTTTGCTGCTGTACAATTTTTTCTTCGATCGTCGCTGCTTCTACATTAACTTGATAAAGCCCTGCTTTATTCCCAATAAACGCTACACAGGCATACAATAAGAAGCCAATAAACGCTACATACATCAGTTTTTCGACCCTTGTGATCTTTGCTTTAACCTTCGGCTTAACCATCTGCTGTGGGGGCGTTTGAATTTGTACCTCTTCTTGCGCTTGTTGTTTGTACTTTACAGCTAAATTAGTCATACCTCTCTCTCCTTTTTATCGTTTTTCAGCGATTCTCAACTTCGCAGAACGCGCTCGATTATTTTCTTCCAGCTCTATATCAGAAGGTAAAATCGGTTTTCTTGTAATAAGCTTTAATTTCGGCTTAAATTCATCTGGGATAATTGGTAACCCTGGCGGCAATTGCGGCGTTGTACTATTTCGCTTAAATGTTGTTTTACAAATACGGTCTTCTAATGAATGGAATGTTATAACACTAACTCTTCCACCAGGCTTGACCATCTCAATAGCAGATTCCAACGCTTCTTCAAATACTTTCAATTCATCATTTACAGCAATACGGATTGCCTGGAAAACTCGCTTCGCAGGATGTCCACCAGTTCTACGCGCAGGAGCCGGAATACCTTCTTTTATTAGTTCCACTAATTCTCCTGTCGTTTCAATAGCTTTATTTTCACGATACGCTTCAATTTTTCTTGCTATTTGCTTTGAAAATTTCTCTTCACCATACTGGAAGAAAATTCTTACAAGTTGTTCATATGACCAGCTATTTATAACATCATATGCTGTTAATGGGGCATCTTGATCCATCCGCATATCTAACGGTGCATCATGATGATAACTAAAGCCTCGCTCTGGTGTATCTAATTGTGGGGATGAAACACCTAAATCGAATAAAATACCGTCTACCTCTGTTATGCCTAATTCCTGTAGTTTTTCAGATAAGTAACGGAAATTGCTCTTTACCGTTATAAACTGCTCACCGTATGAAGAAAATTTTTCTTTTGCATTTTGAATCGCTATCTCATCTTGATCAAAAGCAATTAATTTTCCCCCATCAGTCAATTGGGATAATAAATAAGAACTATGTCCTCCTCCCCCCAGTGTACAATCTACATATGTACCATCTGGCTTTATATCTAAGCCGTCTACTGTTTCTTTCAAAAGCACTGTTACGTGTTTAAACATTGTTGCACCTACTCTTTTTCCAATTAATTTATGTTAAATGTATTTCTTCCTCTAAACGTATTTCTCACGATCAGAGAACGAAATACTACTAAAGAACGACTCAGTTAACTTACCAACAAAGGCAGCATACTATACAAATCGCTATTTTCTTTTATTATATACTAAATTTTATCATTTTTTGCGGGAATTTAAATAAAAAACTGTCGAAAAAGAGAATAATACGTTTACATTTTGTGTGATTTTGTCATATATTTAAGTATCCTACATATATACAATCTCTACCAGTTATAAAATGATAATTCAGAAAAATTTCACTTCACAGTAAATTCAACAGAATAAAAATAAAATCCTGCTCCAAAGAGCAAGATTCTATAGTTTTATAACATGATGTTTTCCATCCCAAGAAAATGAATTCTCCATCACTCGATCAACGAAATCCAAACCGAACTGATTTAAATAATAACATACATTCCACACGCGCTCTTGCGGAGCTCCTAATGGACGAATTGCACATTGTATACGGCGGAATTTATTTAGTTGAACTTCATGTTTTTTCTCAACATTTCTTTTCAACATTCTTTCTAACAGTTCAATTTGTTCATTAATTTTCAACTCATTCTTCCCTGCGAATTCACTTAATCCTGGATCTATTTTTTTCACAAACTGTTGTAATGATGTATGAATATCAATAATTTCTTTTTTCGCCTCTATAAATCGATCGTCGATTGGTTCCTCTATTTGATCAGACAACCAGTTTTCACGTAATTTATCTACATCATGTAAAAACGGATCATTTTCTTGCAACTGTAAATCATTTAAATCTGTCGCTATATCTCTCTCTATATAAGTCATTGTAAGACGAGGAACGACAGGCGGCATTTGGAAACCAACAGTATGGAATACTTGTTGCAGTTCACTCCAATAAGCTATCTCCCCTGGACCTCCAATAAACGCTAGCGTAGGAAATACATACTCTTGCATAAGAGGACGTGTTACAACATTATTACTAAAACGCTCTGGACTTCTCTCCAACTCTTCAATCAATTCTTCATATGAAAAAGAATGTGTCCCATCTTTTCCGACAAACTTTCCTTGATTGTCTTCAAGCAGCACTCGCTCATTATCGATTTCCATGAATATATGCACTGCATTAGACTTTGTTTCAATAATTGGCTTATACCCTAATTCTTTAATTACTTCCTGCTGATTGTGAAGCCCCTCTTGCACTTCTTTATACTTGCTTATAATACGTTTGAAGAATGGAACCTCTAACTTCCTTAATTCAGGATGATGCGAATCAACAAGAATTAAACCAGAATTAGCAAACATTTTTGTAATAAGGTAAGCAAAGAAATCTACATACGTATTCGATTTATTCAAAGCATCATCTACAAATCGTAATACATCCTTTGTAAAATTCGTTTCTGGGTATGTTTTAAAAACCTCTTCCATCCATTTTCTACAATCTTCAACAGACAGTTCAGACTCAGAAGCACTCGCCTTTTTCGGATTACGGTCATGAAAAATAGTCTTTTTTATTTTTTTATTTTTCGTTACAAAAGTATGATTAATCTCATCCATATCATGATCTTCACCAGCAATCCAGAATACAGGAACGACTTTAACGCCTAAACTTTCTTCCTTTTCCTTTGCAAGCTGTAAAATTGAAATAGCTTTATGAATTGTATAAAGCGGTCCAGTTAATAACCCCGCTTGTTGTCCAGCTATAACAACATATGTATTTTCATCTCCAAGCGCTTTTACATTTTGAATTGTAGATTCTCCCGCTTGCAATTTTGTATTATATTCTAATAAATGCGCTACTAACTCTTGGCGGAAAAACTTCCTTTCACGCAAATCATGTAAACGTTGTTTAAAAGCAACTTCTGTTAACATATAATCAAAACACGACTGTATCTCTTTTTTACCGTTCATATAGTCCGCTACAATACCTTGTTGCGGAACAGAGATTTCGTTTATCTCCATATAATTCTTCCTTTCGTATCCAGTTCTCTCACCAATCCACATTGTAGTCAATGTTTCACGTAAAAGCAAAGAATAACACTTATTCTTTTACTTCTAATCCTTTTATTGCATCGAACAAAAATTGAAGTGTCGGAACTGGTCGTTGCTGTTTCTTAGCTTCCTCTAACACATATCCAACAATTGCATCGATTTCCGTTTGTCTATTCGCTCTTACATCTGCTAGCATAGATGATGTATTATGAGACGTTCTTTCACATATACCTCGTACCATTTCCCATACCATTTCTTGTTCTTCACTAACAAGAAATGCAACTTCCCTAAATACTTGCTCCATCATTTGATAAAAAAAAGGATTCGTAATTAACTCACCGTTCTGAACCCGCAATAACGCTGTCAATGGATTAATACATACATTTACTACTAATTTTTTGTACATAATACCTTTCCAATCAGCCTCTATTTGAATTGGAAAATGAGCAAAAGGAAAATAATCGAATACTTTTTTAAAATATAAAGATGGACCGCGCACTACCCCAAACTTCGTTATACCTATTCCAGTATGATGGACCGTATACCTTTCTTCTTTTTTCGCACCGTGTTCTACAATACCAACAGCTATATTCTCATTTCTTATTTTCTGTATAGCATGAAGATGCGACATTCCGTTTTGCAAAAAGATTAATGATGATTCTCCTTGCACAAACGGTAATATGTCATTTATATGGTATTGCTTCACAGCAATAAATGTATAATCTAACTTCTGATCTAACATATATTCTATCGGTAAAATGGATGGAAATACCGTTTCACGTTTCCCATCTCTAATACAAGTTACACCTGTTTTATTCAATTCTTCAGCCTGCTTAGCCGTCCTTGTAAACAACGTGACATCTTGATTACTTTTTTGTAAATAAAATGTATATAATAGACCAATAGCACCTGATCCTACAATTCCAATTTTCATTTTCACCCAAGGAATTCATATTAAATTTCCTTGCCTTCCCTCCCTTTATATCTTTCTAATCCACATGCATACATCCTACGCTTGCACTGACTCCTAACAGATAAATTCAACCTCTTCTTTCACTATGTATATACTACCTATTAACGTGCTTCTATTCTTAGTTTAGCAAATCCTCAAAAAAATAATAAAAGAAATATACTATCTTCTTCATAAAAATAAAAAAATAAGTTATAATATTATTATAAATATTTTTACTTTTCTGGATTCAACAAGATAAGAAAAGGATGTGATGTAATGGGATTCCCAAAAGTTGAGCGCTTGCTCATCAATTATAAAACATTAGATGAATTTAAAAAATTTAAAGGTTGCGGAGCTCTAGAACTATCTATGTTGGAAGAGTTACAAGCAAACATTATTGAAAACAATAGCGAATCACCATTTTATGGTATTTATTATGGCGGATCACTAATCGCACGTATGAGTCTATATATGAAAAGGGATGGTGGCGAACCATTTGAAATTACTGGCCCTTACCTAGAACTTTATAAACTTGAAGTGTTACCAACTTTTCAAAAACAAGGATTTGGACAAATGCTTGTGAATTATGCAAAACAACTACAGTTCCCAGTTAAAACGATAGCACGTATCCATTCAGCTGGTTTTTGGGATAAATTAAATTTCCAACCTGTATCAGTAACTAATGGTGATTTTTATATTTGGCATCCAGAAACAAATATGAATGCGATTACAAACGAGGAATCTGCATAAAAAATAAAAAAAACAGCTGCGTAACAGCTGTTTTTATTTCTTTAACTTCTCTAACTTTCCATTCGAACGAACACTGCTTCTTTCCGCTACCATTACACTTCTTTTTTGATCGATATAATCAAGTAATGTTCTATACTCTTCCTCATATACCGATAATCGCTCTAGAAGTCGTTCTCTCTCTGTTTGTAGCGATTCAACTTGTTTTTGCAACACCATTAAAGAGTTTTCATCTTTATAATTTTGCAAGAAATCAATAACATCATTCAGTGTAATTGACGTAGGCTCTAATACCTCCGTCTCTTTCACTTCATAATTTTCTACTTTACGAAGTTGTTTCGCTTCTTCAATACGTTCTTTATATTGCTTTCTCACGTAAGAATTCCATCTAAATCCACATGCTGCTGGTGTACGAGACAAATGTCTTCCCACTTCTTTAAAGGCAGAAAGTTGCGTTCCACCTTCTTGAATATGCCGGAGTACTACTTCTGCCAGAAGCAAATCTTCATCATCAGTCCAAGCATCTTGTCTTGTTGTCGCCATCTCTCTAGTCCTCCCTATGCATTTTTTATTAAGCATATGCAGTTACTAGAAAAGATAGAATACAACAACTAAAGAATAAAACAAAAAAAATAAACGCAGAAGATATCTTCTACGTTTATTTTCCCGCAATTACTTGCTGATTACTTCTTTACCTTTGTAAGTACCGCATGCTTTACATACACGGTGAGCTAATTTCGCTTCACCACAGCTTGGGCACTCTACCATACCAGGTACTGATAATTTGAAATGCGTACGACGCTTTCTTTTTACTGTTTTAGAAGTTCTTCTAAAAGGTACAGCCATTCTTCCCACCTCCTTAAAAGAAATAATTATTTTCATATGAAGGCCTAAACCAGTCTTCCGATTATTTGTCAAAAAACTTTGCAAGTCCTGCCAATCTTGGATCAACAGCCTTTTCTTTGTTTTCTTCCGAAATCACTTGCCAGTCTTGACCTTGCATCGGTGCTCCACCAGAAACATCATCACTGAAAATTTGCATTGGAATCTCCAAAAGTATATTTTCCTTGATTACGGGCAGTAAGTCAAGTACTTCTCCTTCTAAACAATGAATTTCAGCTTCTGTTTCAAACTCTTCTTCTGAAGTTTGGAACACCTCAGTTGTTTTAATGTCAAATGGTAATGTCACATCTACTAAAGAGCGAGAACATGGTAAAACCATGCTTCCAGTTATATGTAGATGGAACGTAAACTTCCCGGAGCCAAAATCAACTCTTCCTGTTACATGAACAGGATTAATTTCACGAATATCTTTCTCGACCTCTTTTAGCTCACTTACATCTACCATCTCATCCAATGTCAATCCTTTATTTCTCAATTTATTCAATTGATGGATGGACCATTTCATATCATATCACCTCAAGGCAACAAACAAAATTATAGCTAGCCATTTTATATTTGTCAATGTTTTTTCTTTACACCTCTAAAGAAGCATTGTGTCCATTATGTGTTAAAACGTGTGTTTTTGTCCAGCTATATTTTCTATTTTAGACAAAATGGACATAAAGTAAATAATA